>JAHWJX010000005.1 GCA_019348195.1 Pseudomonadota bacterium | reverse complement strand
TCGATGCCCAGCCCGGACTTGGCGCTGCACAGCACGGCGTCGGAAGCGTCGATGCCGATCACGTCCTCGATCTGGGTGCGCACCCGCTCGGGCTCGGCGGCCGGCAGGTCGATCTTGTTCAGGACCGGAACGATCTCGTTGTTGGCTTCGATGGCCTGATAGACATTGGCCAGGGTCTGGGCCTCCACGCCCTGGCTGGCGTCCACCACCAGGATGGACCCCTCGCAGGCGGCCAGGGAGCGGCTGACCTCATAGGCGAAGTCCACGTGCCCGGGCGTGTCCATCAGGTTGAGGACGTAGTCCTGCCCGTCGCGCGCGCGATAGTGCAGCCGCACGGTCTGGGCCTTGATGGTGATGCCGCGCTCGCGCTCAATCTCCATGGAGTCGAGCACCTGCTCCTTCATCTCCCGCTGGGTCAGCCCGCCGGTGGTCTGGATCAGGCGGTCGGACAGGGTCGACTTGCCGTGGTCGATGTGGGCGACGATGGAGAAGTTCCGGATACGCTCGAGCGGGGTGGTGAGTTCAGCCATGGGCGGCATGTAGCAGGGCGGACCCGGCTCGGCGACCGCCCGGCCTTGAGCGGGCCGCAAATCGGGCGGAGCTTGGGCGCAGGTTTCGAATCGGGGGACGATTCGGGGAGAGCGCGGATGGACCGTCGTAAACTGATCGTGGGCGGCCTGGCCGCCGGAGGGCTGTCGGCCTGCGCCAGCACGGGGCCCGGGACCAGCCAGCCCAACTATCCGGTGGAGGGCACCGCCGCCGGGGCGCCGCCTCCGGGCCGAGCGCCGGAGTACAGTCGCGAGGAGCTGGCCCAGGCCGGATCCAACTTCCTGGGCGTCACCGCCGAGGCCATCGGGGCCACCATCGAGCGCGTGGCCAATGAACAGAACGGCCGCCGGCCCACGGCCTATATCGCGGGCCAGGAGGGCTCGGGCGCCTTTGCAGTGGGCCTGCGCTATGGCCGCGGCGTGCTGTACATGAAGCAGCCCGCGACCCAGCAGGAGGTGTTCTGGCAGGGGCCGACCGTGGGCTGGGACTTCGGCGGCAACGCCGCGCGGGTGTTCACCCTGGTTTATGGGCTGCAGCGGCCGGAGGACCTGTTCCGCCGCTACCCCGGGGTGGAGGGCTCGGCCTATCTCGTGGGCGGCCTGGGCGTTAACTACCAGCAGGCCGAGGGCGTGACCCTGGCGCCCATCCGCGCGGGCCTGGGCCTGCGCCTGGGCGCCAACGTCGGCTACCTGGTCTACAGCCGCCAGCGGAATCTACTGCCGTTCTGAGGGGGGCCTCCTTCCATTCCGCGGGGAGAGCGGGATTAGGGGGCAGGTCCGCGCGCCAGGCAAGCTGCTGCGGCGTCCGGCGGAAGTCAGGGCCACGGGGCGCCGTTCCTCACTTCCGCTCTCCCCGGCGAAAGCCGGGGTCCAGGCCGCGGGCGCGACTGGCTCAAGTGTCCCGACCGGCGGGGTGCGATCCCTCCGAATGGCGCGGGCGGCGCGGTGGGCCCCGGCTTTCGCCGGGGAGAGCGGGAGAGAGGCGCTGGAACCTCCAGGCTGAGGGGCGGGCGCCCGCCTCGGCTAGCGCCGGACGGGGCGGCGGCCGTAGGGTTTGGCCCGGTAGTTCACCTCGCGGCCGTTGGCGACATAGCTGCGGAGCACGACGCGCGCGGGGGTCACGCAGTCGCGCTGGATGCGCTCGTTCAGGGCGGCGCGCTGGGGATCCTTGCCCCAGCTCAGCAGGCTCGAGGCGGCGGTGCCGACAAAGGGGGCCGCGTAGTCGGCCAGGCCCACCACGGCGCGGGTGCGCTCGCCGTCATTGTAGTCGGCCGCGGCCTTGCGATGGGCGATGCAGCGGCGGCTCTGCCAGCGGGGGTCGGTGGTGTCGAGGTTCAGCACCACCTGTTTGGGATTGCTCTGGCAGGCGGCGGCCAGCAGCAGCAGGGCGATCGCGGCTGCGGGGCGAAGAGCGGGGGGCGTGGGCATGACAAACCTTAACGCAGCAAGACCGATGCCGCTCCCGCCGGCGCGTCAGCGCCTGAGCTCGGCGCCGAGCTTTGCGGCCGCCGCGACGATCCGGGCCGACAAGGCTTCGATCTCCGCGTCCGTCAGGGTCTTGTCGCGGGGTTGCAGGGTGACCTGCAGGGCGACGGACTTGGACCCTTCCGGCACGCCAGGGCCGCGGTAGACGTCGAACACGCGCACTTCGCTGATCAGGACCTTGTCGGCCGAGGCGGCGGCGCGGACCAGATCGCCGGCGGGGCGGTCGGCGGAGACCACAAAGGCGAAGTCGCGGGTGAGCGGCTGAAGCGGGGACAGGGCCGGCGCGGGGCGGGTCTTGCCGCGGCTGCGGCGCGGTTCGGGGATGGCGCCCAGCAAGAGCTCGAAGCCGTACAGCGGGCCGGAGACGTCCAGCGCCTTGAGCACGCGCGGATGCAGTTCGCCGAACTCGGCCAGGGTCACCTTGGGGCCAAGCTTGATGGAAGCGCTGCGGCCCGGATGCCACCAGCTCGAGGCCTCGCCCTGGACGACCTGCAACGAGGCCGTTGGCGCGCCGAGTTCGAGCAGCAGGGCCTGGAGGTCGGCCTTGAGGCTGAACAGCGGGTCCTCCGTGCCTCCGTCCCAGCGCCGGGGGGGATGGGGGGCCAGGACGGCGGCGGCCGCGAGCTTCTGACCCCCAGGCGTGGCCTCCAGATAGAGGGGGCCGATCTCGAACAGGGCCAGGTCGGGGAAGCCGCGCGCGGCGCTGCGGCCGGCCGCCTCGATCAGATTGGGCAGGGCGCTGGGGCGCATGCAGTCCAGGTCCGAGGCGATCGGGTTGGCCACGACCAGCGCGTCCTGCCCTCCCTCGAACAGCCGGGCCTTGTCGCGTGCGGTGAAGGACCAGGTGACCGCCTCCTGGTAGCCGGCGGCCGCCAGCGCACGGCGGGCGGTGCGCGCGCGAGCCTGCAGGGGCGTGAGCACGCCGCCGGGGCGGGGCTGGGCGGGCGGCAGGGGCGTGGAGGGCAGGGCGGCGTAGCCCTGGATGCGGGCGACCTCCTCGACCAGGTCGGCCTTGCCCTCGACATCGCGGCGCCAGCTGGGCGGCTGGACGCGGACCGCCTCACCCGCATCCTCCAGGCCGAAGCCGAGCGCGGTCAGGATCTCCAGCGTGCGGGCGCGCGGGATGGACAGCCCGCTCAGGCGCTCGACATAGGCCGGGTCGAACGGGAAGGCTTCGGGGGCTTCGGGCGGGGCGCCGGCCACGGTGATCTCGGAGGGCTCGCCGCCGCAGAGCTCCAAGATCAGCGCGGTGGCGAGCTCCAGGCCGGGAAGAACGGAGCCGGGGTCCACGCCGCGGGCGAAGCGGTACTGGGCGTCGGAGCTGAGGCCCAGGGTGCGGCCGGTGCGGGCGGTGGCGATGGGGGCGAACCAGGCGCTCTCGATGAAGACGTCCGTCGTGGTCTCGTCGCAGCCGGTGCTGGCCCCGCCCATGACGCCGCCCAGGCCGATGGGCCGGGAGCCGTGGGCGTCGGCGATGACGCACATGGCCTCGGTCAGGTCATAGGTGCGGCCGTCCAGCGCGATGAGCTGTTCGTCGGCGTGCTCGGGTGACCGGGTCGCGTCGAAGTGGTCGTCCGCCGCGGGCTTCGGCGCGGGCTTGCCGGCGCGCGCGATCACCGCCGTCCCGACCAGCTTGCCCGCGTCATAGACGTGCAGCGGCCGGGCGCGGTCGAAGGTGAGATACTGGGTGACGTCCACCAGGGCGCTGATGGGCTTGAGGCCGACCGCCTTGAGGCGGGCCTGGAGCCAGTCGGGGGAGGGGCCGTTGCGAACGCCCCGGATCAGACGGCCGGCGAAAACGGGGCAGAGCTCGGGCGCTTCGATGCGCACGCTGATCGGGCAGGGAAAGCGGCCCGCGACCGGCTCGGGCTGGCGGTCCGTGAAGCGGCCTAGGCCGGCCGCGGCCAGGTCCCGCGCGATGCCCTGGACGCCCAGCCAGTCCGGGCGGTTGGGGGTGACCTCGAAGTCGATCACCGGCTCGGCGCCGAAGATGGCGGCGGCGGGCGTGCCGACATCCAGCGCCGGGTCGAGCTCAACGATGCCGTCCGACTCCGCGGATACCTCCAGCTCGGCGGCGGAGCAGAGCATGCCGTTGGAGACCACGCCGCGGACGGGGCGGGGCTCGAGCGTGATCCCTGTACCCGGGATGTAGGTCCCGACCGGGGCGAAGACGGTGACCAGGCCGGCGCGCGCGTTCGGGGCGCCGCAGACGATCTCCAGCCGGCCCTGGACGGTGTCGACCTGACAGACGCGCAGGCGGTCGGCGTTGGGATGCTGCACGGCCTCCACGATGCGCGCCGCGGTGAAGGGGGCCAGTTTGGCGGACGGATCTTCGACGGACTCGACCTCCAGCCCGGCCATGGTCATGGCCTCGGCGATCTCCGTCGTGGAGGCGGAGGTTTGGAGGTGGTCGCGCAGCCAGGAGGGGGTGAACTTCATCCGACTTCGCCCTCCGGCACGCCCAGGATGGAGGCGATGAAGGCCTCATTGCCCGTGAAGCCCACCGCGTCGAAGTCGCACCATTCGAAGCGACAGTCGACAAAGGGGATCGCCCCGATCACGCCCGTGGGGGAGACAGGGCGCAGCAGCAGGTTCCGCGTGTCCCCGCCCGTGAAGCCCATGTTGCAGGCGTTCATGGCGTTGCCTCCCGCCGCCAGGAAGACCGCGGGTCCGTGCAGCAGGCAGTTGCTGAAGCTGCGGCCCGTGATGGCGCGCTCTCCCGCCTGGAGCGCAGCCATCATCAGGGCCGGGAGCCAGACCTCCTGGTCCTGGAAGCGGGGCGCGCGCAGGTCCGTGGCCGTGGTCCGGATTTCACGGTTGATCATGGCGGGCGTTCTCAGCTCAGCCCGGACGCCGGATTGGGCGCCGCGAACGGCGAGAACCCGTAGTGCGCCAGCCAGCGGGGGTCGGCGGCGAACATGTCGCGGACGTCGGGGATGCCGTATTTCAGCATGGCGAGGCGATCGACGCCCATGCCCCAGGCGAAGCCCTGGAACTCGTCAGGGTCGATGCCGCAGTTGGCCAGCACCCTGGGGTGGACCATACCGCAGCCCAGGACCTCCAGCCAGCGGGTTCCCCGGCCGATCTGAATGCCGCCCTCGATGCGCTCGTACTGCACGTCCATCTCGGCCGAGGGTTCGGTGAAGGGGAAGTGGTGGGGGCGGAAGCGGGTTGTCACCGCGTCAGTCTCGAAGAAGCGCGCGATGAAGGTCTCCAGAGTCCACTTGAGGTGGCCCATGTGGATGCCCCGATCGACCACCAGGCCTTCGATCTGGTGGAACACCGGCACGTGGGTCTGGTCGTAATCCTTACGATAGACGCGGCCGGGCGCGATGATGCGCACGGGCGCGCCCCCCTTCTGCATGGTGCGGACCTGAACCGGGCTGGTGTGGGTGCGCAGCAGCCCGGCGACGCCGTCGGGGCCGGGGTTCAGGAAGAAGGTGTCGTGGGTGTCGCGCGCGGGGTGGTCCGGCGGGAAGTTCAGCGCGGTGAAGTTGTGCCAGTCGTCCTCGATGTCCGGACCTTCGGCCACGGCGAAGCCCATCTCGGCGAAGACGGCGATCAGCTCGTCCATCACCTGCATGGTGGGGTGGACCGAGCCGCGCCGGCGGGGCGGGGCGGGAAGGGTCAGGTCCACGCGCTCGGAGGCCAGCCGCGCATCGAGGGCGGCGGCTTCGAGCCCGTCGCGGCGGGCGGCCAGCGCGGTCTGGATTCGGTCGCGCAACCCGTTGATCTCCGGGCCGCGCACCCGCCGTTCCTCGGGCGACATGGCGCCCAGCGACTTCAGAAGTTGCGAAATGGCGCCGGTCTTGCCCAGCGCCGTCAGGCGCACCGACTCCAGCGTGGCGGGGTCGGGCGCCTGGGCGATCCGGGATAGGAGATCGGTCTCGAGGGCCTGTAGGTCCATGGGGATTTCCGCTGGTTCCCGCGGCGGCGGGAACCAGGCGTTTAACGGCCGAAGCCGCCGGCGGAAGCGCTCAACCGTAGGCCGGGTCCCCGCTTGCGGGAATTCCCGCTTGCGCGGGGATGAGCCGTGGAGAGCCTAGGCCGCGACGGTGTTGTTCTGCAGGGCGGTGCGCACCTGGGTCGCGATCGCCGTAAAGGCCGCCGGCTCCTGACCCGCGAGGTCGGCCAGGACCTTGCGGTCGATGTCGACGCCGGCGAGCTCCAGCCCATGGATGAACTGGCTGTAGGTGAAGCCTTCCTGGCGGGCCGCGGCGTTGATCCGCTGGATCCACAGCGAGCGGAAGTTGCGCTTGCGCACCTTGCGGTCGCGGTAGGCGTACTGGCCGGCCTTGTCGACCGCCTGTTTGGCGACGCGGATGGTGTTCTTGCGGCGGCCGTAGAAGCCCTTGGCTTGCTCCAGCACCTTCTTGTGGCGGGCGTGGCTGGTGACGCCCCGTTTCACGCGGGCCATGCGATCAGCTCCCGTACGGCATGTAGGACTTGATCATGTCCTGGTCGGACCGGGCGATGATCTGGGTGCCGCGCTTCTGGCGGATGTATTTGGCGTTGTGGCTGATCAGGCGGTGGCGCTTGCCGATCACCCCGGCCTTGATGCGCCCGAGCGCGGTGAGTTTGAAGCGCTTCTTCGCGCCTGACTTGGTCTTCAGTTTGGGCATTTCACAGCGGGCGCGGGGCCCGTCCTCTGGAGAGGGGAAGAACCGCCCAGGCATGCCTTTGGGCCCGGCGGTTCGGAGAGAGCGGCGCTCTTACGCCAGCGCCCGCCCCGACGCAAGATCAGGGACGGGCGGGGGCGCCGGGCGGGTTGTGCTTCTCACGAAGGCCACCAGGCTGACGGAAAGTCCCGCAGGTCAGGCCGGCGGATTGTGCGCCTGAAGGAAGCGCAGCGTTTCGGCGAGCACGCGCAAGCGGGCGGCTTCCCGCGTGAGGCCGCTGTCGGCGTCGGGAACCACGATCAGTTCGGCCGTCCGCCCGGCGCGGCGGAGCGCCGTCTGCATGGACCGGGCGTCGGCAGCCGGGACGCTGGGATCGTTCGCGGCATGCAACAACATAACGGGCGCCCGGCCGCGCGCGGCTTGACGCGCGGGCAGGATCGGGTCCAGCCGGTCGTCGCCTGGGCCTGATACCCCGAGCCGGCGCAGAGCGGCGGCGTAGCGCGCCTCCGCCGAACCGCCGGCGGCCTCTTTCAGGGACCGCAGTTCGGCGCGAACGTCCGAGCGGGCGCCGACGGCCACGGCGCAGCGGTAGGGCGCGGCTTCCACCGTGACGCCGGCCAGGGCCGCGTAGCCGCCGTGGTCGCCCAGCCCCACGATGCAGACCCGGCCGAGGTCGGCCAGACCGGTGGAGGCCAGGTGGCGGACGGCGTCGCTGAGGTCGGTCTGGAGCTTGCGGCCGAACTGACCGTCGCCGGCCCGCTCGCGACCAGGGCCGGAGTCGCGCGAGTCCACTTGAAGCACGGCGTAACCCCGCGAAGCCAAAGCCTGGGCGACCCAGTCGAAGCGGGGCTCTTCGTTCCTCGACAACCCCTGGGCCAGCACGACGAGCGGCAGGCCTTTGGGTTCACGTCCGCGAGGAGTGGTCAGCACGGCCTCGAGCGCCGTGCCGTCCCCCGCCTTGAAACTGATCTCGCGAAGGGGCGCCACGGCCTCGGCCGGGAGGTCGGGATACTCCTCTCCCACGAGATCGGCGCGCTTGGCGTCCAGGTCCAGAACATAGGTGGACTCCGGGCCGCCGGCCTCGGACACGCCCAAGATCAGGGTGCGGCGGTCGTCCGCCATGTCGATCAAGCGCAGCTGCTTGCCGGGGAAGCTTCGGCCTGCGACCGCCCAGCTCGTCCGAAGCGCGGGATCGTAGATTATGGGGGCGGCGTCGAAGGCGGGGCCGAAGGCGGCCAGCACCCGGCCGTCGCCGCTCCGGTCGAAGTAGGTGGGGGGTGCGAAGGAGGCCTCCGGCAGGGGTGCGCTCCAGTTTCCCGTGTCGGGGGCGATCTCTTGTAGGCCGTTCCGGCCGTTCGGGCCGCCGAAGACGAGAAGGCTGCGGCCGTCGCGGCCGAAGCCCAGCAGGTTGGGGGTGGCGACACTGGCGGGGACTCGCGCCAACTCGGCCCAGCCGGCGCCGCGACGCGTCTGCAGCAGCCAGTCTCCGTTGGATCGGCGGACGGAGCGGGCGGCCACATCCCCGTTCGGGCGCGCCAGCCAGTGGGTGACGTCCAGGGACCCGGAGCCCACCTGGACGCCGCGGCCCGTGCGAGGATCGACGCGGTAGGGGGCGTACTCGAAACCGCCGACGCCGTTCTTGCTGATGTTGAGAGCCGTGACCATCACCGCAGCGCGGTTCTCAAACGCGATCCGACGGGGGTAGCTGCTGATGGCCCCCGTCAGCCCGGGAATGTTGTTGAGCATTCCCGCGCTCGCCCGCGTGGAGAGGTCGTAGCTGACCGCCACGTTCATGTCCTGGCGGGGTATCTCCCCTACCGGCGTCTGGAACGGGCCCACGGGCCCGCGCGTCACGATGAGCACATGGTCGGGCCCAGCCCATTCGAGGAACAGCACGGCGCGGTCCCCCGCGTTCAGGGCGGCCAGGACCTGCCCGGAGAAGGTCCGGATGCGGACGGTGCGCTTGTCGCCCTGCGTCTCGACATAGGCGACCCGGGCGCCGTCGGGGGAGACCACGGCGTCGTTCGCAGCAGGCGGGCGGGCGTAGGCCGCCAGGGGTGGTGCGCTTGGGGTCTGGGCGAGTGCGGAGGTTCCCGTGACAGACGCCGTGCCCGCAGCCAGGACGGCGGCGACGGCTGTGAAGACGGCTAGAACTCGCATCGATGAATCCCCCAGGATGCCGGCAGGCTACCTCCGCGCGAGCGGCCTGTCATCCGGCGGCGGCTGCCACGCTCGGTTGCAGCTCAGCCTCCGGCCGGGCCAGCGGCACGGCGAGCACCGCGCCCCCAACGTCGGTCTGATCGGCGGAGGATCATGGGGCGACTATAGCTTTCGCCGGCCGCCCCGGCGAGGCGCTAGCGGGCGGCCAGGATCTGGTCGAGCCGGGCCGGGGCGCCGGGGATGCGCTCCAGGTGCGGGTAGCGCAGGCCCTCGGCGTAGGCGATGCGCACCGTGCGGAACTGGTCGCCACGCTTGACCAGCAGCTCGATCGGCTGAGTTCCGCCCTTTGCGTTGCGCACGGCGGCGCGGAGCCGGTCGCCGTCGAAGGCCTGGCCGTTCACGGCCATGATCTGGGCGCCGATCGCCAGGCCGGCGGCGTAGGCGGGGCCCTGCCAACGCACGGAGGTGAGCCGCCCCTCGCGATTGGCCACCAGGCCCAGGGAGTAGGTGAGGTCGGTCACCTTGCGCGTGGCCTCCTCGTCCTTGAACACGGAGGAGGGCGTGTCGCGGTAGACGAGGCGGTAGCCGCCCCGGGCGAAGCCGGCCAGGGGCGCAGGCTGGCCCACGCCTTCCACGCGGGTGCGCAGAAAGGTCGCCCAGTCATAGGGTTGCACCGCGTTCAGGGCTGAGACCACGTCGTCAAAGGTGTAGGTGACCACCGTTGCGCGGCCGCCCCGGCCGCCGAAGAAGCGGCGCGCGAAATCGTCCAGCGACCGGCGGCCGCCGGAGCGCTCGCGGATCAGGGTGTCGGCGTCGAGCCAGATCAGCGAGCCTTCGGTGTAGTAGTCCTCGGCGCGCTGGTAATCGGTCCAGGGCTGCGGACGCCGCGCGCTCACCACCGGGCCGAAGGTGGTGTCGGCCACGCTGCGCCAGGCCCGCCCCGCCCGCGCCTGGTAGGCGGCCGCCGTCATGGCCAGGGTTTCCAGCGTCTGCGCCTTGGTGAGCAGGCCGGAGCGGGCCGCTAGCACGGGCCCCCAGTATGAGGTCTGGCCCTCATAGACCCACAACAGGCTGTTGCGCATGGGGACGTTGTAGTTGGGCGTCCATAGGTCCGCCCCACGGCGGTGCTTGCCGTTCCAGGAGTGGACGTATTCGTGCGGCAGCAGGTCGTGGGCGTTCAGGTCCTCGTCCCACTGGGTGAAATAGTCGGCGCCCACGCCGTTCTCGCTGGAGCGGTGGTGCTCCAGCCCGATGCCGCCCATGCGCTCCGTGGTGGCGAGCAGGAAGTCGTAGCGATCGAAATGGCGCGCGCCGAACAGCAGGTCGGCCTGGCGCACCAGGGCCCGGTGCTGCTGCAGTTGCGCGGGCTTGATCTCCAGGTTCTCGGGCGCGTCCCCCACGATGTTCAGCCGCACGGGCGGGCGGCCGCGCGCGGCGGCTTCGGGATCGAGGTCCACCTGTTTGTAATAGCGGCCGGCGAACATCGGGCTGTCCACCAGCGTCTCCAGCGAGACCGGCTGGAGACTATGAAGCACGCCGCCGCCCGTCACGGGGCCGGGCCCCGTTCCGCGTTCAAGCGCCACGCCGTAGCTCCAGCCGGCCGGCAGAACCACCGACGGCTCCACCGTGATCCCGCTGGCGTAGTGGCCCGCCGGATAAAGCAGCGCCTTCTCCCACTGCAGGTTCAGCATCTCGGGCGTGACCACGACGCGGCCCTGCTCGCCGTCGGTGGGCGTCAGGTATTCGAACTGCAGGTCGAGGGCTGAGACGCCCGCGGGCACGTCGAGGTGGAAGGCGTAGACCTCGACCGGATCGCGCCGCCAGGGAATGACCTGGCCGTTGGCGCGGATCACCAGCCCGGCCAGTTGAGCGATCGGGCCCCGCGGCGCGTGATTGCCGGGCAGCCACTGCGGATAAAGCAGGGTCATGGGCCCAGCCCGCTGGACGGGCACCGTCTCGCGCACGCGGAAGATCCGGTGGTCGGTGTCCGAGGCGTCCACCGTGAGCCGGATCGTGCCCGGGTAGGGGATGTCGCGCGGCGCGGTGATGGGCGCGGCGGGCGGCGCGGGGCGGACGCCCGCCTCCTGAGAGGCGGCGGCGCCGGTCAGGCAGAGCAGGGCGAGAGCGGCGGTGCAGGCGGACTTCAGCACGGGGAACCTCGATAGCTGCGACCACCTTAGCGGCGCCGAGCGGCCTTGTGCAGCAGGAACCCGCTGCGGCGGTGGGACGCAAAAAGCCCCGCAGCCTGGCTCAGGCCAGAGTTCGCTCGCCGACGCCGATCCCCGGTTGGGCCTGAACACGGGAACTCGGAAGAGCGCCGCGGTCAGCTGATGTCCACGATCCTGACGATCCGACCGTCGCGGAGGGTGAAGAACGAGGCTCCGCGCAGTCGCACCTCGTCCCCGGCCTTGCCAAGACCCGGAAGGTCGGCCGCGAGCCGCGCGACATAGGCCACATCGAGGGCGGCCATTTCCGGCCCGGTGACCGAGTTCAGGACGGACTGTTGGCGCTTTGAAAAGAGCGCCGCGGCTTTGCGCGCCTGTTCCGCGAACGCTGGCCTGCCGCTGAGCTGCATGACCCCCGATGCGTTGGAGACGTTCTCGAACGTCACCTCTTCGTCGAGACAGGCGACCATGCCGGTCACGTCCCCGGCGTTGTAGGCGTCCAGGTAGGCTCGAACGAGCGGCGGAACTTCGGCTTCCATCTTGGGCCCAGGCGAAACCCCGTCCTCACTTGGGCGCGAGGATCATGATCATCTGCTTGCCCTCCATGCGGGGCTCATACTCGACCTTGGTCTCTTCCTCGAAGTCGGCGCGCACCTTCTGCAGCAGCTTCATGCCGAGTTCGGGGTGGGCCAGTTCGCGGCCGCGGAAGCGAAGAGTGACCTTAACCTTGTCGCCTTCCTCGAAGAAGCGATGCATGGCCCGGGCCTTGACGTCATAGTCGTGGTCGTCGATGTTGGGGCGGAGCTTGATCTCCTTGATCTCGACGACTTTCTGCTTCTTGCGCGCTTCGTTCTTCTTCTTCTGCTCTTGGAACCGGAACTTGCCGTAGTCCAAGATCTTGCAGACGGGGGGGTCGGCGTTGGGGGAGACCTCAACGAGGTCCAGGCCCGCTTCCTGCGCGGCTTCGATGGCGGCGGAGGTCGGCATGATCCCCTGCTTCTCGCCGTGCTCATCGATGAGCAGGACCTTGGGGACCCGGATGTCTTCGTTGGTGCGCGGCCCGTCCTTCACGGGGGGCGCCTGCATGGGACGTCTTATGGGGGCGGCTCTCTCTGGCTGTTGATACAAAACGCAGCGAGATGGACGCAGGTTCGCATCTTATCTCGCCAACGATCTATATGACTTGAATCCCTGTGGTCTTCAAGCATTCGGCCCGAGCATCTCCAGGCTTTGAAGCACTTCGGAGACAGGGAGTTCGGCCAGATCAGGTCGGCGCAGGACCGTCACCGCGGGGCCTCGAGGCGAGGTCAGCTCGGGGTCTGAGGCGGCGGAGAAGAGGGCCAGCAGCGGCGCTCCCGCGGCGGCCAGCAGGTGCGACGGCCCCGTGTCATTGCCCACGGCCAGCGTCGCCCCCGCGCCCAGCGAAGCGATGTCGGCGAAGCTGGTCCTGCCGGTGAGGTCAAGGGCCGCGGGCAGGGCGGTCGCGAGCTCGCGCTCTGCGGGGCCGCCCAGAACGACAGGCTGGATCGCCCGAAGTTGGAGCGCTTCGGCCAGGGCTCCGTAACCATCGACGCCCCAGCGTTTCTCGGGCCGGTGGGCCGAGCCGCCCGGAACCAGCAGCGCGTAGCTGCGCGCCAGGCCGAAGCGGGCCGGCGCCTCCGGGTCCACGAGCCAGGACAGATCGGGAAGGGGAGCCCTGCCGGGCTGGGTGGGCGCGTCCGGCCAGATGCCGGCGTCCTTCAACTGGTCGGCCTGGCGCTCCAGGGTGTGCATCCGGTCCCGGTCGGGGTTGCGGTGCGGCAGTGCGCAGCCGCGCGCCGTGCCCGACCAGGGCGGCGGACTGGGGCGGAGGGCCTGAAAATAGGCGTCGCTGCGCGAAGAGGTCTGCAGATCATAGACGCGCCCGTAGCGGGCGCGGCGAAGGCGACGGAGCATGGCCAGGGTGGCCGCCGGGCCCGTGGGCCGGCCATCGGTCTCGACCCGGTCCACATAGGGGGAGGCGCCCAGCAGGTGGGCGTAGGCCGGGGTCGTGAGCGCGGTTATCTCCGCTTCCGGGTGCGCCTGGCGGATGCGATGCAGGGCGGCCAGGGCCAGCACCACATCGCCCAAGGCGCCGAGTTTTATCACAAGGATGCGGCCGCGGGCGGAGGAGGGCGCGGCCGGACGCCGGCGCGGCTCACCCATCAGGGCTCGCCGGAGAGCTTCCGCCCAGCCCCGCCGCCTCCACCCCTTCCTGATCTTCCGTCCTGTTCGGCATGGAAGAGGACCGCGCGCCCAGCACCCGCCGATACGCCTGGAGGGTGGCGGCCTGCATGGCCTCCACCGAGTAGAGCGCCCGTGCTCGGGCCTGTCCCGCCCGGCCCATCGCGGCCCAGCGGTCCGGGCCTGCGGCCAAGGCGGCGGACAGGGCCGCGGCCCAGGCCTCGACGTCGCCCGGCGCCACGCGCCAGCCGGTCTCGCCGTTCACCACCGTCTCGCGCACGGCGCCGTGGTCGGCCGCGAGAACCGGACGGGCCATGGCCTGGGGCTCCACGGCTGTGCGACCAAAGGCTTCGGGCTCCAGCGAGGGCGCGGCGGCCAGGTCGGCCAGGGCGTAGGCGGCCGGCATGTCCTCGACGTGGCCCACCAGGCGTATGGTCTCCGACAGGCCGGCGTCGGCGATCTGGCGCTCCAGTTCGGCCCGGTAGCCGTGACGGCCCTGGTCGTCCCCGGCCATGAGCACCAGCAGATCGGGGCAACCTCCCTGCTCCAGCAGCCGGGAAACGGCGTCGATCATCAAACCCTGGCCCTTCCAGCGGGTGAGGCGGCCGGCCAGCAGCAGCCTGGGTCGGGTCTCGTCCGGGTCGAGGCCCCAGGCGCCGGCCAGGGCGCGAACGCGTTCGGAGCTGACGGCGGCCGGATCGAAGCGGGCGAGGTCGACGCCTCGCGGGATGGCGACCACCCGGTCGGGATGGACCCCATGCTCGGCCAGGACATGGTCGCGGGTATAGGCGGAATTGGCGATCACCAGGTCGCCCCGGGTCATGACGGAGTTCCATAGGCGTTTGAGCGGCGTCCGCGCGCTGTACACGCCGTGATAGGTGGCCACGAAAGGAACTCCGGCGGCCCGGGCCGCCCTCAGTGCGGAGACGGCCGGAGCGCGTGAGCGCGCGTGAACCAGGCTCACGCCTTCGCGACGAATGATGCGGGCCAGACGCCCGGCGTTGGCGCCCAGAACAAGCGGGTTCTTGGAGGCGACCGGCAAGCGGATCAGTTCTCCCCCGGCCCGGGCCAGGCGATCCTCCATGCGTCCGCCCTGGCTGGCCACCAGGGCGCGGCCGCCCGCGGCGGTCACGGCGGCGGCGATATCCAGGGTGGTCTGCTCCGCCCCGCCCGTCTCCAACTCGGGGATGACTTGCAGAACCACGGTCTTGGGAGGCAGTTCGCTCACGCGGCGGCCATAGCAGGGCGGAGCGGGATGAGCGAACGACGCGGGCGGCTGGAGCACGGGGGAGAGCGGCTGGCCTGGCGCGCCGTCGAGGGGCGGGCCCCCACGGTGGTCTGGCTGGGCGGCTTCCGTTCGGACATGAGCGGGACCAAGGCCGAGGCGCTGGCCGGCTGGGCGGAGGCGAACGGGCGGGCCTTTCTGCGATTCGACTATTCGGGCCATGGCGAGAGCTCGGGCGATTTCGCCGACGGGACGATCGGGCGCTGGCGCGACGACGCGCTGGCCGTGATCGACGCCCTGGCGGAGGGGCCGCTGATCCTGGTCGGGTCCTCCATGGGCGGGTGGATCGCGGGCCTGATCGCGGTTGCGCGACCTGAGCGCCTGGCCGCGCTGGTGCTGATCGCGCCCGCGCCCGACTTCACCGAAACCCTGATGTGGCCTGCATTCAGCGGGGAGCAGCGGCGAGCGCTCGAAGAGCAAGGCGTGTGGAACCAGCCGTCAGAGTACGGCGGAACCTACCCCATCACCCGCGGCCTGATCGAGGATGGGCGGCGCTGGCTCCTGCTGCCCGGCCCCGTCCCGATCACCGCGCCTGTGCGCATCCTGCAGGGCGCGGCGGACGCGGAAGTCCCCTGGCGCCACGCGCTCGCTTTCGCAGAGGCGCTCGAAAGCGCGGACGTGGTCTTCACCCTGATCAAGGCCGGCGACCACCGCTTGTCACGGCCGGAAGACATCGCTCGCCTGATTGCGACGGTGGAGGAGCTGACGGGTCAGCTCTCGAACGAGAGTCCGTCATAGACCTCGGCCATAGGCAGCTCCAGCCCGAGGGCGCTCAGGACCAGCCCCTCCTCCAGGCCCGACACCTCCGCGTATGTCCAGTCTCCGCCCTCCCCACGTGTCCACACCAGAGCGTAGGGCAGATCAGGTTCCAAGGTGACGAAGTGCTTCAAGGTGGGATGGCGCCGATATTCATCCGTCTTGCGAAGCAAGTCGGTCCGCCGGGTTGAGGGGGAAAGCACCTCGAAGACGACGACGGGCTCCCCGCTTTCGAGTTCGTCGTCGGGTCGAAAGGCGCAATCCACCGTTACATCGGCCCGCCTCAAATTTCCGTTCGGCATTCGGGTGGCCACATCGGCCGTCGTGGGCCGGCACGGTCCGCCTCGCAGTCTGTTTCCGAGCGCGATGATCAGATTGGTGGTGACCAGGTCATGCCGGCGGCGCGCGCCGGTCATCATCAAGGTCGGCACACCGCCCACCAGTTCCCAGCGGCCCTCCTGGTCCAGGCACCAGACGAGGAACTCCTCGGCCGTCATCAGCTTGGGCGCGGCGCTCATGGGAGGAAGATGCGCGCCTCCCGCTGAGCTCTCAAGGTCACCCTGCGGCGCGCAAGCGCTCGGGCGGCTCCGGCGGCAGCGGAGCCAGGCCGCCGCCCGCCTCGGCCCGCTCGCGGTTCCAGTGGCTGACGCAGGGGATCTTGGACAGGTCCGCGCGGTCGCGATAGCGGCGGGCGATCTCCGCCACCTCGCCCAGCACGCCTTCCTCCAGCGTGATGGGCTTCAGCCCGAAGCCCAGGAAGCGCTGGTTCATCACCGCGAGATCGTTTTCCGCCGCCTCCTGGCGCGGGTTCTCGATATGCGCCACCTCCGCGCCGGTTTGGCGAGCGACAAGGGCGGCCAGATCGCGAACGCGGTGGGTCTCGGTCATCTGGTTGAGAATGGACACGCGGTCACCGCGCCCGGGCGGGTTGTTCAGCGCCAGCTCCACGCATTTGACCGTGTCCTGGATGTGGATGAAGGCCCGCGTCTGGCCTCCGGTCCCGTGCACGGTCAGCGGATAGCCCACGGCCGCCTGCATCAGGAAGCGGTTGAGCACCGTGCCGTAGTCGCCGTCATAGTCGAAACGATTGATCAGCCGCTCGTCCTGGCGCGTTTCCTTGGTCTGGGTGCCCCAGACGATGCCCTGGTGCAGGTCGGTGATTCGGAGCTTGTCGTTCTTGGCGTAGAACTGGAAGAGCAGGGCGTCCTGGGTCTTCGTCATGTGATAGATGCTGCCCGGGTTGGCGGGGTAGAGGACCTCCTGCTCGACCCAGCCCTGGGGCGTCTCGACCCGGACCTTGAGATAGCCCTCGGGGATCTTCATCCCAGCCGTGCCGTAGCCGTAGACGCCCATGGTGCCCAGGTGCGCCAGATGGATGTCCTGGCCGCTGTCGACGATGGCCGCGAGGATGTCGTTGGTGGCGTTGAGGTTGTTGTCGACGGTATAGCGCTTGTGGCGCGCCGACTTCATTGAATAGGGCGCGGCGCGCTGCTCGGCGAAGTGCACCACAGCGTCAGGCCGGTACTCGCCGAGAAAGGCCAGCAGCTCGTCGTAATCCTTGCCCACCGTCAGGTCGCGGCGGTGAATCTCGCGGTTGCTCACCTCGCGCCAAGCGGCGATGCGTTCGTCCAACTCACGGATGGGCGTCAGCGACTGCACCTGCAGCTCGTTGTCGATGCGCCGGCGCGAGCCGTTGTCCACGATCGCCACGTCCCAGCCGCGGGCCGACAGGTGAAGCGCCGTGGGCCAGCCGCAGAAGCCGTCTCCGCCGAGGATGATGACGCGCATGAACCGCTCCGAGGCCGCCGACGAGAGGTCGGCCATGTCCAACGGTTAGCGCGCACAGCCGTTGCGGGGAAGCGCCTCAGGCCGCTCGGACCTCGAGCGCTGAAGGTTGGGCGCGGCTGCTGGCGAGGATGCGGGTGATGGCGCCCGAGGCGTCCTCCATGGGCGACAGCGTGACGGGCAGGCTGAAGACCCCTCGGTCGGTTCGCAAGGGCATCTCGTCCTTGAGGCTCGCGCGCGTGTCGAGGCAGGCGAGCAGGGCGCGCTTGAACGGGCGCGCGCTTTCGGGCAGGGCCAACTGGTCCGGAGTGCGTCCCACGATGGCGGAGCGCGTGTAGCCGACGTACTCCTCCGCCGCCCGGTTCATGGACTCCAGCAGGAAACCGCCGCCACTCCCCACCGCGTAGATGAAAAGGAGTTCGGGGCTGTTCTCGTAAAGCTCGGCGTAGCGGGCCTGATTGGCGAGGAGCGCCTGGGCGGCGCGCTCGCGCTCGGTGACGTCGCGCATGGCGCCGGTGAACATGCGGCGCCGTCCATCCCGCCACTCGGTCATGGTCAGTTCGAAGGTGAAGACCTCGCCCGTCTTGCGCACGCCCTTGTGGGTCGTGCGCAGCTTGACGGCCTCCACCATGGCGGTGACGCCGTTCGCGGCCAGGTAGGCCGCGTGGGCGCCGCGCGCGCCATCGGTCATCAAGCGCTCCAGGCTGGAGCCCACGATGTCGCCGGCGGCGTAGCCGAACATGCGCTCCGCCGTGCCGTTGAAGGTGCAAATCGTGGCCTGGTCGTCGATGATGATGATCGCCTCTCCCGAGCCGTCGAGGATCGAGCGGTGCCGGGCCTCGCTGCGCCGGAGCAGGTCCGCTGCGGCCGCCGCCGCCCGTCGGGCTCGCACGGCGATCACCGCGACGGCGACCAGGGCTCCCAGCAGCAGGGCGTCGGTGGCGAGCGCCTGAGCCGGCGGTCCCGCGCCGCGCAGGACGTCGAAAGCGATCACGCCGGTGGCCAGGAACAAGGCTCCCGCCAGAACCGCACCCGCGGCCCGGCCGGGCTTAGCCTGCACGGCCGACCTGCTCGATGCGCCCTGCCGACCTCCGGTCGCACGGGCCGCCCCGTGTCCTGGATGTCGGGCGGTCACGCTGCACGAGCCCGCCTGCTCCGAGGTTCGGGCGGGCGACCCTAGGCGGCCGGAGCGCTGGATGAAGTTCGGCGAAGGGCAAGGACGGCGAAGCCAAAAGCGTCCTCCGCCTTAGCACTCAAGCCCTTGACGCCAGGTGGAGGCGTGGGCGCGCCCGGCTAGGCGCGACCCACGCTGGCATAGCGAAAGCCGGAGGCGGCCATTTCCGTGGGATCATAGACATTGCGGAGGTCCACCACGACCGGTTGGGCCATCAGGAGCTTGATCCGGTCCAGGTCCAGCGCCCGAAAGGCGTTCCATTCCGTGAGAATGACCAGGGCGTCAGCGCCCGCAGCGGCCTCATAAGGCCCATCCATAAAGTCGACGCCGTCCAGCAGGTGGGCGGCCTCGTTTGCGCCCTCCGGATCGTGCGCCTGAACGCGGGCTCCCATGGCCTGGAGCGTCGGCACGATATCCAGGGCGGGGCTGTCGCGCATGTCGTCCGTGTCCGGCTTGAAGGTCAGGCCCAGAACGCCCACCGTCTTGCCGCGCACATCGCCGCCGAGCGCCGCGGCGATCTTGGCGGCCATGGCCTTTTTGCGGGCCTCGTTCACGGCCACGGTGGTCTCGATCAGGCGCACGGGGCTGCCGGCGTCGGCGGCCGTGCGCACCAGCGCCAGGGTGTCCTTGGGAAAGCAGGAGCCGCCGTAACCAGGGCCGGCTTGCAGGAACTTGGGCCCGATGCGGTCGTCCAGCCCGATGCCGCGCGCCACCTGCTGGACGTCCGCGCCCACCGCTTCGCAGAGGTCGGCCATCTCGTTGATGAAGGTGATCTTCATCGCCAGGAAGCCGTTGGCGGCGTACTTGATCAGCTCCGAGGTGCGCCGCCCGGTGAACAGGATCGGCGTCTCCAGAGGGCGCAGCGGGCGATAAAGCTCGCGCATGACCGGCTGGGCTCGGGGGTCCTCCGTGCCGATCACCACCCGGTCGGGTTTCTTGAAGTCGTCGATGGCGGCGCCTTCGCGAAGGAACTCCGGGTTGGAGACCACGGCGAACTGAGCTTCGGGGCGCCGCGCGCGGATGATGCGCTCGATCTCGTCGCCCGTGCCCACCGGCACGGTGGACTTGGTGACCACCACCGTGAAGCCTTCCAACTGGTCGGCGATCTCCTCGGCGGCGCCGTAGACATAGCTCAGGTCGGCGTGGCCGTCGCCACGGCGGGAGGGCGTACCCACGGCGATGAAGACGGCGTCGGCTTCGCGCACGGCTTCGGCCGCCTCCGTGGCGAAGAACAGCCGGCCCTCACGGACGTTGGCGGCCACCAGGCCCTCCAGCCCGGGCTCATAGATGGGCATGACGCCTGCGCGCAGCCGCTCGATCTTGCCGGCGTCCTTGTCGATACAGGTGACCTCGTGGCCGAAGTCGGCGAAGCAGGCGCCGGACACTAGGCCCACATAGCCGGTGCCGATCATGGCTACACGCATGGGGAGAAGTCCTTCCTACTCGAGATTCAGTTGCCAGGAGACGCCGAAGCGGTCGTTCACCCAAGCGAAGCGCCGACTGAACCCGTAGTCCTCCAGCGGCATCAGGAACTTCCCGCCTTCGGCAGGGCGGCGGCCAAGCCCCCGATCTCCTCCTCCGAACGACAGGTCACGTACAGCGACAGGGATGGCGTGAAGGTGAACGCGTGCGCCACTGGGCTGTCGCTGCAGAGCACCGGCGCGCCGCCCAACAGGAAAAGCGCCGATCTCAACGAGCCCGGGGCGCCGGGACCTTCGGGCCCATAGCGCTCGACCCGCTCGATCCGGCTGTCCGGGATCAAGGAGACGTAGAGGTTCATCGCCTCTTCGGCGCGGCCTTCGAACATCAGGAAGGGCTTCACGGGCGAGGGGGCGACGGCCGGCACGTCATACTTCCTGGTTGTAGGCGCCCACTTCGGGGCGCTTCGACAGCCGCGCCTTGACCTCATCGCGGAACAGCGCCCGCATGTCGTCCTCAGAGCGCTGGCTTTCGACCACGACCACCAGTTCGGGCTTGTTGGAGGACGCGCGAACCAGCACCCAGGAGCCATCCTCCAGCGCCACGCGGACCCCGTTCACCGTGATCACTTCGGCGATCCGGCGTCCCAGGATGGTCCCACCCCCATCGGCGAGCGCCTGGTACTCGCGGACCACGTCTTCGACCAGGCCGTACTTCTTCTCGTCGTCGCAATGGGGCGACATGGTGAGCGAGGTGTGGGCGACGGGCAGGGCGGCGCGCAGTTCGGACAAGCGCTTGCCGGGATTGCGGTCCAGCATGGCCAGGACATTGGCCGCGGCCACCAGGGCGTCGTCATAGCCGCGACCGAGCGGTTCGTTGAAAAAGAAGTGGCCCGATTTCTCGAACCCGGCCAAGGCGCCGAGTTCGGCGGTCTTGCGCTTGATGTAGCTGTGGCCCGTCTTCCAATAGACCACGCTGGCGCCGTTCTGCTTCAGCACCGCGTCGGTGGCGTAGAGCCCCGTGGACTTCACATCGACGACGAAGGTCGCGTTCTGGCGCTGGGCCGACAGGTCGCGGGCCAGCATCAGGCCGATCTTGTCGGCGTAGATCTCCTCGCCCTGATCGTCGACGACCCCGCAGCGGTCTCCGTCCCCGTCGAAGCCGAAGCAAAGGTCCGCCCCGTGTTCGCGGACGGCTTTGGCCATGTCCATGAGCATCTCATGGTCTTCCGGGTTGGGATTGTAGCGCGGAAAGGTGAAGTCGAGCTCGGCGTCCAGGGGGATCACCTCGCAGCCCATGCGGCGCAGCGCCTCCGGCGCGAAGGCGCCGGCCGTGCCGTTGCCGCAGGCGGCCACGACCTTGAGCGGGCGCCGGAGCTGAACCCGGGCCGCGCAGTCCGCGATGTAGCGTTCGCGCACGCCCTCCACCTGGGTGAGCTTGCCGGCGGGACGCTCCACGCCCAGTCCGCCGAGGGTGATCTCGCGCAGGCGGCCCATCTCCTCCGGGCCGAAGGTCAGGGGGCGGTCGGCGCCCATCTTGACGCCGGTCCAGCCGTTCTCGTTGTGGCTGGCGGTGACCATGGCCACGCAGGGAGCGTCCAGGTCGAACTGGGCGAAATAGGCCATGGGGCTGAGCGCCAGGCCGATGTCCAGCACCTCGCAGCCGGCGGCGATCAGGCCCAGGCTCAGCGCCTGCTTCACCGACAGCGAATAGCCGCGAAAGTCGTGACCCACCACCACGCGGGGCTGCACGCCCACCTCGTGGATATAGGTCCCCAAGGCCAGGCCCAGCGACTGGAGGCCGAGGAGGTTGATTTCCTTGTCCAAAAGCCAGCGCGCGTCGTACTCGCGAAACCCGGACGGCTTGACTAGCGGAATGGTCTCGAACTCGAGCGTGTTCTTGACCAAGTCGGCGCGGGCCGGGGGCAGGGGCATCGGGATCACACCGGCTTCAAAGTAGCTGGGCTCTGTAGGGGAGGCCGCAGGGGAGGGCAAATCGCCACCCCCGGGAGGGGAGAGGCCTAAAGCACGCCTGCGCGGAGCAGGTCGTGGATGTGCAGGATGCCCACCGGGCGAGCGTCTTCGACCACGAAGAGAACCGTGATCCGGGCGTCGTTCATCAGCTTCAGCGCCTGGGCGGCCAGCAGGTCGGGGCCGGCGGCGCGGGGCGCGGGCGTCATGATCTCGCCGGCCGTGTGCTCAAGCAGGCCGTCCATGTGCCGGCGAAGGTCGCCGTCGGTGACCACCCCTTCCAGCCGTCCCTCCGCCCCGACCACGCCCACCACGCCGAACCGCTTCTCAGTCATGACCAGAAGAGTGCTGCGCATGGGCGCGTCAGCCTCAACCAGCGGCAGCTCCTCGCCGGTGTGCATCAGGTCGTTCACCGTTCGCAGGGCCGCGCCCAGGCTGCCGCCGGGGTGAAAGGCGCGAAAGGCTTCGGCGCCGAAGCCGCGGCGGTCCATCAGCGCCACGGCCAAGGCGTCCCCCAGCGCGATCTGCAGGGTGGTCGAGGTGGTGGGCGCATTCACCGCGTCGGTGGCTTCGGGCACATCCGGCAGCAGGAGGAGCACATCGGCGGCCCGGCCCAGCGCACTCCCGGCCGCGGCGGTGACCGCCAGCAGCGGGATGGAGAAACGCTTGGCGTAGGCCACCACGTCGGCCAGCTCGCGGGTCTCGCCGGAGCGGGACAGCGCCAGGACCACGTCGCCTGGGCCGATCATGCCCAAGTCGCCATGGCTGGCTTCGGTGGCGTGGACAAAGATGGCGGGCTGGCCGGTGGAGGCCAGGGTGGCGGCGATTTTGCGCCCGACATGGCCGGACTTGCCCACCCCCGTGCAGACGATGCGGCCGCGACCGGCGGCGCACACCTCCACGGCCCGGGCGAAGGAGTCCCCCAGTTCGTCCGCCGCGCGGCGCAGCCCCTCCGCTTCGGCCAGCAGGACGCGGCGACCCACCTCGACCGCGCTCATGGAGCGGCGGTGGCCGGGGTTGCGGAGGCTGGGGCCGGAGGAGCCGCCGCGCCCGGCGCGGGCGGCGCCGGCTGGGCGAGAGGCCGCCCGAACGGCTCGGGCGAGCGCGCGCCCAGCCCTTGCGGCCAGACCAACGCCAGCGCGATCAGGCCGATGGCCACCAGCGCGCACAGGGAAAAGAAGACCCGGTCGTTCATGTTGGGCGCTGATACTCCGGGGTCGTCAGCTCTTCAAACGGAGACCGCCCTTTCCAGCCTTTGGACGGGCGGCGTTTGGACGGGGAACTCGCCTCGGGAGCCGTTCAGACCTCCGGCCGGGGGCTCAACGGCGCGCGGCCGCCTGGGAGCGCCTGCAGCACAGGGCGGTCCGCTTGACCCCGTTCGCGCCCGGACCTACCCCGCCCTCATGCCCCAACTCGTCCTTCTTCGCCACGGCCAGAGCCGGTGGAACCTCGAGAACCGCTTCACCGGCTGGGTGGACGTGGAGCTGACGCCCGAAGGCGTGGCCCAGGCGCGACGGGCCGGCGCGCTGATCAAGGCGGCGGGCGTGCGCTTCGACCATGCCTTCACCTCCGTGCTGCGCCGGGCCATCGAGACCTGCAGGATCGCCTTACAGACCGCCGGTCAACCGGGCGTGCCGGAGGAGCAGGACTGGCGGCTGAACGAGCGCCACTACGGCGCGCTCACCGGTCTGGACAAGGCGGAGACCGCCGCCAAGCACGGCGAGGAGCAGGTCAAGATCTGGCGTCGTTCCTATGACATTCCGCCCCCGCCCATGGAGCCCGGGAGCGAGCACGACTTCTCGAAGGACCCCCGCTACCAGGGTCTGGACATCCCCAACACGGAGAGCCTGAAGACCACGCTGGAGCGCGTCCTGCCCTACTGGGAGACGCAGATCGCGCCGCGGCTGCGGGCCGGCCGCTCCGTGCTGGTGGCCGCCCATGGCAATTCGCTCCGCGCGGTCGTCAAGCATCTGTTCGGCGTTGGCGAAGACGACATCGTGGGCGTGGAGATTCCCACGGGCAATCCCCTGCTGATCGAGCTTGACGACGACCTGCGCCCCACCAGCGCCCGCTACCTGGACGAGAGCCGGGCGCAGCCGCTGCCCGTTCTCGGGTGACTGGAGACCCCTGGAAGCTCCAGCGTCCCGCCTTCCTCAGAGAAGGCGGGGTCCATTTAAGGAGCAAACCAAGCCTTTCCGCGAGAGGCCGCGCGTGGCGGTCTGGCTCCGGGCCTTCGCCGGGGTGAGCGGAACCGGGGTGTCGGACGAGCTCTTCATGCGCCGCGCGATCGCCGTGGCGCTGCCGCATGTCGGGCTGACCGCGCCCAACCCCACCGTGGGCTGCGTGCTGGTGCAGGGCGCCGTCGTGGTGGCTGAGGCCGTCACGGGCATGGGGGGGCGGCCCCATGCAGAGGAACAGGCCGTCGAGATGGCGGGCGAAGCGGCGCGAGGGGCCACGGCCTATGTCACCCTTGAGCCCTGCGGCCAGCGGAGTTCGGCCCGGCCCTCGTGCTCTGAGCGGCTGCTCGAGGCGGGTGTGGTCCGGGTGGTGGCGGCCCTCCGCGATCCGCACCCGTACGCGGCCGGGAGGGGACCCGAGCGGCTCAGGGCCGCGGGCGTGGCGGTGGAGTTAGGGCTGCTGGCCGAGGAAGCGGCGTCAGCGCTCGGTTAACCCTCGTCAGCTACGCCGTTAGCTGCACGTCTGCGTGCGGAGGACCCGTTCATGGCGGCTGCGGCCAGCCACCCTCTTCAGTACCGGCGCCTCGGCCAAAAGGAGGCGGACGCCGCCTGCCGCAAGCACGCCATGCTGCAGACCGGGCGCATGGGCGGCCAACGCGCCGTGTTCAGCTTCAGCGACCTCTCGGGCGTGAGCTTCGCGGGTCGCGACCTGCGCGACGCCGACTTCACCGGGGCCGTGCTCCGGGGCGCCGACTTCTCCAAGGCGCGGCTGGACAGCGCCAGCCTGTTCGGGGCCGATCTGGAGGGCGCGACCTTGCGCGGCGCAAGCCTGAAGCGGGCCGACCTGCGCGGCGCCTGTTTCCGGGGCGCGGACCTGACGGCGGCGGATCTTTCCGAGGCGGACATGCGCGAGGGGGCGATCACGGCGGCTGATCGTAATGTCGGGCTGCGCACGGTGGACGCGCGGCAAGAGGCCAATCCCACCTCGCTGGCGGGCGCCAATCTGCAGCGCTCCAAGCTTGTGGGCATTGTCGCCGCCCGCGCAGACTTCTCCGATGCGCGGATGAAGCAGGCCAATCTCCACCGGGCCAACCTGCGTCAGGCGGATCTCAGCGGCGCCGACCTGGCGGGCGCCGATCTGTCGGGCTCGGACCTGACCGGCGCCAACCTGCATGACGCGGTCCTGGTCGGAGCCAAGATGGCGCTGTCCAACCTCACCCAGGCGGACATGACAGGCGTGCTGACCGACAAGGCGGCGGGCGCGGACGTGGGTCAACTCGACCATGCGGCCATGCTGGCCGAGCACGAGCTCTGGTGCGAAACCCAGGCCCAGGGCGGCAAGCCGCTGAACCTGGACGGGGCCGACCTCCGCGCGCTGAAGTCGCTGGTCGCGCGCAACCTGCCGGCGCTCTCCGCGCGCGGCGCCGTCTTTTACGGTTTGAACATGCAAGGCGTGCGGCTGGCCGGCGCGCATCTGGAAGGCGCGGACCTGCGCGGCTGCGATCTGCGCGAGGCCGATCTGCGCGGCGTTCGATTGCAGGGGGCGAGGCTCAACATGGCCGACCTCCGCCACGCCGCCCTGGGGCCCCTAGCGGTCGGCGAGGGACGTTGGCTCCATGCGGACCTGCGGGCCGCCGTGCTTCGCGGCGCCGACCTGACCGGAGCCGATCTTAGAGGCGCGCGCCTCGACGACGCCGATCTCAAGGGCGTCAAGGGTCTGGAGCCCGCGTGAAAAAGGCGGCGTGGTCGCCCACGCCGCCCGGTTCAGCTCAACGGTCAGTTCGGCTTAGGCCGCGGCCTGCGCCTGACCTTCGATCAGCTCGGGCTGGGTCTGGCCGAGCCCCTGGGTCGCGCCCTTGATCTCGATCCGGCGGGGCTTCATCGCCTCCGGCAGCTCGCGCCGCAGGTCGATCTGCAGCAGGCCGTCGGCCAGGCCGGCGTCCGTCACGACCACATAGTCGGCCAGCTGGAAGCGGCGCTCGAAGTTCCGCTCGGCGAGGCCGCGGTGCAGGTAGCGCCGCTCGCCGTCATTGGCCGCCTTGCGGCCGGAGACGATCAGCGTGCCTTCCTTGACTTCGACGTTCAGTTCTTCGGGCTTGAAGCCGGCTACGGCGATCTCGACGCGGTAGGCGTTCTCACCGGTGGTTTCGATGTTGTAGGGCGGCCAGTTCGAGGCGGCTTCGCTCTTGGACGCGGCGTCCAGCAGGGTGGCCAAGCGGTCGAAACCGACCATGGAGCGGTACAGGGGGGAGAAGTCGGCAGTACGCATGTTGAAGTCCTTCTGAAATCAGCAAGGGTTGTGTCTGAAGGCCCGAATGCTCAGCGCCTTCAACGGGGTAGGTAGGCGCAGGCTGCGACGTCGCAAGGGTTAGACCGAGCAAAATCATCCTCTTTGCCGCTCTCCTCGGCGAAGGCCGGGTCCATGGCTGGATCGGAGCGCATCCGGGTCGGCGACCATGCGCCCTGGCGTAGATGAGCCCGACTTCCGGGCGGTGATCGGGAGAGTGGAGCTATCCCACCTGAGCCCGGTGCTGCAAAAAGGCGTCCGCCAGGACGCAGGCGGTGACGGCCTCGGCCACCGGCGCCGCCCGCAGGCCCACGCAGGGGTCGTGGCGGCCCGTGGTGCGGATCTCGGCGTCCTTTCCATCCCGATCAACCGTCCGAAGCGGGGTCGAAACAGAGGCGGTGGGCTTGACCGCGATCCGCGCCACCAACGGCTGCCCGGTGCTGATGCCGCCCAGGACGCCTCCGTTGTGGTTCGACAGGAATACGGGCCCGTCCTGGCCCGCGCGCATCTCGTCGACATCTTCGGCGCCGGACATCAGGGCGGAGGCGAAGCCCGCGCCGATCTCGACCCCCTTGACCGCGTTGATGGACATCAGCGCGCCCGCCAGCTCGGCGTCCAGCTTGGCGTGGACGGGCGCGCCCCAGCCGGGCGGCACGCCCAAGGCCTCGACCTCCACCACCGCGCCGCTCGAGGAGCCTGCCTTGCGCACCGCGTCCAGGTGCGCCTCCCAGATGGGAACGCTCTCGGGATCGGGGCAGAAGACGGCGTTGCGCTCGACCTCGGCCCAGTCCCATCGAGCGCGGTCCACGGCGTGCGGCCCGACCTGGACCACCGCTGCGCGAACCCTCACGCCCGCGATGATCTTGCGGGCGACCGCGCCCGCAGCCACCCGGGCGGCCGTCTCACGCGCCGAGGAGCGGCCGCCGCCGCGCGGATCGCGGACCCCGTACTTGGCTTGGTAGGTCCAGTCGGCGTGGCCGGGCCGGAAAACGTCGGTGATCCCCGCGTAGTCCTTGGAGCGGACATCTTGGTTATCGATGAGGAGGCTGATGGGCGTGCCCGTGGTGACGCCCTCGTACACGCCGGACAGGATCCGCACCTGATCCGGCTCGCGCCTTTGGGTGACGAAGCGGCTGGTTCCCGGCCTGCGGCGGTCCAGCCAGGGCTGGATCTCGGCCTCGCTCAGCGCGATCCCCGGCGGGCAGCCGTCGACCACGCAGCCGATGGCCGGCCCGTGGCTTTCGCCCCAGGTGGTCACTCGGAACAGCCGACCGAAGGTGTTGTGCGACATGGCCCCGCTTTAGCGGAGCGGGGTCAGGCCGCCCAGCTGTCCTGGAACCGGCGCAGCAGGTGTTCGGTGTTGGGCGGGGTTGCGGGGGGGCGCGGCGGCACCACGCGGACCGGTTCGGCCACCCGCAGGGTCAGGTAGACGTCCCCCCAGCGGCCAGGCGCGTTCAGCCCCTGGCGCGACAGCCGCAGGATATCGCCGTCGTCCAGGCCGGGAGGAATCTTCACGCGCAAACGCCGTCCGTCCGGCAGGCCCACCAGCTTGTGGCCGCCCGTGCGGGCCAGTTCGGCGTTGATCTTCACCTCCAGGCGCACATCGAGGTCGTCGGGTCCGGCCGGCCCCTGCAGGCGCCGGTAGGCGGCGATGATCTCGCGATACTGTTCGGGATCGCCGCCCTGGTCCGGTCGGGCGGCCTTGACCGCTTGCAGAAAGGCGCGGCGCACCGCGGATCCATCGGCGCCGGCGGGCGCGCCCAGGAGGGCGAAGTCGGCCTTGGCGTGGGTTCGGGCGCGGCGGTCGGAGCGAATCACGCTGAAGACCCTGGTCCGTTAAGGTCAACAAAGGGTTAACCTCGCTTCCCGGGCCGGTGCGGCCTAGAGAAGCGCCATGACCGAGCCGCTGATCCCGCCGTCCCCCACCCGCGAGGATTATCTCGGCCAGGCGGCCGCCAACGCCGACGAGACCATGTGGGCTGAGACGGACCCCTTCGCCCTTTTCTCCCGCTGGCTGGAAGCGGCCAAGGCCACGGAGCCGAACGACCCCAACGCCTTCGCCCTGGCCACCGTGGACGGCCAGGGGGCCCCGGATGTCCGGGTCGTGCTGTTGAAGGGGCTGGAGGCGGGCGGCTTCACCTTCTACACCAATCTGGAGAGCGCCAAGGGCGTCCAGCTCGCGGCCGATCCGCGGGCAGCGGTGGTCTTTCATTGGAAGACGCTTCGCCGCCAGGTCAGGGTGCGCGGACGAGCCGGGCCGGTCAGCGCGGCGGAGGCGGACGCCTATTTCGCCGGGCGCGCACGGGACGCCCGGATCGGGGCGATAGCCTCCCGCCAATCCCGTCCGTTGGAGAGCCGGGAAGCCTTGGAAGCGCGGATCGCGGAGGTGGAGGCCGGGCTGTCCGGAGCCGATCCCGTGCGCCCGAACTATTGGAGCGGCTGGCGCATCATCCCCGATACCTGGGAGTTCTGGCGTGATCGGCCTTTCCGGCTGCACGACCGACTGACCTTCGATCGCGAGGCCGGGGGTTGGCGCACCGGCCGCCTGCAGCCTTAAGCCGGCTGCGGCATTAACGCCCAGAGCGGTCCGCCGCGCCACCAACGGCCCGGTTGAACGCTAGAGAAGGGCCGACGGTGTGTCGGTTTGTCGACGAGGAAGATGGTCATGAACCGAATGTTTAGCTTGATCACGGGCGCGGCCTGCACCGCAACTCTGTCCGCCTGCGCGGGGATGCCCGGCGCCGGCATGATGAACGAGGACGCCGCGGCGGGCTCCATGGGCGCCGAAGCCTCCATGAGCGGCGGCTCCATGAACTCGGGCTCGATGGGAGCCTCGGGCTCGGGCAGCGTCACGGTAGCGGGCGCGCCCATGTACGCCAACCGCAACATCGTCCAGAACGCTCAGAATTCCCCCATCCACCGCACCCTGGTCGCGGCCGTGGTCCAGGCGCAGCTGGCCGACACCCTGTCGGGCCCGGGCCCCTTCACCGTATTTGCGCCCACCGACACGGCCTTCAACGCCGTTCCGGCCTCCGCCAGGAACTCGCTCATGCAGGACGCCAACCGCGCTCAGCTGCAGAAGGTGCTGACCTATCACGTGGTGCCCGGCCGGCTCACGGCGGCCGACCTGATGGCCCGGGTGCGCGCCGGCAACGGCACCGCCAACCTCACCACCGTCGAAGGCAGCCGGCTCATGGTCCACATGAGCGGTAACGGGCTCACCGTCATGGACGAAAGCGGTGGAACGGCGCGGGTCACCCAGGGCGACGTGATGCAATCCAACGGCGTGATCCACGTCGTCGACAAGGTCCTGATGCCCCGCTGAGTTCAGCCCTCCCGAACGGTTCAAGTGGGCGCCCAGGCGCGCTCC
Organism: Pseudomonadota bacterium; assembly: GCA_019348195.1. Taxonomy (GTDB): domain Bacteria; phylum Pseudomonadota; class Alphaproteobacteria; order Caulobacterales; family Caulobacteraceae; genus JAHWJX01. Next base: position 30,375 of record JAHWJX010000005.1, on the reverse strand, counting down.
GGCTTCGGCCGGAGCCGCTTGGCAAGGCCCGTGCGAGCCGGTAGAGCCTCCAGCTGATCAGCCTCCCCGTCCTGCGGCGTTTCGCGCGGTGCTGCCGCGTGTAGCAAGGGGGAGGCGGCTTATCTGTGGCGGGTCGGCGGGCGTTCCCGACGGCGAGTGCGAGGGACGGATGCGGAATTCACGGCTGACCAGGAACGCACCGGGCGGCCTGCTCGGCGTTCTGGTTGCAGGAGGCGTGACGGCCTTCGCAGGCGCGGCGTTCGCGCAAGACCTTCTGGGCCAGCCCACCCCCGGTCCCACCATGGGGCTTCAGCCGCCCGGGACGGAGGTCGCCGAAGCCGCACACTTCTTCCACAACGCCATCCTCACGCCGGCGATCGTCCTGATCACGCTCTTTGTGCTCGGGCTGATGATCTATGTGGCCGTGCGCTTCAACAGCAAGGCGAACCCCACGCCGGCGCGCTTTACCCACAACACCCCAGTGGAGGTGATGTGGACGATTGCGCCCGTCCTGATCCTGCTGTTCATCGCCATCTTCAGCTACAAGCTGCTGTTCCAGTTCAACGACATCCCACGCGCCGATCTCACGGTGAAAGTCACCGGCTACCAGTGGTACTGGGGCTATGAGTATCCCGATCAGGAGATCGCCGAGATCACCTCCACCATGCTGCCGGAGGACCAGGCGCGCGCAGCGGGCCGGCCCTTCAAGCTGGCGGTGGACAATCCCATGGTGGTGCCCCAGGGCGCGGTGGTGAAGGTGCTGATCACCGGCGCCGACGTCATCCATAGTTGGGGCATGCCGGCGTTCGGCTACACCTTCGACGCCATTCCCGGCCGGATCAACGAAACCTGGTTCAAGGCTGACCGGGTCGGCACCTATTACGGGAACTGCCGCGAGCTGTGCGGCGCCGACCACGCCTTTATGCCGGTCGAGGTCCGGGTGGTCCCCCGCGCGGAGTTCGCGGCCTGGGTGGTTCGCAACGGCGGCGTGCTGGGCCAGCGCCCGGCCTCGGCAGCCTCTGCAGCCCCGCCCACCGTGCCGGGGGCCGCCGCCGGTCCGCAAACTACGGCGCCGCAGCCGGCCGCCGCCGCCGCGGGCCAGATCGGAACTCCGGCCGCCTCCACCGTGCCAGCGGCCCCGGTCACCCCGGCGGCCGCCAACCCCGCCGCACCCAATCCCGCCGGGGGCGACCCGCGCCCGGCGGGCTCCGTTCCCACGTCCCCCACGCCCGCGGCCCCCGCCGCGGCGCCGGCTCAGTAAGGTCCGACGATGGCCACCACCCCCGCCGCCCGCGAGTATTCGGGCACTCACGACACCCATCCCGAGCACGCGGACTCCGACCACAAGCCGGGGTTCTTCGCGCGCTGGTTCTTCTCCACCAACCACAAGGATATCGGCACGCTGTACCTGATCCTGGCCATTGTGGCCGGGACGGTGGGCGGCATCCTGTCCGGCCTTATCCGCTGGGAGCTCTATGAACCCGGCCTGCAGGTCTTCACCGAAGGCTCCCTGCTCGATCGGCTGGGCGTGTTCGAGGGCAAGCACGGGTACAACGTCGTGGTCACCGCCCACGCCCTGATCATGATCTTCTTCACGGTCATGCCCGCCATGATCGGCGGTTTCGGCAACTGGTTTGTCCCCCTCATGATCGGGGCGCCGGACATGGCCTTTCCCCGGATGAACAACGTCAGCTTCTGGCTGACGGCGGCGGCCTTTGTGCTGCTGATGATCACGCCTTTCGTGGACGGCGGCCAGGGGCTGGGCGCTGGCACGGGCTGGACCATCTACCCGCCCTTGTCGACCTCGGGCCACGCCGGCCCGGCCATGGACCTGGTCATCTTCTCCCTCCACCTGGCGGGGGCGGCCTCCATCCTGGGGGCGATCAACTTCATCACCACCATCTTCAACATGCGCGCGCCGGGCATGACCCTGCACCGCATGCCCTTGTTCGCCTGGTCGGTGCTGATCACCAGCTTCCTGCTGCTGCTTTCCCTGCCCGTGCTCGCCGGCGCCATCACCATGCTGCTGACCGACCGGAACTTCGGCACGGCCTTCTTCAACCCGGGCGCGGGCGGCGACCCCGTGATGTTCCAGCACCTGTTCTGGTTCTTCGGCCACCCGGAGGTGTACATCATGATCCTGCCGGGCTTCGGCATGGTCAGCCACATCGTGGCCACCTTCAGCAAGAAGCCGGTGTTCGGCTATCTCGCCATGGCCTACGCCATGGTGGCGATCGGCTTCATCGGTTTCGTGGTGTGGGCCCACCACATGTACACGGACGGCACGCCCATCAACATGCGCGCCTATTTCGTGGCCGCGACCATGATCATCGCCGTGCCCACCGGGGTGAAGATCTTCAGCTGGATCGCGACCATGTGGGGCGGGTCGATTGAGTTCAAGGTGCCCATGCTGTGGGCGATGGGCTTCATCTTTCTGTTCACCATCGGAGGCGTGACCGGCGTGGTGCTGGCCAACGCCGGCATGGACTACACCTTCCACGACACCTATTACGTGGTGGCGCACTTCCACTATGTGCTCTCTCTGGGAGCGATTTACTCCATCTTCGCCGGGTTCTACTATTGGTTCGAGAAGATGTTCGGCGTGAAGTACAACGAGATCCTGGGGCTGATCCACTTTTGGATCTTCTTTATCGGCGTAAATGTGATCTTCTTCCCGCAGCACTTCCTGGGCATGCAGGGGATGCCGCGCCGCTACGTCGACTACCCCGACGCCTTCGCATTCTGGAATCAGGTGTCGTCGATCGGCTATTTCATCATGGTGGCCGGGCTCGCCTTCTTCTTCATCATGCTGGCCGAGGCCGCGATTCGTCGGCGCAAGGGCGTGCCGAACCCCTGGGGCATCGGAGCCACCACGCTTGAGTGGACCCTGCCTAGCCCGCCGCCCTTCCACCAGTTCAACGATCCCCCCGTGGTCCGCGCCGAAGGGCACTGATCCCGGAGGTCGGGCGACTATATACGGCTCCCGTCCGGCGCACCGGGCGGGAGCTTCCTTTTGGAGACTCCCTGCGGCATGGCCGACGCCGTCCTCACCAGCCCCGCCCCGAGCGCCCAGGCCGTTGCGACCTGGCGCGACTATCTCGCCCTGCTGAAGCCGCGGGTGATGTCGCTGGTGGTGTTCACCGGGCTCACGGGCATGGTGTGCTCGGGCGCGCCGATCCATCCGCTCACGGCCGGGGTGGCCGTGCTCTGCATCGCGGTGGGCGCGGGCGCCGCCGGCGCCCTGAACATGGCCTTCGATGCGGACATCGATGCGGTCATGAAGCGCACCCGCGGACGCCCGGTGGCGGCGGGCAGGGTGCCGGCGCCGGAAGCCTATGGCTTCGGGGCGGCCTTGGGTCTGTTCGCCGTGCTGCTGATGGGGCTGGCGACCAACGCCTTGGCCTCGAGCCTGCTGGTGTTCACCATCGTCTTCTACGCCCTGGTCTACACCGTGTGGCTGAAGCGTCGGACGCCCCAGAACATCGTGATCGGCGGGGCGGCCGGCGCGCTGCCGCCCGTGATCGGCTGGGCCGCCGCGACCGGGACCGCCCCTGCCGAGGCCTGGCTGCTGTTCGCGCTCATCTTCCTGTGGACCCCGCCGCACTTCTGGGCGCTGTCGCTCTACGCCAGCGACGACTACGCTCGCGCGAAAGTGCCGATGCTGCCCGTGATGAAGGGCCCTGCCGTCACGCGCCGCGCCATCCTGCTCTACAGCTTGATCCTGGCGCCCGTGGGCGTGGCGCCGGCGCTGGTGGGCCTCGGCGGCTGGGCCTATGCGGCGGCCAGTGTCGGCGGCGGCGCAGTGTTCCTGCTACTCGCCTGGCGGGTGTTCCGGTCTCGCGCCGGAGACGCGCCGGACGGCTGGGCCGGACGCGACGGCGACCTGTATGACGCCAAGGCCCAGGCGAAGCCCGCCCGCGACCTGTTCGCCTATTCCATCCTTTACCTGTTCGGCCTCTTCGCCGTGCTCCTGGCCGAACGCCTGATCGGAGCGGCCGTATGAACGCCCCCCACGACCCGTTCAGAGAAGGGGCGGCCGCCGCCGCCGCGCGGCGCCGTCGCAGCCTGGCCATCGCCTTGCTGTGCGTCTTGTTCGCCGCCCTGGTCTTTTCGATCACCGCCGTGCGCCTGAAGCAGAGCACCGCCGCCCAGCCCGTTGCGGCCGGCCAGGTCGTCCGATGAGCGCGGCCCGGTCCAAGGCTGCGGCGCGAACGGCCGCAATCTGCGGCGCGGTGGTGCTGGGCATGACGGGGGCGGCCTTCGCCGCCGTGCCGCTTTACCGCGCCTTTTGCCAGGTGACGGGCTTTGACGGGGCCACTCGGCGCGCCGACAAGGCGTCCTCGACCGTGCTGGACCGCACCGTGACCGTGGGTTTCGACGCCAACACGCGCGGCCTCCCCTGGGAGTTCACCACCGAACAGACCCGGCAGGTGGTCAAGATCGGGGCCACCAACATGGCCTATTTCAAGGTCACCAATACGAGTGACCGGCCCGCCACGGGTATGGCCACCTACAACGTCGTGCCGGCTTCCGCGGGCCCCCACTTCCGCAAGATGCAATGCTTCTGCTTCGAGGCCCAGACCATTCAGCCGGGCGAGACGGTCGAGTTCCCGGTGATCTATTTCGTGGACCCTGAGCTGGCCACCGATCCGGAGACCCGCCGTGTGGACGAGCTGACGCTCAGCTACACCTTCTTCCCCACGGACCCCGCCAAGCCGGGCTGACCGTCGGCGCCAGAGCTTTCGGGCCAGAGCTTTCGAGACTGGGCCGTTGCCCCTTGGCGCTGTCGGGCGTTATAGGCTCCGACCAGTATCCAGCGTGAGGGAACGATGGCGCACGGAGCCGTCCGACACGACTATCATCTGCTGAACCCCAGCCCCTGGCCGCTGATCGGCTCCATCGGCGGGCTGGTCATGGCGATTGGCTTTGTGGTCTGGAAGAAGGGGCTGTTCGGGCTGGACGCCGGCACCTGGTGGGTGTTGGCGCTGGGCGCGGCGCTGGTGGCCTACACCATGCTCGGCTGGTGGCGCGACGTCATCAAGGAAAGCCGCAAGGGCGAGCACACGCCTGTGGTCCAGATCGGCCTCCGTTACGGCATGATCCTGTTCATCGCTTCCGAGATCATGTTCTTCGCCGCCTTCTTCTGGATGTTCTTCGAGATGGCGCTGTTCCCGGAGGTGCGCACCTTCTCGCCGATCGAGGAGGTCCGCACCGCCTGGGAGACCTGGCCTCCGGCCGGGGTCGAAACGCTCGACCCCTTCCACCTTCCGCTGGTGAACACCCTGACGCTGCTGCTGTCGGGCACCACGGTCACCTGGGCGCACCACGCGCTTCAGGTGGGCAATCGCAAGGCCGCTCGCATGGGCTTGATCTTGACCGTCATCCTTGGCGTGCTGTTCACCAGCATCCAAGCCTATGAATATATGGAGATCCTTCACGAGAACCTCTTCTTCAACGATGAGGCGGCGGCGTCGAAGCTCTATGGCTCCATCTTCTTCATGGCCACCGGCTTCCACGGCTTCCACGTGCTGGTGGGTACGATCTTCCTGGCGGTCTGCCTGCTGCGGCTTATGGCCGGCCAGTTCACGCCGCAGAAGCACTTCGGCTTCGAGGCGGCGGCCTGGTACTGGCATTTCGTGGACGTGGTCTGGTTGTTCCTGTTCGCCTTCATCTACGTCGCCTTCCAAGGCGGCTAGGTGGCGAACCGGGGCGCCAGTATCTGGAAGGCGGGACTGGCGGGGCGTTGTCCCCGATGCGGGGAAGGGCGATTGTTCGCGGGCTTCCTCAAGCTGGAGGATCGCTGCGACAGCTGCGGATTGCAGCTGGGCCAGTTGAACGCGGCCGACGGCCCGGCCTTTTTCGCCATGTCGGCGGTGGGCATCTTCGTCGGCTTCGCCGCGCTCTTCGTCGAGATGGCCTATAGCCCTCCGATCTGGGTGCACCTGCTAATCTGGTTTCCGCTGATCGCCATCCTGAGCGTGGGGCTGCTTCGGCCCATCAAGGGCGTGATGGTCGCGCTTACCTTCCGCCACCGCGGCTTTGAAAGCAGCCGTGACGGAGGCTAGGCGGCGCGGCCCGGCGGGTCGGCTGCTGCTCAGCCTGCTCACCTTGCTGGCGCTGGCCGTCCTGGTGGGGCTGGGCGTCTGGCAAGTGCAACGGTTGCAATGGAAGACCGAGCTGATCGCCCGCATCGAGGCGCTGCGCAGCGCGCCGGCGCGACCCCTGGCCAGCCTGCTGGCTGATCGGGCCGCCGGCGGCGACGTCGACTACGCCCGCGCCATCTCGGACTGCCCCGGCCTGGACACCGCGCGCTCGGTGGAGCTCTACGCCCTGCAGGACCGTGTCACCGGCGCCCGGATCATCAGCGCCTGCCCGGTCCAGGACGGGCCCTACGCGTTTGTCCTCGTGGATCGCGGGTTCGCAGCGGATGCGGAGCTCCCGCTGAAACCCATCGGGGCGGCGGAAGCCGAACACCGGCCGGTGGTGGGGGTGTTGCGGTCGCCGGACGCCGACAATCCTTTCACCCCCAAGACCCCGGCCGCGGGAGGACGCTTTTATTCCCGGGACATGGCCCCGATCGCTCAAGCCCTGGGCGTCACGGGGACGGTCGCGCCCGTTTACCTCTTTCTCGAGTCGCCTCCGCCGCCCGGCGGACTCCCGCGGCCCGTTCCCGTGCCGACGGACATCGGCAATCGTCACCTCGGCTATGCGATCACCTGGTTCGGGCTCGCGGCGGCGCTCGCAGGTGTCTATCTGGCCGTGATGCTGAAGCGAACCGACCGGGCGTGAGCGCCCGTCTTCACCGGCTGGCCAACGGCGTGCGCCTAGCCGTCGATCCCCAGCCCGAACTTGAAACCCTGTCCTTGTCCGTGGTGGTCCGTGGCGGCTCCCGTTGGGAGGACGCCGACCGCTCCGGCTGGAGCCACCTCTTGGAGCACATGGTGTTCAAGGGCGCGGGCGCCCGCGACGCGCGTCAGCTCGCCGAAGCGGTGGAGGACGCGGGCGGCTCCATCAACGCCGCCACGGGTCATGAGCGCACCAGTTTCCAGGTCCGGACCCTGAAGAACGGGCTGCCGCTCGCGGCCGAGATCACCAGCGACCTCGTTTTCCGCCCGACGCTCGAGGCCGGCGAACTGGAACGTGAAAAGGGCGTCATCGCGCAGGAGATCGCCGAGGCGACCGACACCCCGGACGACCACGTCTTCGAACTGGCCCAGGCTCGCGCCTGGGGGGACGTCCCGCTGGGCCGCCCCATCCTGGGCACGACGGGCAGCATCGGGACCGCTCAGCCGGATAGCTTGGACGAGTGGCGGGCGCGGCTGTACGCGCCTGAGCGAATGGTGGTCAGCATGGCCGGCGCCGTTGACGAGGACGAAGCGCTCCGCGTCGCGGAAGCCTGGTTCGGGCACGCGGCCACCTCCGGCATGAAGGGCGAACCGGAGCTCGCCGCCTTCGCCGGCGGAGCAGCAACGGAGTCCCGGCGGCTGGAGCAGGCGCACCTGGTCCTGCTGCTGCCGGGCGTGGGCGTGCGAGACCCGGACTATTTCGCTTTCCGCCTGTTCGCCGAAGCGCTGGGCGGGGGCATGAGCTCGCGCCTGTTTCAGCGCGTACGGGAACAGCGCGGCCTGGCCTACAGCATCGACAGCTACGCCGAGACCTATGAGGACGGCGGCCTGCTGGGAGTCTACGCCGGCACGGGCGGCAAGAGCGCAGCGGAAGCCGCCAGAGTGACGGCGGGCCAGATCGCCGAACTGGCCGAGCACCCCGGCGAAGCCGAGCTCCGCCGGGCCAAGACCCTGCTCAAGTCCGGGCTGTTCATGGCGCGCGAGTCCACCCTGGCCCGCGCCGAACAAGCGGCGGGCCAGATCCTGTTGTTCAATCGGGTGTTCACCGCGCACGAGCTGTCGGAGGCCATCGAAGCCGTGACCCTGGACGACCTGCGCCGGGTAGGCGCCCGGGTCCTGGGCGTAGGACGCAGCGCCGGCGCGGTTCTGGGCCCCAAGGCGGCGGCAGGCGCGGTTGAGGCGTTCCAGGCGGCGCTTCCCCAAGGTTCGGCGGCGCGTTAGAGCCCATTCCGTAGGAGGCCCGCTCTTGTCGGCTGCTATGGAGTGGCTCGCGCCCGACGGCGCCTGGACCGTGGAAGGACGCGGCGTTCGGCTGCGCCCGCCCCGCCGCACCGATTACGAGGAATGGGCGGCGCTCCGTGAACGCTCTCGAGCCTTTCTCCAACCCTGGGAGCCGACCTGGCCGGCTGACGATCTGACCCGCAACGCCTTTCGGCGACGGCTCACCGCCTATGCCCGCGAACGGGCGGAAGGAATCGCGTATCGTTTCCTGGTGTTCCGAATCGAAGACGGCGCGCTGACCGGCGGCCTATCCCTGTCCAACATCCGCCGCGGGGTCGCCCAGACCGCGACCCTGGGGTATTGGGCGGGCGCCAGCTTCGCCGGACGGGGATACACCACCGCCGCGGTCGAGGCCGCCGTCCGTTTCGCCTTTGAACGGTTGGGCCTGCACCGTGTGGAGGCCGCCTGCGTCCCGGAGAACGCCCGCTCCGCCCGCGTGCTGGAGAAATGCGGTTTCGAACCCGAGGGGCGCGCCCGCGCCTATCTGCAGATCGACGGCCGTTGGCGGGACCACTCGCTGTTCGGCATCGTGCGCCCGGACAGCCTGGAGGGCGGTGCATGAACCGTGAAGTCGGCCCAGCCAGCCTGGCTGACGCACCTGGACGTGAGCTGGCCGCTGTCGCCTATCGCGGTGATTGGGACGCCTTCGAGGTTCTGGAGGCTTTGGGCGGGGGCGATGCGGCGCTGTGGATCTGGGAGCCGGGCCGCGACCGGCTGCGGGTCGCCGGTGCGGCCCGTAGCCTGGGCCTGGGGCCGCTCGGCGACGAAGCCACAAGCGCGGTCGTGACCGCGCTGACCCAGCCGCAGGATCTGGCCCTGCTCGAGGATCTGCTCCGCATCCGCGAGGCCGGGGCGGAGGTGCACGCCCGTCTGCGCATGCGGGGGGGACCGACCCTGGTCTGGCGTGGGGCTTGGCTGGACGACGGAAGGGCGGCGGGCGCGGTGGCGGCCGAGGCGCGCTTCGGCCCGGGCGACGTGGACCGCCTGACCGGCCTTCTGGACCGCCCCGGCTTTCTCGCGCGGGCGCGTGCGGCCCTGCAATCGCCGGAAGTGTTCGAGCTGGTGGCCGCGGACCTGAACCGGCTGCGCCGGCTCAACGAGGCCTTGGGCCACGAGCGCGCCGACCTCGTGCTTGCGGCGCTAGGCGCGCGCCTAGCCGCCGCCTTCCCGCCCGAGTTCCTGCCCGCGCGTATCGGCGAGGACGAGTTCGCCATCTTCGTCCCCAGGGCGGTTGGCGGCTCCGGGGCGGTCGAGACCCTGCGCACGGCTCTGGAGCAGCCGCTGCGGATCGCCGGCTTCGACATCTTCCCCACCCTGACCGTGGGCGCGGTGGAAGCCCGTGGCGGCCCGGACGCCCCGGAAGCGGCGGAGCTGCTCCGCCGGGCCGAGCTTTCCGTCGAAGCGACCCGCAATGCGGCTCCGGGCGCGGCCGGCCCCTCCGCCTATGGCAAGGCGCTGGAGATGGACAGCCTGTCCCGCCTGGCGCTGGAGGCCGACCTCCGCCTGGCCATAACCCGCGGCGAGCTCCAGGCCTATTACCAGCCCGTGGTGCGATTGGAGACCGGCCGCGTAGCCGGCTTCGAGGCCCTGGTCCGTTGGAAGCACCCCAAGCGAGGGCTGATTCCGCCCGACGAGTTCCTGCCGCTGGCGCAGGAGATGGGGCTGATGATCGAGGTGGGCCGGCAGATGCTGACCCAGGCCTCAGGCCAACTGGCCGCGTGGCGCGGACGCCATCCCTCGGCCGGCGCGCTGTGGGTCAGCGTCAATCTTTCCCCGGGGGAGATCGAGCGGGTGGGGCTCGTCGAGGAGGTCGCCGAGCTTGCGCGCCGCCACGCCCTGCCCTCGGGCGCGCTCAAGCTGGAGATCACCGAAAGCGACATCATGCGCGACCCGGACGCCGCGGCCGAGGTGCTGCACCGCCTCCGCGCCGCTGGCGCCGGCTTGGCGCTGGACGACTTCGGCACGGGCTTCTCGTCGCTGTCCTACCTGACGCGGCTGCCGTTCCACACGCTCAAGATTGACCGCTATTTCGTCATGACCATGCTGAGCAACGAGGGCTCGACCAAGATCGTCCGGTCGGTCACTTCGCTGGGTCGCGACCTGGACATGGAGGTGGTGGCGGAAGGGGTGGAGAACGCCGCCATGGCCGAGGCGCTCCTCAAGCTTGGCTGCGACTACGGCCAGGGCTTCGGCTATTCGCCGGCGCTCGAGCCCACCGGTGCGGAGGTCTATCTCCACGAAAGCTTGCTGGACGGGAAGGCCCCGATCCGGACACGGAGCTGAGGGCTCGGGCTAGGCGCTTCCCGACTGCGTGGACAGCATTGCGGCGCTCACGCCCAGCTTGGCCAGCGCACGACCCCACTTCGCCTCGTGGTCGTCGCCGAACACCAGCACCTCGTCGGGGTCGCAGGTCAGCCATACGTTCTCGCGGATCTCCCGCTCGAGCTGGCCCGGGCCCCAGCCCGCATAGCCCAGCGCCAGGGTGGACCGTCGGGGCCGCTGCGCTGCGTGTCCCATGGCCTGCAGAACGTCCCGCGTGGCGGTGAGCGCAATGCCCTCAACCACCGGCACGGTGCTCTCCGGCGCGCGATAGTCCTCCGTGTGCAGCACGAAGCCGCGTTCACGCTCCACCGGCCCGCCGGCCAGCACCAGCTGGGGCGGCAGCTCGATGTCCGTCTTGACCTTGAGGCGACCCAGCAAGTCGGGAACCGTGACCCCGTCCAGCGGGCGGTTCAAGGTGATGCCCATGGCGTGCTCCGGCGTATGCGCGCACACCAAGATCAGCGCCTGCTCGAAACGCGGATCCTCGATGCCGGGCATGGCGATCAGCAGGCGTCCGGACAGGAATTCGGCGGAGGGATCTAGCTCCCCCTCGTCCTCGTCCTCGTCGTCGTCCCAATCCTCGAGCTCGTCTTCGAAGTCGCTCATGCCCGCTTATCTGGAGTCCCGGGAGGGGGTCTTGCAAGCGGCGCCGCGACTTGGCGCGGCCCGGAGCGGCGTTTAGATCACCTCCAGCTGCAAGGAACGCCCGTAATGCCTATCCAGATCGGCGACCGTTTGCCGGACGTCACTCTCATGACCATGACTGTCGAGGGTCCCAAGCCCCTGACCACGGCCGAGTTATTCAACGGCAAGACGGTGGCCCTGATCGCCGTGCCCGGCGCCTTCACGCCCACCTGCTCGGCGCGCCACCTGCCGGGTTTCAAGGAGCGCGCCGGGGAGCTCAAGGGCCACGGCGTGGACCGGATCGCCTGCGTGTCGGTTAACGACGTCTTCGTCATGGGGGCCTGGGCCGAGAACCAGGGCCTGACGGACGAGATCATCCTTCTGGCGGACGGGTCCGGCGAGTTCACCCGCGCCATCGGACTGGAGATGGACGCCTCGAAGTTCGGCATGGGGGTCCGCTCCCGGCGCTATTCCATGCTGGTGCGCGACGGCCTGGTCGAGAAGCTCAACATCGAGGAGCCCGGCCAGTTCACCGTGAGCTCCGCGGAGCACCTGCTAGAACAGCTGGCGGCCTGAACACCTACACCCCCGCTTCCCGGAGGGCGCCTACCCCACCCAACCGGCCGCGCGGCGCAGCCGGTCGTTGATGGCCTCGCCCAATCCCTCGTCCGGAACGGGCGCCACGGCGATCGCGCGCGGTCTGGTGCGATCGGCCGTCCGCAGCAGGGCGAACAGGTTGGCCGCGGCTTCGCGGAGGTCCCGGCCAGGGCTGAGGCTCCAGACCCGCGGCCCCTGTGGCGCCGGGCCGAAGGCCAGGAACGCCTCGCCCGGCCCCGGCCCCTCCGCATTCAATCGCACGGGCGCGTCAGGCGCATAGTGCAGGGCCAATCGCCCCGGCGAGCGTTTGGCGTCCGCTTTCCCCTCCAGCAGCGCCCCCCCGGCGGCCTCGACCTCGGCGCGGGTTACCGCGCCAGGGCGTAGCAGCCGCAGTTTCCCGTCCAGCGCGGCCACGACCGTGGACTCCAGCCCCACCAAGCAAGGTCCGCCGTCCAGAACCACGGCCGCCGCCGACCCTGTCTCCTCCCGCGCATCCTCCACCGTGGTGGGACTGGGCCGCCCGGAGCGGTTGGCGGACGGGGCGACCAGCGCGCCTCCAAAGGCTCGGAGCACCTCGCCCGCCAGCCCATGCGCCGGCACGCGCACCGCCACCGTGTTCAACCCCGCGCGCGCCAGATCGCACACGCCCGCGCCCTCCCGCAGGGGCGCCACGAGCGTCAACGGGCCCGGCCAGAACGCCGCCGCCAGGGCGCGGGCCCGGCTGTCGAACACGGTCAGCCGCTCGGCGGCCCCCATGTCCGCCACATGCGCAATCAGCGGATTGAACCGCGGCCGCCCCTTGGCTTCGAACAAGCGCGCCACTGCTTCGGCGTTCCCGGCGTCCGCCGCCAGGCCGTACACTGTCTCAGTGGGCAGGATGACCAGCTGGCCCCGGCGCAGCGCCTCTGCGGCGGCTTCGGCCTGCGTCAGCGCGGGGCTCCGCGGGGCACGAGCGGCAGCATGCGCCACAGGGTGCCGTCGCGGTCGAGCAACTGGTGCTTCAGCGCGCCCGCGACGTGCAAGGCCAGCAGCGTCCAAAAAATCCAGGGGCCACGGTGGTGGAATCCGCTCGAGGGCGCCGCCAGGGCCTCGCCCACGGGCAGCTTGGGCCAGGGCAGCACGCCCCACAGCTCGGGATACGGCCGCGGCCCGGCCGAGGTCATGATCCAGCCCGTCAGCGGCATGCCGATCATCACCAGGTAGAAACCGACGGGGGTGGCGCGGGCGAGCAGCCGCTCCCATGTCTTGTAGTGATCCGGAAGCGGCGGCGCCGGGTGGGTCAGCCGCCACAGCAGCCGCCCCAGGCTGAGCAGCAGGATGGTGATCCCCAACGACATATGCAGCGCAAAGGCTTCGCCCTTGGCGGGCCCCCGCGGCATGTCCTCGAACCTGAGCCCCAAGATCACCTGGGTGATCAGGAGGACGGCTATCGTCCAGTGCAGCCCGATGGAGACGGACGAGTACCGCCCGCCCGCCTCGCGGCTCTCGTGAGTGGCGTCGGCCGTGGTCATGGGCATCTCCCGTCCTGAGCGCGCAGCTTCGCCCATGTGCGCCGTGCGTCAATGGGCGGGTTGGCCCCGCCCGGCTCAGCTCGTCTTTTCGAACGCGCCTGCGATCCGCAGCTCCACCTCGTCCGACACCGCGGGCGCGGCGTAGCCCAGCCCGAAGTCGCTGCGCTTGATGCTCGTGGTGGCGGAAAAGCCGACCGTGGGCCGGCGGTTCATGGGGTTGGAGCCCGCGCCGGTGAAGACGACCTGCAGCGTCACCGGCTTGGTCACCCCGTGCAGGGTGAGGTCGCCCGTGACGACGGCCCGGGTTCCCTGGGGCCGGACGGAGGTGGACACGAAGCGCGCCGTCGGGAACTTCTGGGCGTCGAACATGTCCGGAGTCCGCAGATGCCGCCCGAAGGCTTCGGAAGTGACCGTCAGCCCGGACATCGGAATCTCCACGTTCAGCTTGGAGGCGGCCGGCCGTGCGGGATCGAGCACCAAGGCGCCCGTGATCTGGCCGAACATGCCGGACAGGGTGGAGAAGCCGAGATGGTCCACCGACCAGATCACCTGGGTGTGGTTGGGATCGACCTTGTAAGTTCCTGCCGCCACTCGGGACACCTCGGCCCGGCCCGGAGGTCCGGCAGGCGCTTGCGCGGCCACTGGGGCGGCCGACCAGGCGGTCAGGAGCACGAAGGAGGCCGCAGCCGCGCCGCCCAGGGAGTTACGCATGGTCATCTCCGGTGATGGGGACCTCGATCAGTGACCGAAGCGGTTGCTGATCTGCCGCTGGCAAGGCGTCGCGTCAAGTCATACACCCCAGCTCATGACCTACCGCGCGCCTGTCCGCGATCTCGGCTTCGCCCTGACGGCAGTGGCGGGCATGGGGCGACTGCCGCATGCTCCGGACCGCGACACGCTCGGAGCCGTGCTGGCCGGCGCCGCGGACCTGGCCGAGAACGTGCTGGCCCCGCTGAACCGGCTGGGCGACAAGCAAGGGGCGCGCTACGAGAACGGCCGGGTGACCCTCCCGGCCGGCTTCCGCGAAGCCTACCAGGCTTACGCCCAGGGCGGCTGGGGCGGACTGTCCGCGCCTGAGCGATGGGGCGGCCAAGGTCTTCCGACCGCGCTCGCCCAGGCCGTTCTGGAGACGGTGCACGCGGCCAACATGGCTTTCGGCCTTTGCCCCCTGCTGACCCTGGCCGCGGCTGAGGCCCTGCAGGCTCACGGCGACGCCCAGCAGCAAGCCCTTTACCTGCCCCGGCTGGTGTCCGGCGAGTGGACGGGCACCATGAACCTGACCGAGCCCCAGGCCGGCACGGACCTGGGCGCCGTCCGCACCCGGGCCCTGCCCAACGGGGACGGGACCTACGCCCTGCACGGCTCCAAGATCTACATCACCTGGGGCGACCATGATCTGGCCGACAACATCGTCCACCTGGTGCTGGCCCGGCTGCCCGAGGCGCCGGAGGGGGTGCGCGGCATCTCCCTGTTTCTCGCGCCCAAGCTCCTGGTGAATCCGGACGGCTCGCTGGGCTCGCCCAACCATCTCCGGCCGGCCGGGATCGAACACAAGCTGGGCATCAACGCCTCACCCACCTGCACCATGCTGTTCGAGGGCGCGCGCGCCGAGCTGGTCGGTCAGCCCAATGAGGGCTTGGCGCATATGTTCACCATGATGAACGCCGCCCGCCTGGGGGTCGGCGTCGAGGGGGTGGGCATCGCCGAGCGCGCCTATCAGCAGGCTCTGGCCTATGCGCTGGAGCGGCGGCAGGGCCGCTCCTCATGGTCCGGTGAAGCGGGCGCGCCCATCTTCGACCACCCGGACGTCCGCCGCACCCTGTCGGTGATGAAGGCCCGCATCGAGGCCGCTCGCGCCATCTGCCTGCTGACCGCCGTGGAGGCCGACCTGGCCGGGGCGGACGAGCGCGCGCGCGGGCGTTACGAGTTGCTGGTGCCTGTGGCCAAGGCTTGGTCGACGGACATGGGCGTGGAGGTGGCCTCCATGGGCCTCCAGGTGCACGGCGGCATGGGCTTTGTGGAGGAAACGGGTGCGGCCCAGCACTACCGTGACGCCCGCATCGCGCCGATCTACGAAGGGGCGAACGGCGTCCAGGCGCTGGACCTCGTGAATCGCAAGCTGCCGGCGGGCGAGGGGGCCGCGCTTCGCGACTTGGCCGAAGACATGCGCGACACCGCCGCCGAACTGGCCGCCGTTGACGGCCTCCACGACCTCGCGCCGCCGCTCAGCGCGGGCGTGGCGGCCATGCAACAGGCAGCCGCCTGGCTTCTGGACCGGCGCGGCGCCCCCGACGCCCTGGCCGGAGCCACGCCCTTCCTGGCCTTGCTGGGCGATGTGACCGGCGGCTGGCTCCTGGCCAAGGGCGCCCTGGCCGCCGCCGGTTCGCCCGACCCCTATCTCGCCGCCAAGGCTCCGCTGGCCCGAGTCTACGCCCACCAGGTGCTGAGCGCCGCGCCGGCAAAGGTCGCGGCGGTCTGTGCGGGCGCCCAGGAGCTTTACGGTCTCACGCCGGAACTGTTGGGGGCCGCATGACCCTGGCCGCCGAAACCCTGGACCGCCTCAAGGCGGCGCTTGGTCCCGACGGTTGGTCGGACGACCCCACCCGGATCGCCCCCAAGCTGGTCGAATGGCGCGGGCGCTGGCGGGGCGAAACCCCGTTGCTCCTGCTTCCCCGCACCGCCCAGGAGGTGGCGCTGGCGGTCCGCATCTGCGCTGAGACGGGGGCGGCCGTCACGCCCCAGGGCGGGGGCACCGGCTTGGTCGGCGGGCAGATCCCGCAGGGCGAGGTGCTCTTCTCCACGGAGCGCTTGCGCGCCATCCGTGAGGTCGCCCCCGAGGACGATGTGGTCGTGGTTGAAGCCGGGGTCACCCTGGCCGAGGTGCAGGCCGCCGCCGCCGCCGCCGACCGCTTCTTCCCCCTCAGCCTCGCCTCCGAGGGCACGGCCACAATCGGCGGTCTGCTGTCCACCAACGCCGGAGGTACGGCGGTCTTGCGCTACGGCACCATGCGCGATCTGGCGCTCGGTCTCGAGGCCGTCCTCCCCAATGGCGAGCTCTGGAGCGGGCTCAGCCGGCTGCGCAAGAATGTATCCGGCTACGACTTGAAGCAGTTGCTCATCGGCGCCGAGGGCACCCTGGGCCTGATCACCGCCGCCACCCTGAAGCTCTTTCCCGTGCTCCGCTCCCGCGCCGTGGCCTTTGCAGGCCTCCGCTCCCCCGACGACGCCCTCCGCCTCCTCGCCCGCGCCAAGGTGGAGGGCGCGGTGGAGGCCTTCGAACTCATGGGCCGCGCCAGCCTTGGCCTGGTGCTCAAGAACATCCCGGGCGCCCGTGACCCCCTGGCCGAAGCCCATCCCTGGTACGTCCTGATCGAGACCGCGACCGCCGCCCCGGGCGAAGCCGGACCCGCCCTGGAGCGCATCCTCGCCGCGGGCCTCGAGACCGACCTGCTGCAAGACGCCGTCCTGGCCAAGTCCGAAGCCGAGGCCCGCGAACTCTGGGCCCTGCGCGAGAACCACTCCGCCGCGCAGAAGCCCGAAGGCGAAGGGTGGAAGCACGACATCTCCGTCCCCCTCAGCCGGATGGCCGAGTTCATCCAACGCGGCACGGTGCTGGCCCTGCAACTCGCTCCCGGCGCCAAGGTCACCGCCTTCGGCCATGTCGGCGACGGCAACGTCCACTTCGACGTCCTTCAGCCTCCCGGGAAGGGGGCCGCCCACGCGGCCGCCCGCGAGGAAGGCTCACGCGCCCTGCACGACCTCGCCCACGAGCTGGGGGGCAGCCTGTCGGCCGAACACGGCCTGGGCGTGCTCAAGTCCACCGAAGCGCTTCGCTACAAGTCGGAGGCCGAGGTGGCGGCCCACCGCGCCATCCGTGCGGCGCTGGACCCCAGACGCATCATGAACCCGCGCGTGCTGTTCTAGCCGTGCCGCTTCCCGGCCGTACATGCCCGCCCATCCGATGGGGTCACCCATGCGCCTGACGGCGCCCACCGCACAGACCCGGCCGCCCGCCTGATGCTATTCCTCCTGTCGCCGGCCAAAACTCTGGATTTCACTCCAGCGCCTGACATCCCCGCCACCCGGCCCGAATTCTTGGCGGACGCCTCCGAACTCGCCCGCGTAGCGCGCAAGCTCACCCGCGCCGATCTGATGGCGCTGATGGACGTCTCGGAGAAACTGGCCGACCTCAACCTCCAACGCTTCAAGGAGCTCGACCTCACCTGCGAGGAGGGGGGGCTCCAGGCGGCGCTGGCCTTCGCCGGCGACGTTTATCAAGGCCTGCGCGCCCGCGAGCTGGACCGTCCGGCGCTCGATTACGCCCAGGGGCACATCCGCATCCTGTCCGGCCTGTACGGCCTGCTTCGCCCGCTGGACTGCATCCAGCCCTACCGGCTGGAGATGGGGGTGGCGCTTCGCACCCGCCGCGGCGCGACCCTGTACGACTTCTGGGGCGATCGCATCTCCAAGGCCTTGCGCAAGGCTTCGGAGGGGCATGCGGACCCCACGCTCGTCAACCTGGCCAGCCAGGAGTACTTCGGCGCGGTGGACGCCCGCGCCCTGAAGCGTCCGGTCCTCAACATCAGTTTCAAGGACGAGAAGGACGGTCGCGCCCGGACACTGGCCTTTTTCGCCAAGCGCGCCCGGGGCGAGATGGCCCGCTTCGCCATCAACAGCCGCGCCCAGCGGGCTGACGACCTCAAGGCTTTCGACGCGATGGGTTACCGCTTCCGCCCGGACCTGTCCGCCCCCGGCGACTGGGTTTTCACTCGCCCGCAGCCGCCGCCTCTGTCGGGAACTTGACCCAGCCGGCGCGCTCTTTCGAGGTCCGGAGTCCGTTCACCATCTCATGCCTCCCATCGAGAGCAGCCGCGGCTAACGGCGCTTCGCGGTTGCAGCATCCGTGCTAAGGGGCGGCCCTCGCGCAGGAGGCCCGCCTATGCCCGTTCCGCCCATCGACCTGTCCGGCCAGGTGGCCGTTGTGACCGGCTCCACCAGCGGCATCGGCCGCGCGCTGGCCGAAGCCTTGGCGGGCGCGGGCGCGAGCGTCGTTCTGAACGGCCTGGGCGACCCCGCCCAGATCGAGCAGGCCCGCGCCGAGATCGAGCAGAGCTCGGGACGGCCCGTTCGCTACCACGGGGCGGACATGACCAAGCCCGCGGAGATCGGCGAGATGATCACCTCCACCCACCGCGAGTTCGGCCGCCTGGACATGCTGGTCAACAACGCAGGTGTCCAACACGTCAGCCCCGTCGAGGATTTCCCGCCGGAAAGGTGGGACCTGATCATCGCGATCAATCTGTCGGCCGTGTTCCACGCGACCCACGCCGCCGTGCCGCTCATGAAGGCGCAGGGCCGCGGGCGGATCGTCAACATCGCCTCCGCTCACAGCCTGGTCGCCTCGCCCTTCAAGTCGGCCTATGTGGCCGCCAAGCACGGCGTCGCCGGCTTCACCAAGAGCGTTGCGCTGGAGCTGGCTCAAACCGGGGTGACCTGCAACGCCATCTCCCCGGGCTACGTCCGCACGCCTTTGGTCGACGGCCAGATCGCCGACCAAGCCAAGGCCCGCGGGATCAGCGAAGAGGCGGTGATGCGCGACGTGATCCTGGCCGCCCAGCCCAACAAGCGCTTCGTCGAGTACGACCACCTGTCCGGGATGCTGCTTTACCTCGTCTCCGACCTGGGGGCCTCGGCCAACGGCGCCAACTTCTCCGTCGACGGCGGCTGGACGGCCCAATAGGTGGCCGAACCCAAGCGCATCAGCCTCGCGCTTCAGGGCGGCGGGAGCCACGGCGCCTTTCAATGGGGCGTGCTGGACCGCCTGCTCGAGGAGGAGCGGTTGGAGGTTGGCGCGATCACGGCCGCGTCCGCCGGGGCTTTCAATGCGGTGGCCTACGCCTCGGGCCTGCTGCATGGGGGCAGGGCAGGGGCCAGGGCCGAGCTCGAGGGTTTCTGGCGCGCCGTGAACCAGGCCGGCGGTCGCAACGTCTTCGGCGACCATGAGATCTGGAACGCCTTTACGCCCTGGCTGACGGGCTCGCCCTTGTACCAATGGTGGGAGACGGCCGCGCTGACCGTGTCTCCCTACGACAACCCGTGGAGCCACAATCCGCTGGGCGGCATCCTGTCCAGCCGGGTCGACTTCGCCGCCCTGCGCTCCGGCTCGCCGGTGAAGCTCAAGGTGTCGGCCACCAGCGTACGCACCGGAGAGGCGCGGGTCTTCACCGAAGCCGAGCTTTCACCCGAGGTGGTGCTGGCCTCCGCCTGCCTGCCGCAGCTTTTCCAGGCGGTGCGGATCGAGGGCGAGGATTACTGGGATGGGGGCTACGTCGCTAATCCCGCGCTCTGGCCCCTGTTCTACGACGACAGCCCGGAGGACCTGCTGGTGGTCCACATCAATCCGCTCAAACGGGAGGAGACGCCCCGCCGCTCCGCCGAGATCATGGACCGGCTGAACGAGATCAGCTTCAACGCCTCGCTCACGGCCGAGCTGCGCGCCATCGCTTTCGTGAACCGCCTCCTTGAGGAGGATCTGCTCCGCCCGGAGGCGCGCAGCCGTTACCGCCGGATCCATGTCCACGCGATACAGGCCAGCCCTTGGCTGGACGACCTGTCCTTGTCCTCCAAATTCGACACCGAATGGGGCTTCCTCCAGGATCTCCGCGCCCGAGGCCGACGAGCGGCCGACCAATGGCTGGCCCAGGGCTTCGAGGCGGTGGGCGTCCGCTCCAGCGTCTCCATCCGCGACGCCTTTCTGCCGCCGGGGTCTAGGCCCGCGACGAAGCCTTCAACAGCGCCAGCCGGATGACCCGCTTGGTCTCACTCCAGTCCACCGCCGCGATGGCCGCCTCCGCCGGCCAGAACCGGGCGTCGGCCGCATCGTCCCCGGCTCGCGGCTCTCCCGAGACCCACCGCGCGGCATAGTCCACCAGCAGGTAATGCCGTCCCGGGAAGAGCCCGTCGATCACGTCCAGCAGGCCGGTGATCTCCGCCTGCACGCCTGTTTCCTCTTCCAGTTCTCGCAGGGCCGCGTCCACGGCCCGCTCACCCGGCTCGATCCGCCCGCCGGGGAGGCTCCACTCGCCCAGCCTCGGCGGCGTGCCCCGCCGGATCAGCAGCACCTCCGTCCCGCGCAGGCAGACCACGCCGGCGGCCGCCACAGGCGCGCCAATTGCAAGAGGCTCCATGCTCACCCTTATAGGCCTTCCATGCGCATCGTGCTCGCGGCCGTCCTTCTCCTGTCCGGCGCCGCCTCCGCGCAGGACCGCGCCCCCGCCGTTCGCGAGACCCTGGCCGACCTAGCCTACACCCTGGGCCAGGCTCACGCCCTGCGCATGCGTTGCCAGGGTGAAGGCGATCAGGTCTGGCGCGCCCGCATGGTGCGGATGGTGGAGATCGAACAGCCGGACCGCGCCTTTCGCGACCAGTTGTTCGACAGCTTCAACGTGGGTTTCCTGGGCGCTCAGACCAGCCACTCCCGCTGTGACCCCGCAGCCCGCGCGGAAGCCGCCCGCATCGCCGCACGCGGCCGCGATCTGTCCCGCGTGCTCGCCGGAACTCGCTGAGGCCCAGCTCTCGAATTCGCTTAAACCTGCTCAGCTTCGCGGTATGATGAGCCTCGGGAGGCGAAAACACCCATGGACCTGATCATCCCCCTCATCTTGGTCGTGCTGGCGCTGGCGCTCTTGTTCAGCACGGTGAAGATCGTGCCCCAGGGTCGCGAGTTCACGGTTGAGCGTTTCGGTCGCTACACCCGCACGCTCAAGCCCGGCATCACCTTCCTGACCCCCTTCGTGGAGACCGTGGGTCGGCGGGTGAACGTCATGGAGCAGGTGCTCGACGTTCCCCGCCAGGAGGTCATCACCAAGGACAACGTCTCCGTCCAGGTCGACGCCATCATCTTCATCCAGGTGATGGACGCGGCCGCGGCCGCCTACCGCGTGGACAACCTCAACTTCGCCATCACCCAGCTGGCCCAGACCAATCTGCGCACCGTGGTGGGGTCCATGGACCTGGACGAAGTCCTGTCCCAGCGCGAGCAGATCAACACCCGGCTGCTGGCCGCGATCGACCACGCCACGGGGCCCTGGGGCGTCAAGGCCACCCGCATCGAGATCAAGGACCTGATCCCGCCGCCGGACATCACCCAGGCCATGGCGCGCCAGATGAAGGCCGAGCGCGAGCGCCGCGCCGTGATCATCGAAGCCGACGGGGAGAAGCAGTCCGCCATGACCCGCGCCGAGGGCGCCAAGGCCGCCGCCATCCTTCAGGCGGAAGGCCGACGTGAGGCCGCCTTTCGCGATGCGGAGGCGCGCGAACGCCAGGCGGAAGCCGAGGGCCGCGCCACGGAGGTCGTCTCCCAGGCGATCGCCAACGGCGACGTCAACGCGATCAACTACTTCGTGGCCCAGCGCTATGTGGACGCCTTCGCCCAGCTGGCCTCCTCGCCCAATCAGAAAACGGTGATCGTTCCGGCCGAGCTGGGCTCTCTGGCGGGCTCTCTGGCCGGGATCGGCGAGCTGATCGGGGCCGCGCGCCCCGGCTCCGCTCAGCCCGCCCCCCAGGCGGTCCGTCCGGCGGCCCCGCGCCCGCGCGAACTTGACGGGCCCAGGGCCGAGGCGCCTGCCGGCCCCCGCGCGCTGACCCCGCCCGCCATGGCCGTTCCGCCCACGGCGGAGCGCGCCTGATGGATTGGCTGGTCGAACTCTACCGCGCCCAGCCGGCCTGGATCTGGCTGGGCGTGGCGGCGCTGATCCTGACGGCCGAGGTGACCACGGGGTCCGGCTGGCTGCTCTGGGCCGCGGTGTCGGCTGCGGCCGTGGCCTATCTGGCCTTTCTCAACCTCGACATCGGTCTGCCGGGCGAGGTCGCCGCCTTCGCCGCCTTGACGGTCGCCGCGACCTTCGCCGGCCGCCGCTTTCTCGCGCCAAGCCCGGCCAGGGGAGACCTGAACAACAACGTCGAGCGCCTGATCGGCCAGTCCGGCCGCGCCACCAGCCCCTTCACCGGCGGCTACGGCCGTGTGGCGGTGGACGGATGCGAATGGGCCGCGGAGCTGGAGGACGGCGGGGACCTGCCCGAGGGCGCCCGGATCGAAGTGGCCCGTCTGGCCGATGGGGCCCGGCTGGTGGTTCGCAGCCTAGCCCTGCCGGGCCCACGCTCCCCGGAGGGTGTCGAGACGCCCGCCTGAGCTGGCCGGCCGCTCGCCTGCCCCGGCGCCGGTCAAGCGCCGGCTCTGGGCGGCGGGGATCATGTCCAACAGCTCGTGAGCCACGCCCACCGGGTCCGGCATCGTCGCCTCCACCATGAAGGCCTGCCCTGGCTCGGACCGCTCGATCGTGCCTTCCGGATACAGGTAGATGTTGTCGTTGCCGTTCAGCAGATCGATCTTCACGTGGATTGTGTTGACCGAGAAATAGGGGTGCAGGGTCAGCAGGCGGCCCACGGGCGGGGCGAACAGGCTGACATTGTGCCCGGACTGCAGCGTTCCCAGCACGCAGGTGCGGCTGGCGAAAAAGGCCACGAGCTCCGCAAAGGAGAACCTTTCGGGGTAGACCACCTCCACCCCGTGCTGCTGCAGCACCGCTTCGACCTCGTGCTCGTTGATCGTGCGGCGCACGCCGCGGCCGAGCTGGCTTTTCGACAGCCATGCGGGCCGGTCGTCGAGCGGCGGCAACTGGCCGCCCAGCAGGCGCTCGCCCATGGCCCGGCACAGCCGGCCGTAGGTCACGTGGGCGAACCTTTGTTGCTGGAAGCTGCTGTGCGGAATGCTGAGGCGCCGGATCCGCGTGGGCCGGTCGATGTGGACGAAGTCTTCGGCCGTGAGCTCCAGCCCGGCCAGGATCTCCGCCTTGCGCACGTCGGCGAACCAGTTCTGCGGCCCGCCGTCGCCATGCATGACGATCTTCAGGCCCGGCGGCTTGCCCCCCGCGAACGGCCACAGCCGCACCAAGGACTCGGTCAGGAAGTGGCCGAAGTGGTTGTTCCAGCGACCGCCATAGACGTAGTCGCCGTCCGGCAGCGCGTCCTCGACGTCGTTGTAATGCGTGTAGCTGGTCGGCTCCTGCCCCATGAGGTGATCGCCCTCGAGGAAGTAGTCCACCGTCGAGCCTACGATCTGGTCGTCTTGGTCGAACACGCCCCACTGCCCGCCCCAGCGGACCGGGAGGTAGTAGACGTCCTCCACCACCTCGATCACCGGATCGGGATGACGGATGTCCACTCCGCCCCAGTACCGGTCGGCCCCTAACTTCTTCAAAGCCATGGTGTCGCTCTTCGTGAAATCGGGCGCGGTAGAGCATGCGGCCGCCCCCGCGCCAAGCAGGGCCGAGACTGCGGCCGCACAGGGCCGGCGGCGGCCATTCTCAAGCCTCCACCAGTCCGAACGCCTGCACTTGCGGGAGGGCGTGAGAGTCCCGCGTCGGCGCCTTCATCCAGATGTCGGCCACCGCGCCGATGTCCAGCGCCACCCCGCCCGCGCGCTTGATGATGTCGCAATAGATCTTGGCGAACAGGCCCGCGCCCACCAGGAACAGCATCCCGGGCTCCGTCTGCTCCAGCGCGGCGCAGATCCGGTCGTGCCAAACCGCCAGGGGCTCCCGCTCCCGCCCCGCCTGCAGCATCACCTCGCCTGAAGTCTGGTGATAGAGGACTTCCGCCAGCCCGAACCTTTCCTTGAGCGCGCCCGGAAGGGCGGCGTGGGCCGAGATCAGCCCCAGCCGCGTTTGCGACCGGATGATCCGCTCAAGATGCCCCCCAAACAGCATGTGCTGGTTGATCTGCGGGTTGCAGAGCTTGATCCGGCCGGGCTCCGCCAAGCCGGTCGCCTGCATCTGCTCCAGCCAGCGCACGATGGTGAACAGGCAGGGCACGTTGCGCCAGCTTCCCCAGGCGTACTCCCCTTCCAGGCTGTAGAAATGGTGCGCCCCGATGCAGTCGGCATTGGCGAGCCGCCGGCTGTAGTCTCTCGTCACCCGTAGCCAATCGCGGTCGAACACCATCTGGCGGTCCCACACGATGACCTTGGACCAGATCTCCCGGTTGATCCGATAAAGGGCGGCGAACTCCCGCTCGTCCTCCAGCGAGAGCACCAGGAACGGCCCCTCGCCGTCATTGACCCGCACCATGGAGTAGGGTCGTTTCGCCCTCAGCGCCTCCAGGACCTCCTCGGCCACCTCGTCCACGGTCCGCTCTGGGTAGACCTCCAGCAGCGCCTTCGCCCGCCTCAGCACCTCTTCCCGGGGGAACTTGCGGATGTAGGCGAAGTAGTCGCGCATCACGAGGCAGATCTCCAGGGACTCGGGCTCCATCTCGAGCGATCGGTCCAGCCGCTGGTTGGCCTCCTCGAACCGGCCCAGGTGCGCCAGGCGATGAGCGAGCTCTCGTTCCTGGTGCGGGTCCAAGCCGAACTCCGCCTCCAGCTGCTCCAGCAGCATGGCCGACCTATCATGCCGCCCTTGGCGCGCAGCCAGGGCGGCCAGCTCGTACAGAGACTTGCCGCGGGCCCCGGGCAGCCGCAGCGCGAGCTGCAGCGCGTATTCCCCCCAATTCCACTCACCTCGTCCGGCCAGGGTCACGCCGACCGCGATCACGATCCCCGGGGCCTGCTCCCGGAGCGCGAGCTGCGAGAGCTCCAGCAACAGCCGGGCCTTGCCCGCCTCGTCCGCGGCCAGCACCGCGTCGGCTTGCGCCTGCAGGAACTCATGTCCGAAATCGACCAAAACGGGCTCCAGGAGGAATGCGGAGGGAGCACCGGGGAGCCCCCTCTCGCGGCCGCATCAAACATGCGCGTCGGAGGCGGGCAAGCGGGTTTGTGCGGCCCGCCTATTCCGCTCGGCTTCGCCGGCCGTCCATCATCCCGGCGAACCGCTCGAACAAGTAGAGGCTGTCCGTGGGTCCCGGGCTGGCCTCCGGATGATGTTGGACGCTGAACACGGGCCGCCCTTCCAGCTCCAGGCCGCAGTTGGAGCCGTCGAACAAGGAGACATGGGTCTCCTTGACCGGGGCCGGCAGGCTGTCGCGATCCACTGCAAAGCCGTGGTTCATGCTCACGATCTCGACCTTGCCGGTGGTGAGGTCCTTCACCGGGTGGTTCGCGCCGTGGTGTCCGGCGGGCATCTTCACCGTGCGCGCGCCCAGGGCGCGGGCCAGCATCTGATGGCCCAGGCAGATGCCGAACACGGGCAGGCCGCTGTTCACCAGTTTGGCGATCTCGGGCACGGCGTATTCGCCCGTGGCGGCCGGGTCCCCCGGCCCGTTGCTGAGCACGACGCCGTCCGGCTTGCGCGCGAGCACCTCCTCAGCCGGAGTGTCGGCCGGCACCACGGTCGCCCGCGCGCCCACGCTGGTCAGGGCGCGCAGGATGTTGCGCTTAACGCCGTAGTCCAGAACCACCACCTCGTATTTCGGCGGCTCCACCGGCCGTTCATACCCCGCGGGCCAGCCCCACAGGCCCTCGTCGAAGGTGAAGGTCTGCAGGGTGGAGGCCGTCTTGGCCAGGTCCATGCCCGCCAGCCCCGGCCAGGCCTGCGCCTGGGCGATCAGCGCCTCCAGGTTCAATCGTCCATCGGCGGCATGCGCGATCGCCGCGTTCACCGCCCCGCCGTCGCGGAGCCGCTTGACCAGGGCGCGGGTGTCCACCCCCGCAAGGCCGATCAGGTTTCGGCGCGTCATCCAGCCCGACAGATCGCTGGCCGCCCGCCAGCTGGCTGCGGGCGTGGGCAGGTCGCGGAAGACGGCGCCGCGGGCGGAGGTCTCTGCGCCGCCGCCCATCTGCTCCAGATCCTCGAAGTTCACCCCCGTGTTGCCGATGTGGGGAAAGGTGAAGGTGACGATCTGGCCCATGTAGCTGGGGTCGGTCAGGATCTCCTGATAGCCGCTCATGGCCGTGTTGAAGCAAAGCTCGCCAACGGCGGCGCCCTCCGCCCCCACGCCTACGCCCTGCAGAACGGTCCCATCGGCGAGGGCGAGCACTCCGGTCGCGCCGGGAATCAGCGTAGGCGACATGGCGGGTCTCCGGGGATGCGTGGGCGTGCTAAGTCGCACGCCCGTGCGGCGCAAGTCGGGATCGTCGCCGAAACGGCGCCGGTAGGGCCGGCGCCCGCGTCTTCAGGCCGCGGTTTGCTGAGCGGCCAGCTTGGCCTTGACCTGCTTCTTGATCTTGAGCGCGCGCGGCGAGAGATCCTCGTCGTGAGCCTTGGCCAGGAAGGGGTCCAGTCCGCCCTTGAAGTCCAGGGTGCGCAGCGCCGCATTGGTGATGCGCAGGGTGACCGCCTGGCCCAGGGCTTCCGACTGCAGCTTGTGCGTGCGCAAGGAGGGCAGGAAGCGACGCTTGGTCTTGATGTTGGAGTGGCTGACGTGGTTGCCGACCATGGGGCCGACGCCCGTAAGCTCGCAGCGGCGGGACATGGGGGAGCCTTGAGGTTACACAGGGTTGCGCGCGGGCACGGCGAGGCCGTCCGCGAGGAAGGCGCTCGTATAAGGGAGACGGGGCGGGCGGGTCAAGCTGGCGCGCGAGGCGGGCGCCCCTTCAAGCTCGGTTCACGTCGCCCATGTTTCAACACCGTCCAGCCTTAACCCCGTGATCATGAAACGTCTGCTGCTCGCCGCCGTCCTGGGCTCCCTCGCCAGCGCCGCCGCGGCCACGCCCGCCGCCACGCCCATCCTGCCCGGCCTGTGGAAGTACAGCGTCAAGGCCGTGGGCATTCCGCTGGACAACGGGCGTCGCTGCCTTGCCGCCGAGGAGATCAGCGACTTCCTGGCCTTCCCCGGGAACAAGCACTACAAGTGCAGCTACCCCACCAAGACCGTTAGGAACGGACGGGTGGAGATGGTCGGCGCCTGCGTCGACAAGAAGGGCCGCCGCGCGCCCATCCGCGCCACGGGCGCTTACACGCCGGAGAACTTCCGGCTGAACATCGCCCTGACCACCACCAACGGCATCCCGCTCAGGGGCGCCATGACCGCCCAGCGCGTGTCGGCGAGGTGCCCGGCCGGATCGCCGGGCTCGTAAGCTTGGGCGTTGTGGGCTGGGGGCGACTCAGCCACAATGGATGGTGTGAGAACGGAAGCTGAATCGGCGAGAGTCGCTGATTCGGACGTGATTCGTTCCGCCCGTGTTTCCGCGGCCGGGCGGACGCCTTCATCTCTCGTGAACCTCCTGGTCAGCCATCTCGGGCCCAGGCCTGACCGTGTCTGCCCCGATCAACTCGGACGGGGGCGTGAATCGTTCAAGATCGCACCACAGGATTGTGCGCAGCGATTGCTGCGGTGCAGCATTATATAGCCGTGCGGCCAGACGCCGGCCGCCTGGAGTTGAATGCGCAATGCCTGGACTTGAAGAGACTACCGCCATGCTGGCGCGGCTTCGCCGGCGGACGGAATCGTTCGCCACAGCGGGCGGCGACGCCGGCGAGGGCCGCATGACCGAGGTGGCCCGGTTCGGCGCCAACCCCGGCGCGCTGCGGATGCTCAGCTACGTCCCTGAGGGTCTCCAGCCCGGCGCGCCCCTGGTGGTCGTGCTGCACGGCTGCACCCAGCGGGCCGAACCGCACGCGGCGGCCGGGGGATGGCTCCAGCTGGCGGACCGTTACGGCTTTGCGGTGATCGCGCCGGAGCAGACGCCGGCCAACAACCCCAACCGGTGCTTCAATTGGTACGAACCGGGCGACCAGGCGCGGGGGCGGGGCGAGGCGGCCTCCATCCGCGCCATGGTGGCCCATGCCGTGCGCGAGCACAGGCTGGACGCCGGGCGCGTGTTCGTGACGGGGCTGTCGGCCGGCGGCGCCATGACCGCGGTGATGCTGGCCACCTATCCCGAGGTGTTCGCGGCGGGGGGGATTGTGGCGGGGCTGCCGTTCGGGGTGGCGGCCGACCTGCAGGCTGCGCTGGGGGCCATGTACGACGGTCGGACCCGGAGCTCGACCGAGCTGGGCGAGCGCGTGCGTCGCGCCGCGCCGCGGGGCGGGCGGGTTCCACGCCTGGCCATCTGGCACGGCGACGCGGACGGGACGGTGAAGCCGCACAATGCGGGCGAGATCGCCAAGCAGTGGGCCGCCGCCCACGGCCTCCCGGTCGAGCCTACCCAGACGGAGCGTCTGCCGGGCCGTACGCGCGCGGTGTGGCGTTCGCCGTCCACCGGCGAGGTGCTGATCGAGAGCCACCTGCTGCGGGGGCTGGGCCACGGCACGCCCCTGGCCACCCGCGGCGCGGAGGGCGTGGGGACGGCGGCGCCCTACATGCTGGAAGCCGGGGTGTCCTCCTCGCTGGAGATCGCCCGATTCTGGGGCATCGCCGGGGAGGCGTCGCGCGTCGAGCGCGCAGCCACCCGACCGGCCCCGGAACCCCCCCGTCCTGCGGCCAATGACGCGAGGCCGGGGCTCGCCGCAGCCGTCGGTGATCGAGTCATGGCGAGCGTGTCGGGTCATGTGCCCTCAGGCGTGCAGGACGTGATCGCTCAGGCTTTGAAGAGCGCCGGCCTGATGCGCTGAGGCCGCGGGGCTGGCGGGGGCGGACCTCGACCCGCTCCGCCGGCCGGCGAGCGATCCACGGCGGGGCAGGGTCGTGCGGCCGTCCTCCGAGCGCGTCGTCACCCTTGTTCCGATGGACCATGGTTCCGCGAACGCACAGGTGAACGTGAGGTCGTCATTCCAGCCTGAAGACCCGTGTCGCCGAATCCTGGGCCTTCAGAAAGAACCCAAGGGTGATGCTCTCCTTGGGTCAGCCTTTGCAGGCGAACTCCGAGCGCCTCACGCCCATGACCCGGCTTGCGACGGTGCGGGTGATCTTCACGCCACCCGCACCCGCGCCGCGCTTTCCGGCAAGTCCGTCCCGAAGGCGCGCTGGTAGAACTCCGCCACCGTGGGCCGCTCAAGCTCGTCGCACTTGTTCAGGAAGGTCATGCGGAAGGCCGAGGCCACATCGCCGAAGATGGTCGCGTTCTGGGCCCAGGTGATCACGGTGCGCGGGCTCATCACCGTGCTGATGTCGCCGTTCATGAAAGCGTTGCGGGTCATGTCGGCCACGCGGACCATGGCGGCGAGCGAGCGGCGGCCTTCCGCCGTGTCGTATTCGGGCACCTTGCTGAGGACGATTTCGGCTTCAACGTCGTGGGCCAGGTAGTTGAGGGTGGTGACCACGTTCCAGCGGTCCATCTGGCCTTGGTTGATCTGTTGGGTGCCGTGGTACAGGCCCGTGGTGTCGCCGAGCCCGATGGTGTTGGTGGTGGCGAACAGGCGGAACTGGGGGTGGGGGCGGATCACTCGGTTCTGGTCGAGCAGGGTCAGGCGGCCGGAAGCCTCCAGCACCCGCTGGATCACGAACATCACGTCTGGGCGGCCGGCGTCGTATTCGTCGAACACCAGCGCAATGGGCCGCTGCAGCGCCCAGGGCAGCATGCCTTCGCGGAATTCGGTGACCTGGCGGCCCTCGCGCAGCACGATGGCGTCCTTGCCGACCAGATCGATGCGCGAAACGTGGCTGTCGAGGTTCACGCGCACCAGCGGCCAGTTCAGGCGGGCGGCGACCTGCTCGATGTGGGTCGACTTGCCGGTGCCGTGATAGCCCTGGACCATCACCCGGCGGTTGTGGGCGAAGCCGGCGCAGATGGCCAAGGTGGTCTGGGGATCGAAGCGGTAGGCGGGGTCGATCTCCGGCACGTGCGGGTCGGGCGTGGAGAAGGCCGGGACCTGCATGTCGCTGTCCACGCCGAAGGCGTCGCGCACCGAGACGGTGCGGTCGGGTGCGGCGGTGAGCAGCGGGTCGGCGGCGTCGGGCCGCGTCGTGTCGGCGGGGGTGTCGAGCATCCCCGCTAGTTAGGCGGTGCGCACCGGACCGTCGAGGGTCAGTCGAGGGTCAATGGAGCCGCGGCTCTCGGGGCGGCGGCGCTCAGCTTCCGACCTCGCGGAGGAGCCGGCTGCGGCCGGAGCCCCAGCCGCCGCTGCCCCCGGCCCAGCAGTCCCAGTTCGAAGACGCGCATCAGGCGAGCTTGGCCGCCTTGAGCACCTTGAAGGCCTTGATCACGCGGGCGAGCTTGTCCTCCGTGGAGCGGTCGCCGCCGTTGGCGTCGGGGTGCAGGCGCTTGAGCAGTTCGTGGTAGCGGGCGCGGATGGCGGCGGGCTCGGCCGCCTTGGTGATGTCCAGGTCGAGGTCGGCCAGGGCGATGCGCTCGAGCTTGCCCATGGGGCGGGCGCTGTCGG
>JAHWJX010000059.1 GCA_019348195.1 Pseudomonadota bacterium | reverse complement strand
CGGGCGACCTCGACAGGACGGAGCTCCGGGCGGACGCCGAGCGCTTCTTCCAACGGCTGGACCTCAGTCGGGACGGGGCGATCGGCGACCCGGAAATCCAGGCCTATGAGCGCGACATCGCGCCGGAGATCGCGCCGGACTTCGGACGCCGCGCCGGACAGCAGGGATCAGAAGGCGCCGGAGGAGAGGACGGGATCCTTCGTCTGCCCGACAATGATCTGGGTGGACGCGGGCGGTCGCGGGGCGCTGCCGTGCTTTCCCTGCTGCAGCAGTCCCAGCCCATCCTGGCGGCCGACTACGACCAGTCCCAGAGCGTCACCGGCGAGGAGTTCGGGCGCGCCGCCGACGCCCGCTTCGATCGGCTTGACGCGGCCGGAGACGGTCGGTTGACCCTGAGCGAGCTGCGCGCCATCCGCGTGGCCCCGGCCTGGACCGGCCGCCGCCGCTCGGGAAGGCGCTGAGCGCGTCCTCTCACGGCCGCCCGGGATTGCAGGGCCGGCTTGCACGTTCTGTCGTTCGCGACCACGCGCGCTGGCCTAGTCGGGGGCGGGCGCGGTAGGGTCGACCGGAGGCGTCGGGAGCGGGAATTGCGGACGGCCGACGGACGGATCGCCATTATCGGCGGCGGCTTCAGCGGGACGGCGCTGGCCATTCAGCTCTTGGCCCGGGGCGGCGGGCCCGTGGTCCTGATCGAGCGGTCCGGCGTGTTCGGGCCGGGGCTGGCCTATGGCACGCGGTGCGGACGGCACCTGCTCAATGTCCGCTCGGGGCGGATGAGCCTGTTCCCCGACGCGCCCGATCACTTCACGCTTTGGCTGGCCGCCCAGCGGCTGGACCCCGACCCGGAGGGCTTCGCCCGCAGGGCCGATTACGGCCGCTATATCGCCGCCTGTCTGGCGGAGGCGCAGACCCGAGCGCCGGGGCGTCTATCCCTGCACCGGGGCGAGGTCACCGAAGTGCGGACGGAGGCGGATGGCGCCGTCGTGGCCTTCGCCGACGGTCGGTCCATGCCGGCGGAGCATGTGGTGCTGGCCAACGGCAACCCCCCGCCCGCCCGGCTCCGCCTGAGCGGGCTGGAGGAGCTGGGCGAACGGTCCGTGCCGGACCCCTGGGCGCCCGGGGTGCTGGAGGCCGTGGGGCGGGATGAAGACGTGTTCCTGGTGGGCACGGGCCTGACCGCGGTGGACGTGCTCTTGGCGCTGGACGCCGGCGGCTGGCGCGGCCGGGCGGTGGCGGTGTCCCGCCGGGGGCTGCTGCCGCGCACCCATGGGCCGAAGGGCGAACACGGCCAAGGCGGGATCCCGGATGGGCCTCTCAGCGTCCGGCTGCGACAGGTGCGCCGCCGCGCACGCGACGCGTCCTGGACGGCGGTGATGGACGGGTTGCGCCCCCATGGCCAGGCCATGTGGCGCGAGGCGAGCCTCAATGAGCGCCGCCGCTTTCTGCGGCATCTGCGGCCCTGGTGGGACGTGCACCGGCACCGGATGGCGCCCGAGATCGGCGCGGCGGTGGACGGGCTTGCGGCCGAGGGCCGGTTGCTGGTCGCCGCCGGACGGCTGCTCGGCGCGGAGGCGGAGGCCGACGGGTTGGCCGTGACCTGGCGGCCTCGAGGTGGCGGAAGCGCCGTGCGCACCCGAGCCGGGCGGTTGATCAACTGCACGGGACCGGAGGGCGATCCTTCGCGAGCGGGTCAACCGGTGCTGGAAGCCTTGCTGGCGCAGGGGGCGGCGCGAACCGATCCGCTGCGCCTTGGGCTGGACGTCGATGACGAAGCGCGCGTGCTCGACCGCGAGGGGCGGCGTCAGGCGCGGCTTTGGGCCATGGGGACTCTGACCCGTGGGCGGCTATGGGAGGTGGTGGCGGTGCCGGAGATCCGGGAGCAGGCGGTGGATCTGGCCGCTCGCCTGGCCCCGCCCGCACTGGGATCGGGGAACGGGCCGGGCCGCTTCACCGGGCACCTGCACGAGGTGGGCGAAACCTATCTGCAGCACATGGCCGTGGCCTTGCCGTTCGGTGCGCGGATGCTGGGGGCGGGGGCGGCCTGCATGGTGCATGCCGTGGCGCCCTGGCTGTTCGTGCAGACCGCCTCGCGGGCCGTGACCCGCCTGCATGCGGAGATGGCGGCCCGGCGGCGCACCTCGGACTGACCCCGCTTGGGCGAACGTCCGCCCGTCGCTACATGCCCGGCCCGAACATGAAGCCCGATATCAAGAAGGTGACCGCGTGAGCGCAGCTGGCCGCACCCAGGACCGTCCGGCCGACAAGGCCGCCCGTTATGCAGAGATTGCCGAGGAGATTGCGGCCGTGCTGGACGGCGAGCCCAACCTCGTGGCCCGGATGTCCACGGTTTCGGCGCTCCTGGCGGACGCCTTCGAGCCCTTCTTCTGGACGGGCTTCTACCTGGTGGATCCGGACAAGCCGCGCGAACTGGTGGTCGGGCCCTATCAGGGCACCCTGGGGTGCCTGCGCATCGCCTTTGGGCGTGGCGTGTGCGGCGCCGCGGCGGAGACGGGGCGCACCCAGATCGTGGCGGACGTGCACGCTTTTCCCGGCCACATCGCCTGCGACAGCCGCAGCAACAGCGAGATCGTGGTTCCGGTGCGCGACGCCGCCGGCGAGCTGATCGCGGTCTTCGACGTCGACTCGACCGCCTTTGGCGCCTTTGATCAAACCGACGCCCTGTGGCTCGAGCGCATCCTGCAGGCCAGCTTCGGCTAATCCGCCGGGGCGGGGTGGTTGTCGCGGTAGCGCCACTTCAGGGCCAGCACGGTGCTGCAGAGCACCAGGGCGGCGGCGTTGGCGCCCGTGATGGGCCAGGCGCCCAGCCGGACGCCGTAGATCACCCACAGCACAAAACAGGTGACCGTAAAGGCGTAGGTCTTCAGCGACACCGCCGAAGCGTCCTTGGTGGCCATGATCTTCTGGATCTGGAACACGAAGCTGCTGATCGAGAACAGGGCCGCGGCTGTGCCGATGGCGTTGGTCAGGACTTGGCCTTCCATGGACGAGCGGCTCCAACTTGCGGAGCTTGGAACGACGCAGGCCACGGAAAGGTCCCACCGTCCCCGCGATCGGCATGCTGCATGCCGTCGCGGGGACGGGAGGCTCACAAGGTGGGCTCGACCGGTTCGGGCGTGAGCGTGCGGGGCTGCAGCGTCTTGCTGACGGCGGGGTCCGCCTCGACCGAGCGCAGGAAGCGCGGCTGAGGCAGGGGGCCGCGGCGCTGTTCATAGGCGTGACCGATGCCCAGCACGCGGGCATCGGACCAGGCCGGACCGATGAAGCTCAGGCCCACGGGGAGGCCGCGGACCTGGCCCATGGGAACGGTCAGGTGCGGATAGCCCGCCACGGCCGGCAGAGTGCTGGCGCCGCCGCCGGTGTACTGGTCGCCATTGACCACGTCGATCAGCCAGGCGGGACCGGTGGTGGGGGCGATCAGGACGTCGACCTTGTGCTCCCGCAGCAGCTTGTCGATGCCCTCGGGCCCGGCGAAGCGCCGCGCCGTGGCCAGCGCCTTCTTGTACTCGGGGGCGTTCAGGCCCTTGGTGGCCTCGGACTGGATGAAGAGCTCCTGGCCGAACAGGGGCATCTGAACTTCCTTGTTCGCCTCGTTGAAGGCGATCAGATCGGCCAGGGTGCGGTGCGGGCTCTTGGTGGTGGCCAGATAGGCGGCCATGTCGGCCTTGAGCTCGTGCATGAGCACCTGGAAGGAGTTGGAGCCGACCTGGCTTCGGTTCTCCAGCGCCGTGATCTCGACCACGGTGGCCCCGCCGGCCTTGAGCTGGTCGACCGCCTTGGCGAAAACCGCGTCCACTTCCGGGTCGAAGCCGGCGTTGAACCGCAGAACGCCGATGCGTGCGCCTTGCAGCCGCTCGCCGGACAGGGCGGCCAGATAGTCGCCGCGACGGCGGTCGGCCTGGGCCGTGACCGCGTCCGCCGGGTCCGAGCCGGCGATGACCGAAAGCATCAGCGCTGCGTCCGTCACCGTCCGGGTCATCGGGCCGGCGGTGTCCTGGCTGTGACTGATCGGAATGATGTGGGTGCGCGAGACCAGACCCACGGTGGGTTTGAAGCCCACGGCGCCGTTGACGGAGGCGGGGCAGACGATGGAGCCGTTGGTTTCGGTGCCTATGGCGCCCGCCGCCAGGCCTGCGGCGACCGCCACGGCGGAGCCGCCGGACGAGCCGCAAGGGTTGCGGTCCAGCGCGTGCGGGTTGCGGACCTGGCCGCCGACCGCGCTCCAGCCGCTGATGCTGTCGCCGGAGCGGATGTTGGCCCATTCGCTGAGATTGGTCTTGCCCAGGATCACGGCGCCCGCCGCGCGCAGCCGGGCGGCCAAGGGCGCGTCGCGGTTGTTGTTGTTCCCCGCCAAGGCCAGGGAGCCCGCGGTGGTGGGCATTTCGCGGGTCTCGATGTTGTCCTTGAGCAGCACGGGCACCCCGTGCAGCGGGCCGCGGATGCGGCCCGCGCGGCGCTCGGCGTCCAGCGCTTCGGCGTCCGCCAGCGCATTGGGATTGAGCGCCAGCACGCTGCGCAGCGTCGGGTCGATCTCGAGAATGCGGCCGTAATACTCCGAGGTGAGCTGCTGGGAGGTGATCCGGCCGGCGTTCAGCTCGGCCGACAGCGTGGAAAGGCTGCTGAACGGGTCGATGGCGGGCGCGGTCCGGGCGACCGGACCGGTCGGAGCTCCGCCGCCGCCCATCGGGGCGGCGCAGGCGGACAGCAGGGCGAGGGCGAGGAGAGCGGAGGGGACTTTCAAGGGCGGGATTCCGTGTGCAGGCCGATCAAAGCACCAAGACGCGCCGGGGAGAAGAGCAACAGCGACGCACCGTGCTTTCATTGAGCGTTCCGCGATTGCAAAGAGGGCGGGGGCCGCAGGTGAGCGGCTGCTCTGAAGCGCCTATCTAGCCGGTCATGGCCAAACCCGAGTCCCCGTCCGAGCCCTTCAAGCGCGCCCTGGCCCACGCCGCGCGGTCATTGGCCGAGCAGCCGGATCTGGAGGTGGTGTTCGGGGGCGAGGGCCCCTCGCTGGTGGGTCACCGCGCCGTGCTGCCCCATCCGCCCAAGGACCTGACGGGCAAGGAGGCCGCGCGCATCCGGGGCGTGGCGGACCAGATGGCGCTGCGGCTGGCGCACCACGATGCGGCGGCGCACCAGCGACTGAAACCGGTCAATGCGGCGGGCTCCGTCCTGTTCGAGGCCCTGGAACAGGCGCGCACGGACGCCATCGGGGCGAACGCCCTGGGCGGGGTTCGCGCCAATCTACAGGTGCTGCTGGAGCACGAGCTGGAGCGCAAGGGTTTGACCCACGCCGTGGACCGGACGGCCGTGCCCTGGCCGGACGTTCTGGCTCTGATGGTGCGCGAGCGGCTGACGGGGGAGGCCCCGCCGGCGGGCGCCCAGGCGGTCGTGGACCTGGTCCGCGGCGAGGTGGAGGGGCGGGCCGGCTCCGAGCTGGACAAGCTGCTGGGCGCGGTGGACGACCAGGAAGCCTTTGGCCGGATCGCGCGGGCCATCGTCAGCGACCTGGACATGGGCGACGAGACGCCCGACCCGGCCGACGACGCGGGTGAAGACCAGGGCGACGAGGCGGCGGAACCCGAGGAGTCCGACGGCGACGACGGCGACGAGGGCGAGGACGCGCCCGAGCCGCAGGACGAGCAGCCCCAGCCTTCGGGCGAGGACGGCGAGCCGGAGCGCTCGCCCGATCGCGACGGGGCCGTGCAGATGGACGAGGCGCCGGATTCCGAGCTGAGGGACGAGGCCACGGAGGCGGGCGAGGAGGCCCGGCCCGCCAAGCCGCACCAGCGCGACCTCGGGCCGGAGCGGCCGCAGTACAAGGTCTACACCACGGCTTTTGACGAGGTGGTGGAGGCCCAGGACCTGTGCGACCCCGAGGAGCTGACCCGGCTCAGGTCCTATCTCGACCAGCAGTTAAGTGCTTTGCACAGCGTGGTGGCGCGCCTGGCCAATCGCCTGCAACGGCGGCTGCTGGCGCAGCAGAACCGGGCGTGGTCGTTCGACCTTGAGGAGGGCGTGCTGGACACCGCGCGCCTGGTGCGGGTGGTGACGGACCCCACCTCGCCCTTGTCCTTCAAACAGGAGGAGGAGGCGCCGTTCCGCGACACGGTGGTGACGCTGCTGCTGGACAATTCGGGCTCCATGCGTGGACGCCCGATCATGGTGGCGGCGATCTGCGCCGACATCCTGGCGCGGACGCTGGAGCGCTGCGGAGTCAAGGTCGAGGTGCTGGGCTTCACCACCCGGGCCTGGAAAGGCGGGCAGTCGCGCGACCGCTGGCTGAAGGACGGCAAGCCCCCACAGCCCGGCCGGCTGAACGATCTGCGCCACATCGTCTACAAGGCGGCGGACACGCCCTGGCGGCGCGCGCGCAAGAACCTGGGCCTGATGATGCGGGAAGGCCTGCTCAAGGAGAACATCGACGGCGAGGCGCTGCTGTGGGCCCATTCGCGCCTGCTGGGGCGGCCGGAGCAGCGGCGCATCCTGATGGTGATCTCGGACGGCGCGCCCGTGGACGACAGCACCCAGTCGGTGAACAACGGCGCCTATCTGGACCACCACCTGCGCCAGGTGATCGCCGAGATCGAGACCGCCTCGCCGGTGGAGCTGCTGGCCGTCGGCATCGGCCACGACGTGACCCGCTGGTACCGCCGGGCGGTGACGCTGGTCGACGTGGAGCAGCTGGCCGGCGCTATGACGGAGCAGCTGGCCGCGCTCTTCGAAGAAGAGGGGCGGGGTCGGCTTCCCCGGCGCTCCGGGCGGAGCAGCCCTCCCACCCTCCCGCTCTCCCCGGCGAAAGCCAGGGCCCAGGCGCGGGCCTGAGGTGTACTTCTGGGTCTATATCCTCGCCAGCAGGCGGAACGGGACCCTCTACACGGGCTACAGGGACGATCTCGCCTTCCGCATCGGGCAGCACCGAGCGCGAACGAGCCCCGGAAGCTTCACGGCGCGTTACGGCGTCACCCAGCTGGTCTGGTACGAGCCTCACGGGACGCGCCACGCCGCCTGGACGCGCGAGCGCCAGATGAAGGAGTGGCGCCGCGCCTGGAAGTTAGAGCTGATCGAAGCTTTCAACCCCGGTTGGCGGGACCTGTATGACCAAGTCGTCAGCCTGAGCGTTCGAGGCGAGGTGGACCCCGGCTTTCGCCGGGGAGAGCGGTTCGGAGGGACTTAGTGCTTGCCACCCGCTGGGACCGGGTCCCTCTTCCCCTCCCGCTCTCCCCGGCGAAAGCCGGGGTCCAGCGCGGGCTGACGGATGTTCCTGGGTTCAGATGCTGGCCGGCGAAGCGTGTGGGGCCAAGTGGGCCCCGGCTTTCGCCGGGGAGAGCGGAATTATGGGGGCGAACTCACACCGCCTGGCCGGCGCACCAGCCGGAGGACCAGGCCCACTGGAAATTGTAGCCGCCCAGCCAGCCGGTCACGTCCACCACCTCGCCGATGAAGTACAGGCCCGGGACCTCCCGGGCCTCCAGGGTGCGCGAATCGAGGTCGCGGGTGTCGACTCCGCCCAGAGTGACCTCGGCCGTGCGGTAGCCTTCGGAACCGACGGGCTTGATGCGCCAGTTGTTCACCGCGGCGTCGATGCGGCGCAGCACGGCGTCGGATAGGTCGGCCAGATTGCGAGCCGCGCCTTCGCGCTCGGCCAGCAGCTGGGCCAGCCGTTTGGGCAGCAGGGTGGACAGAACCGTCTGCAGCGCCTGACGCCCGTTCGCGGCGCGCGCGGCGCGCAAAGCGGCGAAGACGTCCACCGCGGGCGCCATGGCCAGGGCGATCTCGCCGCCCTCGCGCCAATAGGAGGATATTTGCAGGATGGCGGGCCCGCTGAGGCCGCGGTGGGTGAACAGCACCGCCTCCTCGAAGCGGGTCTTGCCGCAGCCCACCGCGGCGTCCACCGCCACGCCGGCCAGGGGTTTCAGCGCCTCCAGCGCCTGGCTCTCGATGGTCAGCGGGACCAGGGCCGGGCGGGTCTCGGTCAGGCGCAGGCCGAACTGCTGGGCCAGGTCATAGCCGAAGCCGGTGGCGCCCATCTTGGGGATGGACTTGCCGCCTGTGGCCACCACCAGCGAGCGGCAGGCGACGTCGCCGTCCAGCAGGGACACGGAGAAGCCGACATCGGTGCGGGCCACGGCCCCCACGCGCACCCCCAGGCGGAGCTCGACCCCACCCCGCCGCATCTCCTCCAGCAGCATGGCCACGATCTGTTTGGCCGAATGGTCGCAGAACAACTGGCCCAGGGTTTTTTCGTGGTGTGCGACGCCGTGCCGCTCCACCAGGTCGGTGAAGTCGCGGGCGGTGTAGCGGCGCAGCGCCGAGATGGCGAAGCGGGGGTTTTCCGACAAAAACCGGTCGGGCGCGGTGTGGAGGTTGGTGAAGTTGCAGCGCCCCCCGCCGGAGATGCGGATCTTCTCGCCAGGGGCCGAGGCGTGGTCCACCACCAGCACGGACCGGCCGCGCTGGCCGGCCTCGGCCGCGCACATCATCCCGGCCGCGCCCGCGCCGATGACGACCACGTCATAGGCCTTGGAGGCTTTGGCGGTCTTCGATGGGGAGGCGGACGCGTTCACGGCCGCAGAGGTAGGGCGCGGGACCCGGGGGCGAAGGCCGTGCGACCCTGGCGACGGCGAGTGGGCGTCCTATGCTCCGCGCGCGGCGATCGTGCTAGGGTGGGCCATGACCGATCCTTCCGACACGCCGCCCCAGGCGGCCAGCCTGAGCCCCGCCCAGCGCGCGCTGGAGATGAAGCGCCAGGCGGCCAAGGCCGCGCCCGCCCACGGCGCCGGCGGCCGCAAACAGGCCGAGCGCGCGGCTGCGGCCCGTTCGGCCTCCAAGTCCAAGCCGGCGATGCGGAAGTAGCCTGCGTCCGAGGCTGACGGGGGTGGCGTCCACAGGCCTTCCCCAGAAACTCGGGAGTTAGTCCCGGGTCGCGAACCCGGAGGCCGGGATCGGGGGTGCGGCCAGACCACCCTCCGCCCATAGGTGAGCTGTGCGTTTCGACGACCGATTCCTGGAGGAGCTGAAGAGCCGGGTGCGGCTGTCCGAAGCCATCGGGCGCAGCGTCAAGCTGAGACGGCAGGGGCGCGAGTTCGTGGGGCTCTCGCCTTTCAACAAGGAAAAGTCGCCGTCCTTCTTCGTCAATGACGACAAGGGCTTCTGGCACGACTTCAGCTCGGGCAAGCACGGCGACCTGATCGGTTTCTGGCAGGAAACCGAACGGCTTTCCTTTCCCGAAGCGGTGGAGCGCCTGGCGGCGGAGGCCGGCGTGGACCTGCCCAAGCCGGACGCCCGCACCGCCGAGGCGGAGGAGAAGCGCCAGGGGCTGGGCGACTGGCTGGAGCTGGCGGCCGGGTGGTTCGCCGCCCAGCTCCGCCGACCGGCCGGCGAGCGGGCGCGGACCTATCTGCTCCGGCGTGGCCTGCCCGAAGCCGACTGGGCCCGCTTCGGCCTGGGCTTTGCGCCGGCGGAGCGCACCGCGCTGAAGGACGCTCTGGTCCAGCGCGGGGCCAAGCCGGCCGATCTGGTCGAGGCCGGCCTGCTGATCGCGCCGGAAGGCGGGGGGGCGCCCTATGACCGCTTCCGCGACCGGGTGATCTTTCCCATCACCGACACGCGCGGCCGGGTGATCTCCTTCGGCGGCCGTGCGCTGGATCCCGAGGCGCGTGCCAAATACCTGAACGGGCCGGAGACCCCGCTCTTCCACAAGGGGCGTACGCTCTACGGCCTGCCCGAAGCCCGCAAGCTGCTGGCCCGCAACAGCAAGCCGGGATCCGGGCCAGGTCCTGGAGCTAACGCAGGGGGGGACGGGCGCGGCGCGCCCCTGGTCGTGGTCGAGGGCTATCTGGACGCCATCGCCTGCTGGCGGGCCGAGGTCGCCGCGGTGGCCCCGCTGGGCACGGCCCTGACCGAGGATCAGCTGGGCCTGCTGTGGCGCCAGCACCCGGAGCCCACGCTCAGCTTCGACGGCGACGCCGCGGGGCTGCGGGCGGCCCACCGCGCCCTGGACACGGCCCTGCCGCTGCTGCAGCCGGGGCGCTCGTTGCGCTTCGCCTTGCTGGGGCAGGGGCAGGACCCGGACGACCTGCTCCGCGACAAGGGCCCCGCCGCGCTGCGCGAGGTGCTGGCCGACGCCCGCCCCCTGGTGGACGTGCTGTGGGAGCGCGAGCGTCTGGAGTCCGAACCGCTGGACACCCCGGAGCGGAGGGCGGGGCTCAAGGCGCGGCTGCGCAAGCTGGCGGCCGCCATCGCCGATCCGGACCTGTCGGCCGCCTATAGGCAGGAGCTGCTGGCGCGCTATGACGCCCTGTGGTCGCCCACGATTGATGAGCGCAGCCGTGCGGCCAGCACCCTGTCGCGCGCGCGCTGGTCGGGCGGCCGGGGCGGGCGCGGCGCCAAGCCGCCGCCCGGTCACGCCAGCCCCGAAGGCCGGCTGGCGGCCCAGCGCATCGCCGATGCGGTGGTTCCCCTCCCCGCCGCCGTGGTCGAGGGCCTGCTGCGTGCGCCCGCCCGCGCCGACCACCACCTCGAGTCCCTCGTGACCCAGGGCTTCGGCGACCCGGCGCTCCACCCCCTGGCCGGGGAGATCGTGGCCGCCGCCGCCGAAGCCGCCGCGCTGGACCCCGCCCTGCTGCGCCGGCGCCTGTCCGCGGCGGGCTTCGACGACCTCTTGGCGCGGCTGTCGGCCGCCGCGGCCCGGTCGGGCGTGAGCGCGCCCTTTCTGGATCCCGCCCTGCCGCCGGAAGAGGCCGACGCGCTTTGGAGCCAGGCCTATGAGGTCGTGCTCAAGATCGCCGCCCTGGAGCGCGCCTTTCACGACGCCCGCGCCGATCTGCACACCGAGGCCGACTCCGCCGCCTTGATCCGCATCAAGACGGAGCGCGACGACCTGCAGCGTCGGGCGCGAAGCGGAGCCATATTCGACGCCGCCCTGCATTGAACCCGACAAAAGCCGTGTTCCGTCATGGGCCTGGGCGGCTGTTCGCCTTGACGCGGCCTGTCACGCTCGCCATGTGCGCCAGCTGAAAAGTCGGCGAGACGACCTCGGAGGGAACCGTTCGGGGTCCTCAAACGTCGATACCACACACATTCGAGGCGTCGGCGGCCTGCCGCTTCCGGCCCCGATTTTGCGAAGCCGGACGCATCGGCGCTCGGCTGGAGAAGATTTGGTGATGGCGAACACGGCCGAGACCCCCGAAGCCGAGGCCCCGGCCGACGGTCCCCTGCTGGACCTCACGGACGCGGGCGTCAAGAAGTTCATCAAGGCGGCCAAGGCCCGCGGCTACGTCACCATGGACGAGCTGAACAAGGTGCTGCCGTCCGAAGAGTTCACCTCCGAGCAGATCGAGGACACCCTCGCCATGCTCTCGGAGATGGGCGTCAATGTGGTCGAGAACGAGGAAGCCGGCGAGGAGGCCGCGGCCGCTCCCGGAGGCGGCGAGGTGGCGGTGCGCGCCGACACCGCCGTGGAGGTCACCGAGTCCAAGCCCGCCTTTGATCGCACCGACGACCCCGTGCGCATGTACCTGCGCGAAATGGGCACGGTGGAGCTGCTCTCGCGCGAGGGCGAGATCGCCATCGCCAAGCGGATCGAGGCCGGCCGCGACACCATGATCCGCGGCCTGTGCGAGAGCGCGCTCACCTTTGAGGCCATCATGGCCTGGCGCGACGAGCTGAAGCAGGGCCGCATCCTGCTGCGCGAGATCATCGACCTGGAGCAGACCTACGGCGGCATCCACGGCGCCCCAGGCGTGGCCCCCGCCGCCGCCCCCGGCGCCGACCTGGTGGCGCCCGCCGCCGGCGCCAACGGTGCGGCCAAGCCCGCCGCCTCGCCCAAGTCCCGCCGCGCGGACCCCGACGACGAGATCGCCGCCGAACGCGCCGCCGCCGAAGCCGAAGAGGCCGCGGAGGCCGCCGCAGCCGCCGAGGACGAGTTCGACGACGGCGCCGGTCCCACCATCTCGGCCATGGAAGGCGAGCTGCGCGAAGGCGTGATGGCCGTGCTGGACGCCATCGCCGCCGACTTCGCGGAGTTCAACGGCCTGCAGACCGCCCTGATCGAGCGGCGGCTGAGCGGAGCGGACCTGACCGCAGAGGAGCGGGCGCGCTACGACGCGTTGGCCGGGCGCATCATCGGCCAGCTCAAGACGCTGCGGCTCAACAATCACCGCGTGGAAGCGCTGGTTGAGCAGCTCTACGCCATCAACAAGAAGCTGATCGGGCTGGAAGGCCGGCTGCTGCGGCTGGCGGACAGCTACGGCATCTCGCGTTCGGAGTTCCTCAAGGCCTATCTGGGCTCGGAGCTTTCCCCCAACTGGACGGAGGCGGTGCGCGACAAGGGCGTGCGCTGGACCAAGTTCGCCGACAACGACGCGCGCGGCATCGCCGACATCCGCCAGGACATCGCCGCGCTTTCGGCCGAGACGGGCGTGCCGGTGGACGACTTCCGCCGCATCGTCTCCACGGTGCAAAAGGGCGAGCGCGAGGCGCGTCAGGCCAAGAAGGAGATGGTGGAGGCCAACCTCCGCCTGGTGATCTCCATCGCCAAGAAATACACCAACCGCGGCCTGCAGTTCCTGGACCTGATCCAGGAAGGCAACATCGGCCTGATGAAGGCGGTCGACAAGTTCGAATACCGTCGCGGCTACAAGTTCAGCACCTACGCCACCTGGTGGATCCGTCAGGCGATCACGCGCTCCATCGCCGACCAGGCCCGCACCATCCGCATTCCCGTGCACATGATCGAGACTAT
>JAHWJX010000058.1 GCA_019348195.1 Pseudomonadota bacterium | reverse complement strand
GGTCGTCCAGACCCTCACGGGCGGCGTCAGCGGCCTGTTCAAGAAGAACGGCATCGACCTCATCGAGGGCCACGGCTCGGTCACCGACGACGGCAACGTGAAGGTCGGCGGCAACTTCGACGGCACGGAGATCGAGGCCCGCAAGGCGGTCATCATCGCCACGGGCTCGGTGCCCAAGCCGCTCCCGGGCATCGACTTCGGCGGGCGCGTGATCGGCACGGCGGAGGCGTGGGCGCTTCCTGAGCGGCCCGGCCGCCTCGCCGTCGTCGGTGTAGACGTCCAGCCCGCTGGCGGGATCGACCGGCTGGGCTTC
Organism: Pseudomonadota bacterium; assembly: GCA_019348195.1. GTDB lineage: Bacteria > Pseudomonadota > Alphaproteobacteria > Caulobacterales > Caulobacteraceae > JAHWJX01. The sequence continues at coordinate 12,484 of JAHWJX010000058.1, read as the reverse complement.
CGCCGGGGGCGGTTCACGCACGGCGCCCACAGGCTCGCCCACCGCCTCAGGCTCGCCCGTGTCCCCGGCCGTGCCGGCGCGGTACAGGAACACCAGGGCGGCGATCAGCACCAGCAGGATGGTGACGCTCAGGATCAAGGTGATCGGCAGGGGCCGCCGACGAGCCCTCGTGCGGGGGTCGAAAGCCAGCCCCGCGTCGGTGGGCGGGGTGTAGGCGCCGCGGTCCAGATCGGCCATGTGGTTGAACTCCAGCTTGGGCGCCGTCGCCCCCCGAATCGCGCCCTCGAATCGTGCTGGGCAGGGTATCGGAGTGAGGCGCGACGCGCTCGGAAAACGGTGGTCAGCTCCAGACGTCCAGCTGGAACAGCTTGCGGTGCTCCTCGATCGCGTAGCGGTCGGTCATGCCGGCGATGTAGTCGCAGACCACCCGCGCGCGGCCGGACGAGTCGCGGTTCTCCGTACGCGCGCGCCACTGCTCGGGCAGGACGTCGGGTTCGGCCATGAACAGCTCGAACATCTCGCGCAGGATCCGGCGGGCGGCGCTGCGCGTGCGGTTCATACGGTAGTGCCGGTACATGCGCGCGTGCAGAAAGGCCCGGAGTTTGGCCAGATCGTCCGCCAGCGTCTCGGAGAAGGCCACCAGGGCGCGGTCCATCGCCCGCACCTCGTCGGACGACTTCACGCCGGCCTCCGAGGCGCGGCGGCGCGTCTCCGTCATGACATCGTCGACCATGACTCCGATCATCCGGCGCACGGCCTCCAAGCGCTGGAGCCGCTCGTCCAGGCGAGGGTGATCGCGGCGGACCGAGGCGATGCAGGGTCCGATCAGCGGCACCGGCAGGAGATCATCCAATCCGAACAGCTCGGCCTGGAGCCCGTCGTCCACGTCGTGATTGTTGTAGGCGATGTCGTCGGCGAGGGCGGCCACCTGTGCCTCGGCCGAAGGCCAGGTGGCGAGCGCCAGATCGTGGGCCAGGGTGTAGTCGCCGACAGCCTTGTAGGCTGGTCGCTCCAGCCGGTCGGTGATGGGGCCCGTTGTGCTTCACGAGCCCTTCGAGCGTCTCCCAGGTGAGGTTGAGCCCGTCGTATTCGGCGTAGCGCGCCTCCAGGCGGGTCACGATCCGCAGGGCCTGGGCGTTGTGGTCGAAGCCGCCGTACGGGGCCATAACGTTCTGCAGCTCGTCCTCCCCGGCGTGGCCGAACGGAGGGTGGCCGAGGTCGTGGGCCAGGGCCACCCCTTCCGCCAGATCGGGGTCGAGACCCAGAGCGCCCGCCAGCGACCGGGCGATCTGGGCCACTTCCAGGCTGTGGGTCAGGCGGGTGCGGTAATGGTCGCCTTCGTGGGCCACGAAGACCTGGGTCTTTTCCTTCAAACGGCGGAAGGCGGTGGCGTGGATCACACGGTCGCGGTCGCGCGCCCAGGGCGTGCGGGTGCGCGACTCGGGCTCGCGATGGCGCCGGCCGCGCGAGCGGGTGGGATCCTCGGCATAGGGCGCGCGCGGCGGGAGGGTGTAGGTCAAAGGGCTCCTGATCGGCCCTTCATCACGGGCGCGGCTGGGCACATATAGACCGGAGCCCGAGATCAAGGGAATCCAGCTTCATGAGCCTTCAGCCCGTCACCCTGAGCGCCGCCGCCGCCCGTCGCCTGCATGAGCTGGGCGCGGCCGAGGGCCGGCCGTTGCTGCTGCGCGTCGCGGTGGAAGGCGGCGGCTGCTCGGGCTTCCAGTACCTCTTCGACCTGGTCGACGAGGGCCAGCCGGAGGACGTCCGCGTGGAGCGCGACGGCGCCGCCGCCCTGGTGGACGACGTGTCCCTGCCCTTCCTCGCCGGCTCCGAAATAGACTTCGTGGATGAACTGGTGGGCGCCCAGTTCAAGGTGAGGAACCCCAACGCCGCGTCGAGCTGCGGCTGCGGGGTGAGCTTCTCGATCTAGGCATGCGCCTCGGCGGCCCTGTATGTCCGGGGCATGAAGATCGCCACCTGGAATGTGAACTCAGTCAACGCCCGGCTGGACACCGTGCTGGACTGGTTCACGCGCGCGCAGCCGGACGTGGCCTGCCTGCAGGAGATCAAGTGCGTGGACGAGAAGTTCCCGCGCGAACCGTTTGAACAGCTTGGCTATAACCTCGCCGTCTTCGGGCAGAAGAGCTACAACGGCGTGGCTCTGGTGTCGAAGACGCCGCTAGAGGACGTCCGGCGCGGGCTGCCCGGCGACGAGACGGACGAGCAGGCGCGCTACCTGGAGGCGGTGACCGGGGGCGAGACGCCCGTGCGCGTGGCCTCGATCTACCTGCCCAACGGCAATCCGATCGGAACCGAGAAGTTCGCCTACAAGTTGGGGTGGATGGACCGGTTACGCGCCCACGCCGCTGAGCTGCTGAAGCTGGAGGAGCCATTGGTGCTCGCCGGCGATTACAACGTCATCCCGAACGACGACGACGTGAAGACGCCCGCGAACTGGATGAACGACGCCCTGTTCCAGCCCGAGACCCGCGGCGCCTACCGCGCGCTGATGTGGCTGGGGCTGACGGACGCCTACCAGGCGGCCGACGGCGCCCCGCACGGCTACACCTTCTGGGACTACCAGGCGGGAGCTTGGCAGCGGAACAACGGGATCCGCATCGATCACGCCCTGCTCTCGGCCCAGGCGGCGGAACGACTGAAGGGGGTGACCATCCACAAGCAGCAAAGGGCCAGCGACAAGCCCTCCGACCACGTCCCCTTCGAGATCGAGCTGGATCTGTGAGCCACGCGGGAGGACGGCTGAGCGCGCGCCCACGCGCCGGAACGGTGCACGAGCCCGGCGGCACGGGCGAGCGCGGGCTCGAGCTCGGCCGTCGCAGGCGCGACGGCCTGCTCTATGTGCCCTTGAAGTACCACCCCGCGCGGCCCGCGCCTGTTGTGGTGCTGCTCCACGGCGCGGGCGGGGATGCGCGGGGAACCCTGCCGATCCTGCGGGCGGAGGCGGACCTTCGGGGCGCCATCGTCCTGGTTCCCGAATCGGCCGCCTCGACCTGGGATGTGATCGCGGGCCAGTACGGGCCGGACGTGGCCTTCATCGACCGGGCGTTGGAAAGCTTGTTCGAACGCTACGCGGTGAACCCCGAGCGTATCGCGGTGGCCGGCTTCTCGGACGGCGCCAGCTACGCCCTGTCGCTGGGGCTCGCGAACGGCGACCTGTTCCGCGACATCCTGGCCTTTTCGCCCGGTTTCGCGGCGCCGGCGCAGGTGGTCGGGCGGCCCCGGGTCTTCATCAGCCACGGCGACGACGATCGCGTGCTGCCCATCGACCGCTGCGGGCGCCCCTTGTCCAAGCGCCTCGCCAAGGCCGGCTATGACGTCGACTATCGCGAGTTCCAGGGCGGACACGTGGTTCCGCCGGAGCTGGTGCGCGCCGCGATGCAGCGGTTCCTGCGCTAGGCCGAGGCCCTCCGCTTGACCGCGGAGGGCGCCGCCCCTACCCCGCCGGGGGCTCCTGGGGCGCGCATGACGACGGCCGACACGAGCGGACTGAGGCCGCTGGACGACTGGACGGACGAGGGCCCCGCCCCCGCGCGGCCGCTGTTCAGCGACGACCGGGCGCTGCTGCGGGCGGTGCTGATCACCTGGGCGGTGCTGACGCTGTGGAAGGCCTGGCTGGCCGCCAGCACCAACGTCCTCTGGGAGGAGGCGCACTTCTTCACGGCCGGGATGCACCCGGACCTGGCCTATCCGGACGTGCCCGCAGGCTGGCCGCTGTTCGCCCGGGCGGTGGAGTTGGTGTTCGGGTCCAGCGTGCTGGCGCTTCGCCTGGCGGGGCTGGCCGTGGCCCAGCTGATCCCCTTGGGAGTGTGGTTCCTGGCCGGGCCGCTGGTCGGACCGCGCCAGGCGCTGTGGGCGGCGCTGCTGTCCATGCTGCTGCCGCCGCTGGGGGTGTCCGGCACCATCTTCTATCCCGAGGGCGCGCTGCAGCTGCTGACGGCGGTCATGCTGGGCGCCGCGGTGCGGGCGGTGAGCACCGGCCGGCTCGGCTGGTGGGCGCTGACCGGGATCGCGGGCGGCCTGGGCCTGTTCACCCATTACCGGTTCGGCGTGATCGGGCTAGGCGTCGCGCTGTTCGCCCTGCTCACGCGCGATGGGCGGGCGCTGTGGGGGCGACCCGGCTTCTGGCTGGCGGGCGTGCTGGCCGCCGCCGGACTGCTGCCCGCCCTGCTCTACAACATGCGCGAGGATTGGCCCTCGGTCGCCTTTCACGCTGTGAACCGACACATCTGGGTCTGGTACCCGCAGGGTCTGCTGCTGCACGTGGTCGAGCAGTTGATGCTCTGCACACCGGTCTTCTTTGTCGGCCTGTGCGGCGCGGCGGTGCTGGCCTGGCGGACGTGGCGGGCGGGCGATGCGTGGGCCGGCCTCGTGCTCTGGACGGCGGCCACCGTGTTCCTGGCCTTTACGGTGATCGCGCCCTTTTACCGGACGCGCCTGCCGCACTGGCCCTTCCTGGCCTATCCGGCGCTGGTCGTCTTCTTGCCGGCGGCCTTGATCGGCTTTGTGGATCGGGCGCGGAGCGGGCGCGGGCGCCGCGCGCGCGCTGCGCTGATCCTGGCGGGCGGCCCGCTGTTCGCCCTGGTCGGGGCGCTGGGCGTGAGCGCCTATGACCTGGCCTGGGCCAATCCGGAGCGCGTCCCCGAGACGCTGCGCCCGCAATTGCAGACCTCCATGGAGGACTGGCGACGGCTGGAGCCCGACCTGCAGGCGGCGGAGGCCGCGGCGCGCCGGCGCTTCGGCGGGGAGCCGGCCCTGGCCACCGCGGGGCACATCCCCGCGGCCAGGCTCGAGTTCCCGGGCGGACGCAGCCGCGTGTTCGCACTGGACGATCCGCTGGACGAGCAAACGCGCTTCCGCACCATGCGCACGGCCTGGGGACTGGACGAGGCCGCCCTGTCGCGGACCCGCGCGGGAGGCGGCGTGGTGCTGGCCTTGCCGGAGCCGACCTATCTCTATCACGCGCCCGAAGAGGTGGCCTTCCGGCGGCGGCTATGCCGTCGCTTTGAAGGCATTCAGCCGGAGCGGACCGTGGAGCTGCCGCCGGGGCGGACAGCCGTAGCCCTGTTCACCGCCCGCGTGCGGCCGGAGCTCGGGCCTGAACCGGCCTCATGCCCGCTGCTGCCGCAGGTCTATCTCGCTCGGCCGGAGCGCGCCGAAGCGGTGGAGACGGGGTCCAACTTCTACGGCGCGGCCGCGGACCGCACGGGCGTGCGGCGCGTGGATATCCTGGTGGACGGAAAGGTCGTCGCCCAGGCCCGGCTCGGGCTCGACCCCCCCGGGGGACGGGTGGACCCGGTCCTGGCCTATGACCCCGCCTATCCGCGCGTGCAGTACGACTTCCAGCTGCCCGCGGGCTTGAGGCCTGGCGCGCACCGCCTGTCCGTGCGCGCCACCACCGGCGACGGCCGCCTGATCGAGGGCGGCGAGCGGACGATCTACGTCGGCGGCTAGGCGAGAGCCTCGAGGCGGGCCAGAGCGGCTCGGAGCTTGGCCATCGCCGCCTCCGCTTCCGCCAGGCGCGCCCGGTTCTCCTCGACCACCTCCGGTTTCGCCCGGGCCAGGAAGTCGGGGTTGTTCAGTTTCCTGTGCACCTTGCCGGCCTCGGCCTCGTGGCCGGCGATTTCCTTGTTCAGACGCCCACGCTCGGCGGAGAGGTCGACGAACTCGGCCACCGCCAGGGCGCCCGCCGCCTCCCCGATCACAAAGGGAACGGAGCCCGCCGGAGCGGCCGGGGCCGCCTCGGCCGCCCCCAGACGCGCCAGAGACAGGAGCAGGGCGTTGTGCCGCGCCAGCCGGTCACGCGAGGGGGCGTCGGCGCCCACCAGGGTCAGGACGGGTCGGGCGGACGGCGGAACATTCATCTCGGAGCGGAGCGAGCGGACCTCGGTCACCAGCGCGATCACCCAGTCGATCTCCGAGGCGGCCTCGGGATCGACGAAGCTTTCGGGAAGGTCCGGCCACGCGGCGGTGATCAGCGGCGTCTCACGCTGCAGCCCGGCCGATTCGGCCAGCCGTCCCCACAGCTCCTCGGTGATGAAGGGCGAGATGGGGTGGAGCAGCAAGCAGGCCTGGTCGAGCGCCCAGGCGGTGGCGGCGCGGGTCTCGGCCTTGGCCGCCTCGTCGTCGCCGGCGAAGATCGGCTTGGCCAGCTCCAGATGCCAGTCGCAGAAGGTGTTCCAGATAAAGCGGTAGAGCGCCTCGGCGGCGTCATCAAAGGCGCACGCGTTCAGCGCAGCCGTGACCGCCGCCGCGGTCCTGGCCGCCTCGCCGCGGATCCAGCGGTTCAGCGGCTGCTGCACGCGTGCCGGGTCGAAGCCGGGCTGGAGGGCGCAGCCGTTCATCTGGCAAAAGCGGGCCGCATTCCAGAGCTTGGTGCCGAAGTTGCGATAGCCCTCCACGCGGCCGCGCCCCATCTTGATGTCGCGTCCGCCGCTGGACATGGCGGTCAGGGTGAAGCGCAGCGCGTCGGCCCCGAACTCCTCTATCAGCCCGAGAGGATCGATGACGTTCCCCTTGGACTTGCTCATCTTCTGACCCTTTTCGTCGCGGATCAGGGCGGTGATGAAGACGCGCTCGAAGGGGATGTCGCCCGGGAAGTGCAGGCCCATCATCATCATGCGGGCGACCCAGAAGAAGATGATGTCCGAGGCCGTCACCAGGGTGTCGGTGGGGTAGAAGCGGCGCAGGTCGTCGGTCGCCTCCGGCCAGCCCAGCGTCGAGAAGGGCCAGAGCGCGGAGGAGAACCAGGTGTCGAGCACGTCCTCGTCCTGGCGCAGCTCAACCTCGCGACCGTGCATGGCCAAGGCGGCCGCCCTCGCCTCCTCTTCGCTCTCGGCCACGTGGGCAAAGCCTTCCGGATCGTACCAGGCCGGGATGCGGTGGCCCCACCAGAGCTGGCGCGAGACGCACCAGGGCTCGATGTTTCGCATCCACTGGAAATAGGTCCGCTCCCAGTTGCGGGGCTCGAACACGGTGCGGCCGTCCTCGACCGCGGCGATGGCCGGCTGGGCCAGGGTGGCGGCGTCCACGTACCACTGGTCGGTCAGATAGGGCTCGATCACCGCCCCCGAGCGGTCGCCGTGCGGGACGGCGTGACGGGTGGACTCGATCCCGCGGAGCAGGCCGAGCTCGTCCATCCGGGCCACCACCGCCTTGCGCGCCTCGAAGCGGTCCATCCCGCGGAATTCGGCGGGAACGTCGTCGTTGAGCCGCGCCCTGTCATCCAGGATGTTGATCACGTCCAGGTTCTGGCGCCTGCCCACCTGGTAGTCGTTGAAGTCGTGCGCCGGCGTGATCTTGACGGCGCCGCTTCCCTTCTCCGGGTCGGCGTAGGCGTCGGCCACGACGGGGATCGAGCGGTCGGCGATGGGCAGGCGCACCCGCCGGCCCACCAGATGACGGTAGCGTTCGTCATCCGGGTGCACGGCCACGCCCGTGTCGCCCAGCATGGTCTCAGGCCGGGTGGTGGCGACCACGATCTCGCCGGAGCCGTCCTCCAGCGGATAGGCGAAATGCCAATAGAAGCCGTCGACCTCGCGCTGCTCGACCTCCAGATCGCTGATCGCGGTCTGGAAGTGCGGGTCCCAATTCACCAGCCGCTTGTCGCGGTAGAGCAGCCCTTCGCGGTGGAGCTGGACGAAGACCTTGCGCACCGCGGCCGACAAACCCTCGTCCAAAGTGAACCGCTCGCGGCTCCAGTCGCAGGATGCCCCCAGCCGGCGCAGTTGCTGGGTGATCAGCCCGCCCGATTCGGCCTTCCACCGCCAGACGCGCTCCACAAAGGCGTCGCGGCCCATGGCCCGGCGGTCCAGATTTCCCTCGGCGGCGAGCTGGCGCTCCACCACCATTTGGGTGGCGATGCCCGCGTGGTCGGTCCCCGGCAGCCACAGGACCGAGCGCCCCCGCATACGGTGGAAGCGCGTCAGCACGTCCTGCAGCGTGGCGTTCAGCGCGTGGCCGAGGTGCAGCGATCCGGTGACGTTCGGCGGCGGGATGACGATGGAGAAGGGCTCGCCTTCATCAGCCGGCTGGAAGGCGCCGCTGTCCTCCCACGCCTGATACAGGCGCGGCTCCACGGCGGCGAAGTCGAAGGTCTTGTCCAGCATGCGCCCCTATCGCGCGGGGCGCGCGCGCCTTCAACCGGTCAAGCGCCGATCAGCCGCCGCGGCGGCGCGCGATGCGCTCGACCTCGGTCTGCACGGCCTGTTCCACGATCTCCGGCAGGTTCTTGTCCAACCAGTCCTTGAGCAGGGGCCGCAGCAGGTCGCGCACCACGTCCTCCAGCACCCGCCCCTGCGCCGGCATAGCGACCGTGCGGGCGAGCTGACCAAAGGCGCTGGACGCGCTCTGGGCGGCGGGGGCGCCGACCAGGACCTCCTCTTCGTCGTCGTCTGGGTAGCTGTCGGGAGCCGGTTCGGGCTCGGGGCGCGTATAGATGTCCAGGTCGCCGGAAGTCTCGAAACTCATGGGCGCAGCGGTTGCAGGCGCCGGCTCAGGCGCCGGATCGAAACCGCCATCGTCGTCCATCGGCTCGGTCAGTTCCAGGACGTCGTCCATCTGCGGATCGCCATGGGGCGGAGACGCCGTCTCAGCCTCGCTTGAGGCCTCCGGCGCGGGCTCGTCTTCGGAGATGATGCGCCGGATGGAGGCGAGGATCTCCTCCATCGTGGGTTCGGGGGCGTTGGTGTCGGACATCGGTCGAGCCGCCGGGAATCGTTGAGGTGTTTCGCACCCTAGGCCGGGGGCGGCGCGGGAGCAATTTCCTTGATCAGCCGACCACGGGATCGCCGACCACGGGCGGCGAGGCGGGCTGGGGCGTGACCGGCGGAGGCGGCGCCAGAGGAACCACCACGGGGGCGCTCTGGGGACGCCATTCCGCGTCGGGCTGGAACGGCGCCTCGACGGTGGGCACGGTGGTTCGGGCGGGCCGCTCCAGTTGGAAGCTCTCGCGCCTGTCGAGCCGCTCCAGCACGCCCTCATACTCCAAGGCGCCGTCGCGCAGGCCGCGGCGCTGGACGGTGTAGGCGGGATCGTAGATGGGCACGCCTGCGATCAGGTTCTGCGCCTCGAGCCGGCCCATGGCCGCCAGGGTGGAAGCCTCCGCCACATAGGCGTCGCGCCGGGCGCCGATCAGCAGGAGCTCGGCGTTGCGTAGCTCCTGCTGGGCGTTCAGCACGTCCAGGGTGGTGCGCAGGCCCACCTGCTGCTCCGCCGTGACGCCTTCAAAGGCGACCCGGGTTGCGCGCACCTGCTCCTGGTTGGCGATCAGGCTGGCGCGCGCGGAGACCAGCTGATTCCAGGACTGGGCGACGTCGTTCAGCACGCGGCGGCGCTGCTGGTCGATCTGGAAACGGGCCTGGTTCTCGCGCTCCAGGGCCTCGCGCACGCGTGAAGCGTTGAGGCCGCCGCTGAATAGGGGAATGCTGGCGTTGAGGCCGAGGGAGAAACGGTCCTCGATCTCGTCGCTCCCCACGCCGAAGATGTTCGTGCCGATCGGGGACTGCTGCGCTCTTGCGCTGCCCTGCAGATTGACGCTGGGGGCGAACTGCGCGCGGGCGGCGCGGGTGGCCGCGCGCGCGGCCCGTTCGGCGAAGTCCGCCGTTCGGATCAGCGGGCTTTCCGTCTCGGCGACGGCGTAGGCTTCGTCCACGGTGGCGGGCAAGGGCGGCAGCGACGGCTCCGGGGCGAGCTGACCGGGGTTCTGCCCCACCACGCTGGCGTAGCGGGCGCGGCTGTTGGCCAGCTGCGCCTGGGTTGTGGCCAGGTTGGCGATGGACAGGGCCAGACGGCCTTCAGCCTGGGCCACGTCCGTGCGGGTGATCTCCCCGACCTCGAAGCGCGCCCGGGCCTCCTCCAGCTGGCGTTGGAGCACCGCCGTGTTCTCCTGGCGGATCCGCACCGCCTCCTCGTCGCGGCGCACGTCCACATAGGCCCCGATCACGTTCAGCAGGATGTTGGCCTCGATCGTGCGCAACTGCTCACGGGCCGCCAGCACGTTGGCGCGGGCGTTGTCGACCGAGGCCGCGATCCGGCCGCCGGTGTAGACCGGCTGACTCAGATTGAGCTGTGCGGAGATCGCGTCCGTCCCTGGCCGGGTCTCTTGAGTCTGGCCTGTCAGTCGGTTGGTGAAGGGCTCGCTATCGAGAGTGTCCGTCACGTTCGCGCTGGCGGCGGCGCTCACGGTTGGCGCGTATCCGGCCCGAGCCTGCACCACCGTTTCGTCCACCGCCCGGAGCGAGGCCCTTTGCGCGCGCAGCGTGGGATTGGTCTGGTAGGCCAGGGCCACCGCCTCGGCCAGGGTTTCGGCGCCGGCGGGCGCCCCGGTGATCAGGCCAAGGCTGCAGGTCGCGGCCAGGAGGCCGGCTCGAAAGCTGTTCGTCATCGATCCCGGTTCCCGACGGCGCGCGCCCGCCCAGATTCGCGCCGCTATTCTAAACGTAGAACTAACCCTAATCCGGCGCGAGTTAAGGTTTATTCAGGGCCTTTCCGCGGCTTAGAAGGCGAACGCCGGCCGGGGCTCAAACCCCGGCAGCCAGGGCGGGAGGGAATCGAACATCTCGCGCGCGCTCATGGCCTCGCCCGCCCGGGTATAGACCACCGCCTTGCCCACCGGCCCTCGCCGCAGCACGGCGCCCAGGCGGCCGTCCGGGGCCAGGGCCTGGAGCCAGGCGTCCGGCGTGGCGAACAGCGCGCCTTCCGTCACGATCAGGTCCCAGCGCCCCTCGGGCGCCGCGAGGTTTCCGGCGATCACGCTCACGCCCTCCCCTTCCAGCGCCAGGCGCGCGTGGGCGTCCGCCTCCGGGTCCTCCAGGGCGGTCACCTCCAGGCCCATCCGCGCCATCACCGCGGCCGCATAAGGCGCCGCAATGGCCAGGGCGGGCTCGCCCGGCCGGGGGCGGAGTGCGTGCAGCAGCTTGGCCACGTCGCGGGGCGGCATGATCCAGCGGCCGGGGGCGTACTCCACGAAGCGGTCGGCATAGGCCAGAGCCGCCCGCGCGGGCATGACGAAACGCTCGCGGTGAATGTTGCGCATCGCCTCCTGGATGCCCGCGTCGGTCACGTCGTTGGTGCGAACCTGGCTTTCGACCATGTTCAGGCGAGCGGAGGTGTAATCCATCGGCGGAGATCCCGCGCGGAAAGCGCCCGCGGCTTCTAAGCCGCGGCTTAACCCTCGGGCAAGGCGCGGCCGGTCAGCATCGTTGCCCGCCGCGACGCTCTCTGATAGCGCTGCGGCTGCGCGACCGCCCCCCCCAGAGCGGTCGACGGCACGGCCTGATGGCGGAGTGGTTACGCACCGGACTGCAAATCCGTGCACCCGGGTTCGATTCCCGGTCAGGCCTCCAATCTCCTTTGAAACCCTGGCTCGCCTGCCCGCCAGCCGGTTGGCGATCCGGCTCCAGGTCTCGTTCAGGTGCACCGGACCCTGCGTCAAAGCTCGAAATACCCGCCGACCAGAGGACGGCGTCGCGAAACGAGGAGGAACCCGTGCGCGAAGTCGAGCAGCCTCTAGAGCCCAAGGTTGGAGACCGGATTCGGCGCTGGTCGGCCATGTCCAACAGAAGGTTGGATAAGCGCGAGCAACAGAGGCATCCGTGTCGGTGACCAAGTCGCTCCCTTCGACTGGCATCCGCTGGGTGGCGCGCAGAACGATACGCCTGTCCCGCAGGGCGCCTGACCCCGAGTAACGGACCCAGGACGTTCCTCCATCGCAGCCGCAGGCTCGTGGCCGGACGCACCGTTTTGAGCCATAAACGCCGCTGGCCCCCTCCGGCGCTGACAGAGCATTTCCGACAGCATCGAGGCCTAGCCAGAGTGGCGGATCAGTGTCGAAACGGCTTAGCCCCCTCCGCGCCGGGGGAGCATAAGCTAGCTTCTGGTCGACCACAGATCACCGCCATGCGCGCGCTCCCTGCTGATCGTCGTCAGGAGATGCCGATCTGGATGATCTCCGGGCGCGGTCGAGGCACGTCTAAGGCGCCCAGAGAAACATACTAGAGCACGAAGTTGGACGCCCCGGTGAAGTTGCCGTTCATCTCCAGCACGAAGTCGGCCACGCCGTCGCCGTTCTGGTCCAGCGAGAACGTCGTCCGGTTGGTCGCTTGGTCGAAGGTCGCCCGCGCCTGTCCGGCCTGGTTGGAGAAGGCCGTCACAAGAACAAAGGCCTGGTCCCCCGCCTGGTTGAGGTTGGCGTCGATGCGCGACACGTCGACCAGATCGCCTGTCGCGAAGTCGTCGATCCGGTCCCGGGCGACGTTGGTCGAGTCCGACAGAGCATTGAAGATGAACCGGTCGTCGCCAGCTCCACCGAGGAAGACGTCCCGGCCCGCGCCGCCCTCCAGCTGGTCGTTGCCGGCCCCGCCGTCGAGGAAGTCGTCGCCGTCCTGGCCGCCCAGCCGATCGTCGCCGTCCTGGCCGAAGAGGGAGTCGTTCTCCCTTCCCCCGATGATGAGGTCGTTGCCCG
>JAHWJX010000057.1 GCA_019348195.1 Pseudomonadota bacterium | reverse complement strand
CCTGCGGCGGCGGCGGCGAAGACACGGCGGCGGGCGAAGACGCCGCGTCGACGGCCGGGACGCCTGAAGCCGGGGCCGCAGGCGCTGGCGACATGAGCGGCGGCGCCATGGGCACGACCACGGGCGGCGCGGGCGAGATGAGCCCCGACGCGACCACCACGGGCGGGACCACCACGGGCGGCACGACGGGCGGCATGACCACCACGGGCGGAACCACCGGGGGCACGACCACCGGAGGAACCACCACGACGGGCGGCACGACCGGCGGGACCACGACGGCGGGACCACGGCGGCACGACCACCGGCGGGACCACCACGGGCGGAACCACCGGCGGCACGACCGGCGGTGGAACCACGGGCGGAACCACCGGCGGCACGACCGGCGGCTAAGGCCCTCCCCCGTCTTCGGACGTGGTGCATCAACAGAACGCGCTCTGGACCTCGTCCGGGGCGCGTTTTCTTTGGCCCGTTCGGGCCTGCGGGGTGGGTGCGAGGCCGGCGCGGCGGGAACGGACCGCCGTTCACTCGGGCGCAGCCAAGCTGCTCCCGGTGCCGGGGGCGGCTTTGGGTGCTCGACCCAAGCGTCCGGCGGACGCCGTGCTTGCTGGGCGTTCGATGCACTCGGCGGACCATAGCCCCCGAACCGCCTTGGCCAGCGAGGCTTGCTCCGGAAAGGGAAGCAGGCCGATGGTCCGGCGGGGGCGAAGAGCGCGGGCCCTTTCCGGAATCTGGCCCGATGTCCGGGATTTCCTCCAGGAAGACGGGAGCGAGGGCAGCGTACGCTGGCCTTGCACACGCCCAGCAGCCGCCCACGTCGGAACGCCCGATTGAGATCGGCTTTCGAGGATCGATGGGCACGGATGCCGCTCCAAGCGGAGCCGGCATCCGCGCCTTAGGAGTTCAGCCGCAGCAGCCCATCAGGGCCGCGGCCACGGGAGAGGCGGCGAAGGCCGCGCCGGCCGACAGAACGAGAGCGGCGGCGGCGAGCAGGGCGGTGCGCTTCATAGTGGGTTCTCCTTGGTCGTTCGAGCTAACGCGCCGCCTACGGTGGCGCAATGCGGCATCGCCGCGCTTCGAGGGGGCGACCGACATGGTCGCGCGGTCCCCGCGCTTGGCAGCGTGGCTCAGACTAGGCTGAGCCAGCGAAGGACCAGACCGGCCTGCGCGGACAGCTTCCGCAATCCAACTCCGTCCAGTTGGGCCGGAGGCGCGACAGGCGTAGATTAAACGTTCAACCTGGAGCTAAGCCGATGCGTGCTGCAGCCGCCATCCTGACCCTGAGCCTCCTGGGCGCCTGCGCCGCCACGGGCCCTTCACGATTCCAGGCCGACTACCACCGTCTCTTGCAGAGGTGCGAGGCCCAGGGGGGCGTGCTGACGCCCACGGGCGCCACAACGGGGCGGCCCGAAACGGAGAACGCCTGCCGCATCACCGGTGGTGCGAGCCGGATCGAGCGCTGACTCAGCAACCCGGCTGGCGGCGGCAGTTGAGAAGCATTCTCATCTATCGTGCGAGAGTGCTTCGCAACATCATTCTCGATGTCGTCTTGCGAGACGTTTGCGCTGGACTTGCGGGAACCTGCACGACATCAATGGGATTGAAGCCGTATCCTTGACCACGGACAGCAACGGAGATCTCCCATGTCGGCCGGTCCGCACACCGAACAGACGTCCTGCGCCAGCTGCACCTTTTACGACGACGGCCAGGCCACGCCGACCAAGGCGCAGGGGCTGTGCCGCCACAACCCGCCGTCGGGCGGCGACGGCTCCACCGCATGGCCGGTGGTGAGCGCGCGCGACTGGTGCGGTCAATTCGTGTTCGACGGCCACGGAGGTCGCGGCGCGCAAGAGGCCTACGCGGGAGCCTGACACGCCGTCGCCGGCAGGCACGCAAGGATGACTAGGAGCACGGCTCCGGCTCGTGGCCGGAGCCGTTGCTGTTTGTGCGCGCCCCGCGGCGGCCGGGACGCGAGGCGGGCCAGGTGGGGCCAGGCCTCTCCCCGCCTCAGCCTGTTGGGCGGGCGCGGGCCGCCTGTCGGTACTCGACCTCGGGGAACTGGGGCGCGCTGCACAGGCTCGTGCGCCAGACGCCGCCCTCGCGGCGCTCCGCCAGGACCAGAACGCGCGCGCCCGGGCGATAGGAGAGGCCGCAGGTGGCGCCCACCGTGCGGTGGCTGACGGCAACCGTGCGCGGGGCGCGGCCCTTCAGTGTCTCCGCCACACGGAAGCGCGTGACGACGTAGCCCTGGACGTCCACGCGCGTGCCCAGCACCCGGCCGGTGAAAGCGAGGTCCGTCCCGGCAAGGTGCTCGGCCGCGGAGGTCTGGGGCATGCAGCTGCAGGCGAGCGCGGCGCCGGCGGTCGAGAGCGCAACCGCGGCGGCGAGCGCGGCGAAGACGGTGCGCATAGGGTGACTCCTGGGGCGAGGGAGAATTTGCGGGGTTTGGGGCGGCGATGTGGCGGAGCCGGTCAGGCGCGCAGCTCCACGGGCCTGGACGGCGCCACCCCGCGCCCGATTGACTGGCTTAGGCGCGGAGAGCTCGACCCGGAGGCCTCCAAGGCGCTCATTCGAACCGCCGTCGCCCTGAACACGTCTCGCCCGATGACCGCAGGCGGTCAGGCCGCCCGAGGCTTGATCTGGGCGTAAAGCTCGCGCGGCGCCGCGGGGAGATATTGGAACAGCGTCGAGCAGAGCCAGCCTTCGTGCTTCATCATCGGGTCGTAATACCAGGCCCCGCCCATGGCCGCGCGGCGGAACTGCAGCCGACGCGCGCCCGGAAAGGGCTTGGCCGAAAACAGCAGGGTGAAGCCCTTCGCGCCGCCCGGCACCCCGGCCCCCATCCGCTCCATCCAGTCGTCCGCGCCGGACACGAAAGCCTCGCGCACCAGCCCCCGCCGCGGATCGTCGAACACCCAGGCCCCGTCGTGCTTGTAAGGTGTGATGGCATGGATGGCGTTGTTTGAGACCGCGGCCTTTGACCCGGGGGCCGGCGAGGTCGTCCCGCGCGGTCCGGCGGCCAGGGCTGTGAGCGACAGCGAAGCGGCGATGGCCGCGCCGAACAGGGTGCGCGTGTTCATTCACCACGAGGTGGGCGGGGGTGGTCGCCAGCGCGAGCGGAGCGGCGATTTGTCAAGGGCTTGGCGGAGACAAAAGGGCGGGCCCGATCGCCCGGCTCGGCCACCTCAGAATCCGACTAGCGTCCAGCCGCCGAGAAGGCCGCCTGCCCCCGCGAGAAGGGCCGTAACCCATCCTGTACGGCGGGAGCGGACGAAGCCGGCGAGGCCCACGGTAAGCAGAAGCAGATACACCCCGGCCAGGAAGGGCAGAACGGCCAAGGTCCCGCCGCCGGTCAGAACACGCGCCGAGCCCAGGCCCGGCGGGGCGCCGGGGAGCACGGCGAAGAGCAGCAGAGTGCTTCCGAGCACCGAGACGATAAAGGCCACGGTCGCGGCCGCGGCCGCGAGGATGACCCAGGTGAAGATCCGGCGCGGCTGTTGCGCCGACAAGAGCTGGACCATGAAGGCGCCGGACAGCCCGCCCAGAAACGCGCTGAGGAAACCGAACTGGCGGGCGAACTCGGCGAGGTAGGCGGGGTCCGGCGTCATGGGTTCGCAGCATGGGGCGGCGGACCGCGTTTCGTCGAGCCGGTGCTTGGCGGCGGGCGCCATGCACCGCGTGGTGCATCGACCAATATCGCGGGGCGGCGAGTGACGCTTGCGGCCGCTCACTCCCACCCTCCCATCGCGCGCGGGGGGAGGTGGGCTCCACCCGCCCAGCCGGTCTCCAGCTCACGTAACGGTCGGCATCGTCGGCTGGGCTGAGAGGTCCAGGCCGTTCAGGAAAGAGCCGTGGGGGTGTAGTTTCCTGGCATGGACAAGCCGCATCATCTCATCACCCTGCTTCTTCCCCTTTACGACAACGCCGGCGCCCCCTTCCCGCCTGAGCTGTTCGCACGGGTGCGGGCGGAGTTGACCGAGCGGTTCGGAGGATTGACCGCGTTCAGCCGCGCGCCCGCCGAAGGCGTATGGAGGGACGGGGGCCGGACCAGCCGCGACGAGGTGACCGTGCTGGAGGTGATGGCCGACCACCTCGACCGCGACTGGTGGCGGTTTTACCGGCGCGAGCTGGAGCAGCGGTTCCAGCAGGACGCGATCGTGGTCCGGGCGCAGGCGTTCGAACCGCTCTAACCCGACTCGGCGCGGCGAGGCGGGATCAGCGCGTCACCATAAGGACCGTCCTGGTCCAGGGCTGGGCCACAGGCCGAAGGCTCCTCCTGGGGAGGAACCTCGGTGTGGCCGCCTCCTCCACCGGTTGGCGGCACAGGGGAGGAGACGCGGAGGTGGGGAACGCCGGTCCCGGAGCGCGCCCGCAAGGGGCGCCCCGGGATGACGGGCGTCAGTGCACCTGCGCCTTGCCGATCTGCAGCTTCCCCTCGCCGCCTGACACCGCGATTACCTCGCCGTCGGTGAACTCACCATTGAGGAGCTTGCGCGCGATGGGGTCGACCAGCTCCTTCTGGATCACGCGTTTGAGCGGGCGGGCGCCGTAGACGGGGTCGTAGCCCTTCTCCGCCAGCCAAGCCTCGGCGCTCGGATCCAGGGCGATGGCCATGCGGCGGTCGGCCAGGAGTTGCTCCACCCGCCCGAGCTGGATGCGGACGATGCTGCTCATGTTCTCGCGGCCGAGGCGTCGGAACAGGATGATCTCGTCCAGGCGGTTCAGGAACTCGGGGCGGAAGTTGCTGCGAACCACGCCCATGACCTGGTCGCGCACCGTCTCCACCTCCGTCCCGTCCGGCAGGGCGGCGATATAGTCCGCCCCCATGTTGCTGGTCAGGATGATCAGGGTGTTGCGGAAGTCGACCACGCGCCCCTGGCCGTCGGTCAAACGCCCGTCGTCCAGCACCTGCAGCAGGACGTTGAACACGTCGGGGTGGGCCTTCTCGACTTCGTCGAACAGCACGACCTGATAGGGGCGGCGGCGGACGGCCTCGGTCAGCGCGCCGCCTTCGTCATAGCCGACATAGCCGGGAGGCGCGCCGATCATGCGCGAAACGCTGTGCTTCTCCATGTACTCGCTCATGTCGAGGCGGGTCACGGCCGTTTCGTCGTCGAACATGAACTCGGCCAGCGCCTTGGTGAGCTCGGTCTTGCCCACGCCCGTCGGGCCCAGGAAGAGGAAGCTGCCGATGGGGCGGTTCGGGTCCTTGAGGCCGGCGCGGGCGCGGCGCACCGCATCGGAGACGGCGACCAGCGCCTCCTCCTGGCCGACCACCCGGTCACGCAGACGATCCTCCATCTGCATGAGCTTGGCGCGCTCCCCTTCGAGCATCTTCTCCACGGGAACGCCCGTCCAGCGGGAGACCACGGCGGCGATCTGTTCGGCGTCGACCACCTCGGGGGTGAGCTTGTCCTGGGCGGCGGCTTCGGCCTCGGCCAGCTGGCGCTCGACCTGTGGGATCTGGCCGTACTGGATTTCGCCTGCGCGGGCGAAGTCGCCGGCGCGCTGGGCCTGTTCAAGCTCCAAGCGCAGACGGTCCAGGGTTTCACGCGCCTGGGCCGCGGAGCCCAGCTTCTCCTTCTCGGCGCGCCAGCGGGCGGTGACCTCGTCGCTCTTGGCCTGGAGCTCGTTCAGCTCGGTCTCCAGATCGGCCAGTCGCGCCCGCGACCCGGCGTCCGTTTCGCGGCTAAGGGCTTCGCGCTCGATCTTGAGCTGCACTAGGCGACGGTCGATCTCGTCCAGCTCCTCCGGCTTGGAGTCCACGGCCATGCGGACGCGGCTGGCGGCCTCGTCGATCAGGTCGATGGCCTTGTCGGGCAGGAAGCGGTCGGTGATGTAGCGGTTGGACAGGGTCGCGGCGGCCACGATGGCGCTGTCGTTGATGCGCACCCCGTGGTGGACCTCGTACTTTTCCTTGAGCCCGCGCAGGATGGAGACGGTGTCCTCCACGGTGGGCTCGCCCACGAAGACGGGCTGGAAGCGGCGGGCCAGGGCCGCGTCCTTCTCCACGTGCTTGCGGTACTCGTCCAGGGTGGTGGCGCCGATGCAGTGCAGCTCGCCGCGCGCCAGGGCGGGCTTGAGGAGGTTGGACGCGTCCATGGCGCCGTCCGTTTTCCCCGCGCCCACCAGGGTGTGCATTTCGTCGATGAACAGGACGATCTGGCCTTCGGCGGCGGTGACCTCGTTGAGTACGGCCTTGAGGCGTTCCTCGAACTCGCCGCGGTACTTCGCGCCCGCGATCAGGCTGCCCATGTCGAGGGACAGCAGTTGCTTGTCCTTGAGGCTTTCGGGCACGTCGCCGTTGACGATGCGCTGGGCCAGGCCCTCGACGATGGCCGTCTTGCCCACCCCCGGCTCGCCGATGAGGACGGGATTGTTCTTGGTGCGGCGCGCCAGGACCTGGATGGTGCGGCGGATCTCTTCGTCGCGACCGATCACGGGATCGAGCTTGCCGTCGCGGGCGGCTTCGGTGACGTCGCGGGCGTACTTCTTGAGTGCGTCGTATTGGTCTTCGGCCCCGGCGCTGTCGGCGGTCTTGCCCTTGCGCATGGAGGACACGGCGGCCTCCAGGCCCGCGGGAGTCACCCCCGTCTTGCCCAGCAGCTTGGCGGCGTCGCCGCCCTCGGCGGCGACGGCGGCCAGGAGGCGCTCGGTGGTGACGAACTGATCGCCCGCCTTTTTGGCGTCGTCCTCGGCCCGGGCGAACACGCGCGCGGCTTCGGGCGAGAGATAGAGCTGACCGTTGCCGCCCTCCACGCGGGGCGTCTTGGCCAGGGCCTGTTCGACCTCGGCCTCGATGCCGTTGGGCTTGCCGCCGGCGGTGGTGATGAGCTGGCGCGCGAGGCCGTCGCGCTCCTCCAGCAGCACCTTGAGCAGGTGCTCGGGCTTCAGCTGCTGATGGCGGCGCGCCATGGCCAGCGACTGGGCGGCGGACACCGCCTGTTTGGCGCGGTCGGAGTAGGTCTCGAGGTTCATCTTGGTCCTGGCGGTCCCCTGTTAGGCGAACTTGCATGCGCGGCCCGGGTTCGGCGCCACGCGACAGGAGGGATGTAGTGTGGCAAGAGAGACACACAAGGCGACCGGTCAGAGCGCGCGAGAATGATTCGCTTGGCCCTCCTGTCGCCGCCTCAGCTGCGTGATCACCCCGTCCCGCCGGCCTTGAAATGGCCGATCAGCCAGGGCCAGCACCTCCGATTCGAGTGCGCTCCGGGGGGCTCATGAGCGGAGCACTGCGCGCCGTGCTATGCTTTATGGATGATCCGACCGGTGACCATCGACATCCCGCACGCCCTGGGGCTGGCCGAGGCGCGACGGCGCGTGGAGACGCAGTTCGGGCGGCTGGAGGCGCAGCTCGCCGGCGTTGGCGTGAGCGGAATCGAGAAGCGGTGGGAAGGCGACCGACTGCACTTCAACGGGCGCGCCATCGGCCAAACGGTGGGTGGACGGCTGACGGTCCTGGCCGACAGCCTGCACCTGGAGCTGGACCTGCCGCCGATGCTGGCCATGCTGGCCGGACGAATCCGGGACGCGCTCGGAAAGAGCGGCCAACTGCTGCTGGAGAAGAAATAGCCTCCTCGGGGTGCGTGACTGGCGCACCCCCGCTACGGCGGGCTAGGGGTGCCTATGGTGCGACTGCTGCTTCTCGTGACGGCCTGGGCGGTGGCGGGGTGCTCGCCTTCGAAGCCGGAGGCCACGGACACGGGGGTGTGCTGGCGCGTGCGAGCGCCAGAGAGGCAGCCCCAGCAGCGCGAGGTGCTGGAACGCGGGATCGCCAACCTGCAGACCTGCGCCGCGCGGCTCGAAGCCGTGCGCATGATGGAGGGAAAACCCGTCGAGGGCGCGTTCGAGGGGCGATCCATCTTCGTCACCGAGGCGGAGATCACCCAGGCGGTGTCGCGCGGGGGGACCCGCTATCCGGTGTTCGAGCCTGCCGAGCGCGAGGCGGTCCAGCGCGCCATCCGCAAGCTGCTCGACGCTCGATCCGGGAGCGAGGCCCCGCCGCGACGCTGAGCGGTTAGGCTCCTTCGGGGAAGTCGGCGCCGGCGCTGACCTCGGCCCAGGCCTCGAAGTCGCGCTGGAGCATCTCGATCTTGGCGCGGCCTCCCGCCAGGGCGGCCTTGCCGAGGAGCAGGCGCAGCGGAGGCTCGGAGGTCTCGACGGCCCCGATGATGGCGGCTGCGGCCCGGACGGGGTCGCCAGGCTGGCGACCGCTGTAGCCGCGGATGGCGTCACGGTTCCGGCCGGCGGTCTCGGCGTAGTCGGCGATGGTCTGCGGCGCCTCGTCCGCTGAGCGGCCGGCCCAGTCCGTGCGGAAACCGCTGGGCTCGACGATCAGCACCTTGATCCCGAGCGGGGCCAGTTCGAGGGACAGGGATTCCGACAAGCCCTCCACCGCGAACTTGGTGGCGTTGTAGAAGCCAACGGCCGGAAAGGCGCGGATGCCCCCCACCGACGAGATGTTGACGATGTGCCCGGACCGACGCGCGCGCATCCCGGGCAAGGCGGCGCGGGTGGTGTTGGCCAGGCCCCAGACGTTGATTTCGAACATGCGGCGGACGGCGGCCTCCTCGCTCTCCTCCACCGAGCCGAAGTAGCCCACGCCCGCATTGTTCACGAGCACGTCGATCCGGCCGAAGCGCGCCTCCGCGGCCTGGACCGCGGCGACGATCTGGGCGGGATCGGTGACGTCCAGCGGCAGCGCCAGCGCGCGGTCGGGGGCGAGCTCCACCAGATCGGCGACCTGGTCCGGGTTGCGCGCCGTGACCACGCAACGGCGACCGCCCTCCAGCACCTGCCGAGCCAGCTCCCGGCCGAACCCGGTGGAGCAACCGGTGATGAACCACACCGGGGTGTTTTGATCGGCCATGTCGTGCTCCGCGTCCCGGGCCGGCAGATAGGGCGGCGGGGCCGCCGCGCCAGTTCGGCGCATTGCGGAGCGTGGCGGGCGAGCGGCATAGGGGGAGGTCTTCGGAGCCTCCTCATGATCCTGCGCGCTCTTGCCGGCCTGGGCCTGGCCGCCGTCCTGGCCGCCTCGGCTTCGGCGCAAACCCTTGAGGGCTCGCCGGCCCGACTGAAGGCGCATATGGACGTGCTGGCGGCCGATGCGCTGGGCGGCCGGGAAGCCGGGAAGCCCGGCTACGACAAGGCGGCGGCCTATGTGGCGGGCCAGTTCGCGCAACTGGGGCTCAGCCCCGCGGGAGACGCGGGCAGCTACCTGCAGCGCGTGCCGCTGGTGACCTACCGCACCGCGGCGGCGGGCAGCGGGTTCTCGCTGCGTCGGCCGAACGGGACCACGGTTGCGCTTGCGATCGGGGCCGACTGGGCACCCGGCGCGGCGCCGGAGGCGGTCACGACCGTAGACGCCCCGCTGGCGTTCGCGGCTTATGGCGTGGTGCGGCCGGGGCGCGACGACTACGCTGGGCTGGACGTGCGGGGCAAGGTGGTCGTGCTGCTGGCCGGCGCGCCCGCGGAGCTGAACAGCGAGGAACGGGCGCACTTCCGCAGCGCGGCGACCAAGCGAACGCTCGCGGGCGCGCGCGGCGCGGTTGGGGTGTTGTTCCTGGAGTCGGCGAACGATCGCAAGCAGCGGCCTTTCCGAGCGGCGCCCGCGCGGGGCGCCAGCTGGCGCGGGAAGGACGGGCGCGCTTTCCAGAACGGAGCGCCCTTTCTGGGCACGGTCAGCCTGGAGGGTGCGGCCAAGCTGTTCGAGGGTGCGCCGTCCGGCTGGGCGGCGGTCAGCGCCGCCGCAGCGGCGGGCGATCCGCCGCGCTTCTCGCTGCCGGGTCGGGCCGCGGTGACGGTCCGTAGCGACGTCACCCTGCTTGAAAGCGCCAATGTAGCCGGGCTGATCAGGGGCGAGCGCACAGACGAGGTGGTGGTGCTGAGCGCGCACCTGGACGGCCTGGGCGTCCATGCCCCCGAACCGGCGGCGCCCAGCCCCGCGACGGCGGCGCCGCCTCGGCCGCTGGTGGACGCGGTCCACAACGGCGCGATGGACAATGCCTCCGGCGTGGCCACCCTGCTGGAGGTCGGGCGCGCCTTTCGCGAAAGCGGGCGAAGGCCCCGCCGCTCGGTGCTGCTGCTGGCGGTCACCGCCGAGGAGAAGGGACTGGTGGGCGCGGACTATTTCGCGCGCAATCCGACCGTGCCCCGGTCCGCGATGACGGCCAACGTCAATCTCGACATGCCGATCCTGAGCTATGACTTCGGCGACGTGGTGGCGTTCGGGGCGGAGCGCTCCACCATCGGGGAAGCCGCGGCGCGGGCCGCCCGGCGCGCGGGGGTGAAGCTCGTTCCCGACCACCGGCCGGAAATGAACCTGTTCACGCGCAGCGATCACTATCGCTTTGTCGAGCAGGGCGTGCCGTCGGTGTTCCTGATGACAGGACCCGGGAATGGCGGAAACGCGGCCTGGGACCGGTTCATGGCCGAGCGCTACCACAAGCCCACGGACGACATGGGCCAGCCGCTGAACTTCACCGCCGCCGCCCGTTTCGCCCGTGTGAACTATGAGATCGCTCGTGAGCTGGCGGACGCGCCCGAGCGGGCGCGCTGGAAGGCCGGGGACTTCTTCGGCGGGGTGTTCGGGAGCCCCGGCGCGGGCTCGGAGGCGGAGCCGGCGCGTTAACCATATTCGCTTATCGGGCGAAATTTGAACAACTTAGGGGGCGGGGCGTTGCATGCGGGCTAGGGAGGGCCCGCGCGCGATCGACATGGGGTCGGAGCGGGCGGACGCTCATCCTCATCCGGGAGATTTTTGCATGAAGACCCTGCTCGCGATCACGTCCGCGCTCGCCCTGACGGCCACGCTCGGTCTGTCCACCGCTCAAGCCGGCGGCGGCTACGGCCAGCCGTCCTTCGGGGCCAACAACGGCAATAACGCCAGCGTCAAGCAGAACGGCAACGGCTGCCGCAACCGCTGCTTCGGCGGCCAGACTTTCAACGCCGGCGTCAACAACGGCAACAACTTCGGCGGCAACGGCGGCAACGGCGGCAACGGCGGCAACGGCGGCAACGGTGGCAACGGCAACAACGCCAATGTCAAACAGAATGGCAACGGCTGCCGCAACCGCTGCTACGGCGGCCAGACCTTCAACGCCGGCGTCAACAACGGCAACAAGTTCGGCGGCAAGGGCGGCCACTAAGCCCGACCCGGCGAAGCGGGCGGCGGACGGGAAACCGTCCGCCGCCTTTTTCGTGCGCGCGATAACGCTTCCTTGTGGAGGCTGCTTCTAGGCTGGCCGGCGACGAAGGAGTCGTCGATGCAGGCCTGGATCAGAGACCGAAGCGGCAATGTGGCCGTGATGTTCGCCCTGGCGGTGTTCATGCTGCTGGCGCTGGGTGGCGGGGCCTTCACCGTGGTGCGGGTGAACGCCGCCGCAACGCGGCTGCAGGACGCCGCGGACGGCGCGGCGCTGGCCGGAGCCGTAGAGTCCCATAGCTTGGGCGCGAGCGAGGCCGACGTCCGCGATGCAGCGGACCGCTGGGCGGCCTCGGCGCTGAGCCACGACGCCGGTTTCGACGGGCCGGCCGTGACCACGGTCGCCCTGGCGAAGTCGGTCCCGACCGAGGTGACCGTGTCCATGGTCCAGACGGTGGACACCCTCTTCGCCGGCGTGATCGGGGTGGAGAAGATCACGCTCAAGCGCCGCGCGACCGCGGTGGCGGGGGCGCCTCGCCTCACCTGTCTGCATGTGCTGGACCCGGACGCGTCCCGCGCCTTGATGCTTCAGGGCAACCCCACGCTGGAGGCGCCCAACTGCGTAGTCCAGGTCAACTCCGCCGCCGGGGACGGCTTGCATGCCTGGGGCTCGCCGTCGGCCCGCTCGGAGGCCACCTTCCTCGCCGGAGGATCGGCCAGGCTGAGGGGCTGGTCCCCCGCTCCGGTCAACAACCAGCCGCAGCGGGCCGATCCCCTGGCCACGCGCATGGTATGGCCGGTGCCGACCGGCCAGTGCCTCCAGCAGGACGGCTACCGGCCCGTGCTCCAGCCCGGACACTACTGCGCCGGTCTGCAGATCGGTCGCGGCGGGCGAGGCTCGCGCCTGGAGCCCGGACTCTATGTCGTCCGATCGGGCGGAGTACATGTGCAAGGCCCAGGTTCCGTGGGCGACGGCGTCACCATCGTGATGCTGGATCCGTCCGCCGAGTTCAACATGCAGGGCGGCTCCTCGAGCCTAAAGCTGTCAGCCCCGACCTCAGGACCTTGGGCCGGTATCGCCGTGGCGGCCAGGCCGGGCCCGGGCGCTCCGAACTCCACCCTACAGGGAGACCTCCGACTGCAGGGGACGCTCTACCTGCCGGGGCATCACCTGAAACTCCAGGGCAGCGCGAGCCTAGGTGGGGCCGGCGACACCCGCGCGGTGATCGTGCGCCGAGCCACGCTTCAGGGCGCGCCCAAGATGAGTTTGGCCGGCGGGTATCCGTCGGGCGCGCACCGCTCCGCCCGACTGGCGCGGTGAGATCCCGCGCTTAGGGCTGGATGCCTAGGTTGCGGAAGACCGTGCCCGCGGAGGGCAGGTCCGGCCGAGGGTTGGACTGCTCGCCGGAGCCGCTGGTGACAGCCTCGCCGCCATAAACGCCGAAGCCGGAGCCGCTGGTGTAGTTGTCGAAGAAGAAGCCTTCCGCCACCTGGAGCACGTCGTCGTCCCCGGTGTTCCCCTCGGCCTGGGCGCCGTTCCCGCCGTTGGTCGGTGCGGCCGGCTCGGCGCCGCTGACGCCGGTCGTGAGACCCAGGCCGCGGCCGAGGCCGAACCTCGCGGCGGCGACACGGGTCTGGGTGCGGGGAGAACGTCATGGTGGGGCTCCTTCGCTTGCTCGGCGCGGAGGGGGCTG
>JAHWJX010000056.1 GCA_019348195.1 Pseudomonadota bacterium | reverse complement strand
AAGCGGCGAGGCGGTTGCGAGGGACAGCGAGAACTGCAGCAGACGCGGCAGGAAACCGGTCCCGAGCAGAACCAAGAGGCTGACGACCAGGGCTTTACCGACACTCTCTGGGCGATCTTCATCGCCGGTTTCAGCAAGAGCAACGGGGGAAAACGCGAGGATCGACTGTCGAAGCCGTCCGACATCGGTCAATCGGTCATCGTATTCCAGGACGAGACAGCGCGCCTTGGCGTTGACGCGAGCGGATTTGACGCCGGGGAGCGCTTCCGCCGCAAGGCGAACCCTGTTCCAATCGCACGGCGCAAACACCCTGAAGCGGCAGGAGAAACGGACCCGTCCCCGGGCGGCGTGCGCTGGCTCGACCGAGGCGAGCCAGACCGTTTCGCTCATGCCTGAACGGCTTGCTCGGCGACGATTTCGGCTCGGATGTCGGCGAACTGTTCCTTCAGTTCTTCGACGCTCTGGGCGACGCTTCCAAAGGTCTGCATGGCATAGCGAATCACCTGCCCTCGCAGGGTCTCGTCGGACAGAACGTAGGCGGCGCCGCCCCCGATCAGCAGCCCGACCAGGAACTGCTCGGACGTCATCTCCGTATTCTTACCCATTAGCTTCTTGGATTTCTTGCACTTCTTGCACTTCCCCCTTTTCTTCTTCGCCATCTTGCCGGTCCTCATGGTCTGATTTGCTAGGAGTTAGGTAGTGGTCCGTGATCGCTAGGCACACTGTTCCGGCGGCCAGTGCGGCCGCTGATCCCGTGTAATCTCGTTGCGACAGCTTTTCGGCCACAAGAGTGCCGCTGGCGATCGCGAACCCTCCCCTGAGGGCCCGGCGCAGGCTGTCGCGCGACAATCTGGTTGAGCCGCCCTGCGTTCTGTCGACGGAGGCCAAGAGGCCCGTCGCAACAAAACCGCGAACAAACGCTTTCCGCGCGGCGGACCGCGCCCGCTGCCGCTTCCGCCCCTTCATGCTGGAGCCTGCTCCGATTTTGTCATTCGGGACGCCTTGCTCGTCTTTCCGGGGCTGACCCTTGCCACCTACTTTCCGTAACAGGGCCCGATGCTGGAGGATCGACGACCTCGGTTCTGTCGGGCGGTGTTTCCAGCCTCCGCCGCAAACCCGCGGAGGCCCTCTCGACGACAGATAGGCCGTACTGAGCCGAACCGCGCGCTCCATCTCGCGCTTGACTCAATCCGGATCGCGCCGTCTTCAAGCCAGTTGCGGCGCTCGACTTGACCGATTCCCGCGTCCTGGCGGATTTCGCCAATCGCACGCCCATCGCACCAACGTAGAGTCCGGCGGCCAGGGTGAGAAGCGGATGGAGAATGGCTAAATCCTTCCGATATCTCTCATAGTATGTCTATGCGGGGCGACGAGTTCGACTCAGCCTTCGGCACATCTACGATCGTTGCAAGGGCGAAGACGATTAGACAGCCCCTTAACCGGCGCCCATGATTTTGGCAAATGCTCGTTCCTCCTGGCCCTCTCCTAGGTTGATCGCTCCACCGCAGACGGCGCGCCGGGAGAAGCTGCGGCGAAGGTCCCCCGGGTTGGCTCCAAGGCGAAGGTCACACGCCACCTACGTCGGCGCAGAATGAAGCCGCGATGGAGGGCGTTTCACGGGGCTACGGAGAGCGCGCCCGGCCGCCGGGGATCGGCTGCACCGTAAGCTCGTCCGTTCTCGACAAGGATCGACTGAGCGCTGCCCATGGTCTCATAGGGGCGCACGACGTGGCCTTTGGCCTTGAGAAGGGCGACCGTGTCGGGGTTGAAATTGGGCTCCAGGTTCAGGGGGCCCGGCGCAGCTCCCTGGAAGATGCGCGGCTGGTGCACCGCCTCGGCGATATTCAGGCCGAAGTCGACCGTGTTGACGACGATCTGCAGCACGGTGTTGATGATGGTGCTGCCGCCCGGCGTGCCGGTCACCAGCCATGGCTTGCCGTTCTTGAACACCATGGTCGGCGTCATGGTTGACAGCATCCGCTTGCCGGGCGCCAGCGCGTTCAAGGGGGCCGCCCGACCCGCCGCTCGTGCCTCCGCGGCCTCGTTGTGGGCGTAGTTGTTCATCTGATTATTCAGCAGAAAGCCCGCGCCCTCGACGGAAACGCCCGAGCCGAAATCCGAGCCCAAGGTGTAGGTGTTGCTGACGGCGTTGCCTTGGCCGTCCACCACCGAAAAGTGCGTGGTGCTCGGGCTTTCGAAGCGCCACGGATCACCCGGTGGCATCTCAGCCGGCGTGTTCCGCGCCCGATCGGGCGAGATCAGCTTGGCCCGCTCCGTCCCGTACGCCTTGGAGATGAACCCGTTGAGCGGCGTCCGGACGAAGTCCGTGTCGCCCAGAAAGCGATAGCGGTCTGCGTAGCCCAGCTTCATGGCCTCGGCCATAACGTGGATCGACTGCGCCGAGCCTTGCCCCATCGACTTCAAATCGAAGCGCTCGAGGATGTTGAGCATCTCCAGCAGCGTCGCGCCCCCCGCGCTGGCGGGGGGCATAGTATGCACCACGAGCCCCCGATAGCTGCCGACCAGCGTCGGCCTTTCCACCGCGCGATAGGCGGCCAGGTCCTCCAAGGTGATCAGGCCCCCGTGGGCCCGCATGTCGGCGGCGAAGCGCCGGGCGGCCTCGCCGCGGTAAAACCCGTCCGCGCCGCTTCGCTGTATCAGCCGCAGCGTCCAGGCGAGCTCCGGCTGTTTCAGAACCTCGCCCGGGGAGAAGAGGGCCCCGTTCGTCCGGTAGAAGGTGCGCTTGGCCTGCGGGCTCGTGGATAGCCGCTCGCGCCCCCAGTCGAACGCAAAGCTCTCGTCGTGGCTGAGGCGGACGCCGTGTTCGGCGATCTCGATGGCGGGCTGGACCAACTCCACCCAGGGCCGCTTCCCGTACTTGCTGTGGGCCAGCCACAGCCCCGCGACTGTGCCGGGCACCGCCGCCGCCCGCCAGCCGACCGACGACACCGCGTCGTTCTCCTTGCCGTCGGGGCCCAGGAACATCTCGAGCCTGGCGGCGCGCGGCGCGACGGACCGGTAGTCGATCGCCACCGTGCGGTTCTCGGCCGCCAAGTGCAGCAGCATGAAGCCGTCGCCGCCTATATTGCCCGCGCGGGGCAGGGTGACGGCCAGCACGAAGGCCGTCGCGACCGCGGCGTCCACCGCATTGCCGCCGCGCCGAAGCACGTCCGCCCCGGCTTGGCTGGCTTGGTCGTCCTGGCTGGCCACCATGCCCCGGTCACTCACGACCGGATGGTGGATGCTCGGGTATTCGAGCAGCCCCCGCTGGCTGGGGCGACCGCCGCGCTCGACCTCCTGACCGAAAGCCGGCGGCGCGCCGATCAGCCCGGCGGCGAGAGCAAGGGCCAGCCCCCGGCGTAGAAACATGCGGACCGCCTTTTGTGTTTGCTCAAGCCGCGAACAGCTGGCCCATGTCCTTGAAGGACTTGAACTCAATGCCGCTGCGGGAGGGTTCCTTGATGAAGAAGGTTCCCTGCTCGCCGACTTCTCCCTGGAAGCGGACGTAAGGCTCGATGATGAAGTCCAGCCCGTGCGCCTGAAGCCGCCGGCCCAGCGCTTCCCACCGGGACCATTCCCGAACCACGTCGAAGTGGAAGGTGGGAGCCGCCTCACCGTCGACCGGGTTGCTGGTTGGAGGCGCCGCCGTGGAGTCCAGATGGGCCGTCACCTGGTGGCCGAAGACGCCGAGGTCGACCAGCGCTCGCTTTCGCGCCCCACGCGTGCGCCCAGCACCTCCACGATGAAGGCCTTGGTCGCCTGCAAGTGTGCACGGGAAAGGCCAGTTGAACCGGCTGCATGTCAGATGTCCTTGGAGCTCTTGTACGCCTCGACGTCGATCTCGCCCTCCCACCGCGCCACGGCGGTGGCGATCGACAGGTCGGAGGTGACGTTGGGCACCGTCCGGATCATGTCCAGAGGACGATCGAATGGCAGGATGAAACCCACCACCAGGGCGGTCTGCTCGGGCGTCACCCCGATCACGTTCAGTACGGCGGCCAGCACGAACAGGGACCCTGAGGGCACCGGCGCCACGCCCATGGCCACCAGGGTGGTGGTGATCGCCACCAGCCCGTAGTCCGCCAGGCTCAGGTCCACCCCGAACGCCTGGGCCGAGAACATGGTCAGCATGGCGACGTACATGGCCGTCCCGTCCATGCCGATGGTCGCGCCCAAAGGCAGCACCGTGGAGGAGATCGACGGCTTGATCCCCAGATTCTCCTCCGCAACCTTGATCGCGACCGGCAGGGTGGCCGAGCTGGAGGAGGTGGAGAAGCCCACCATGATCGCGTCCGCCACGCCGCGGTAGAAGGGCAACAGCGGCAGCCAGGCCAGCCCCCGCACCACGGCGCCATGCGTGATCAGGGTCTGGATCGCCGAGCCGATCACGACGCACACGCCCAGCTTGAAGACGTTGATGAAGGTTTCCGGACCCTGGGTTCCCATCACCACCGCGACCAGCGCGAAAACGCCGAAAGGCGCGGTCTCCAGGATAATGCCGACAATCCGCAGCATCACCTCCGAGCCGGAAGCCAGCACCTCGCCGACCGCGCGCCCCTTCTCGCCCGCGACCATCACGCCCACCCCAACCAGCACGGCGAAAAAGATGATCGCCAGGGTGTCGCCGGCCGCCAGCGCGGCGATTGGATTGGTCGGCACTATGCCCATGAAGATCTCGCCCGGCGGCTTGGGTGTTCCCACCGCCTGGGGCGCCGCGCCCGCCAGGTTCGCGCCCGCGCCAGGCTGCAGCAGGGTGGCCACGGTCAAGCCGATGCACACGGCGATGGCTGTGGTCAGGACGTACATCGCCACCGTCTTGGCGCCTATGGAGCCGAGCCGCCGTGTGTCGCCCAGCGCGGCCACTCCCGCCGCGATGATCACGAAGACCAGGGGCGCGACCAGCATCCGGATCAGACGCACGAACAGGTCGCCGATCCAGCGAATCGAGGCGACGCCCTCGCCCCAGAGCAGGCCCACGACAGCGCCCAGAACCATGGCGGCCAGGATCCGCTTCCACAGGCTGACGCCGAACCAGTAGCGGTAAAGGACTCCGCGCGAGCCGGTCGGGTCGGCGGGGCGGGCGGGCTGGTGGAGGATCGGCGGCGTGGATTCCATCACGGCGTGCAGTCGGCTGCAGGCGAGGGTGTCTTGCGCAGAGCCACGCCGCCGAGTCGCTGCACCGGACGCGCGTCGGCGATCACTTGAACGCCGTTGACGAAGAGGTGTCGTACGCCTTCCGACAGGCGCTCCGGATTGGCGTAGTCGGCTCGGGGGCCGAAGGTGCGGGGATCGAAGACGACGACGTCGGCGAAGGCGCCGGGGCGGAGATGGCCCCGGCCTTCCAAGCCGAAGGTGTCGGCGGTCAGGCCGGAGCTGCGGTGCACGAACTCGGCCGTGGTGAGCAGTTTGGCGTCACGGACATAGTCCGCGTACTTCTTCGGGAAGGACCCGGACTTGCGCGGATGGCCGTGGCTGCCGTCAGAGCTGGTGAGCACCCAAGGCCGGACCATGAAGGCCCGGATGTCGGCTTCGGTCATGTTGAAGGACGCCACGCGCGCATCCCCCTCCAGGATGATGCGGACTGCGGCCGCGACCGGGTCGACCCCCCAGCCGCCGGCGACCTGGGCCAGGGTGCGTCCGGCGTGGGGACCGGAGGTGACCAGGATCGAGTCAGGCCCGCCGCGCCGACGCAGGTTGTCCGCCATGTCCGTACGGAGCCTGGCTGCCTGGGCCGGCTCGCCCGCGCGCGCCCGCAGGGCTTCGAACCCGCCGTCCATGGCCCAGCGCGGCGCCAGCGCGTTAGACACGCGGGTGCCGGAGGCGCGCCAGGGGTACTGGTCAGCGGTGACACGCCGGCCCGCCGCCCGCTCGGCCTCGATCAGCGGGATCACCTGAGCGCTAAAGCCTTTGACGTCTTGGCCCAGCGTCTTGATGTGGGCGATGTGGACCGGCAAGCCGCCTTCGCGACCGATCCGCAGCGCCTCTCTCACCGCCGCCAGCAGACCGATATTGTCCGATCCTTCATCGCGGAGATGGCTGTCGTAGACGCCGCCGCGAAGGCCCGCTTCGCGGGCCAGAGCAATCACCTCCTCCGCCGTCGAAAAGCTCTGGGGCGCGTAGTACAGCCCGGTGGACAAGCCGAGCGCGCCTTCGCACATGCCCTTGGCGACCAGCGCCCGCATGCGCTGGAGCTCACCCGGGGTCGGGGCTCGCGCGCTTTCCCCAACCACCCGCCGGCGCACCGGGCCGAAGCCGACATAGGTCGCCACATTGGTCCCGATTCCGGACGCCTGCAGCTTCCGCAGTCGGGCAGAGACTTCCGGTTCGCCCTCGCCGTCGTTGCCGATCAAGACGGTGGCCACCCCCTGGGTCAGATAATTGAGGTTGAGTCGTCTGGCGGGGTCCGCCGACTCAAGGTCCTCCAGCGCATGGGTGTGCGGGTCGATGAAGCCGGGCGCCACCACCAAGCCACGCGCGTCCAGCCGCCGGGCGGCCGAGATCGAAGCGCGGGCGGCGTCACCCACAAAGATGATTCGGTGGCCCGCGATCGCGACATCGCTCACGGTGGGCGGAGCGGCGTCCCCTGTGTGCACCTCGCCGCCCAAAATGAGGAGATCAGCCTTCACCGACGGAGGAGTCCCCCGCGAGGCGCAGCCGGCCACGACCCCTACCATCATCACAGCGGTGAGGCGACCGGCCCGGCTCGCGCGCGGCGCCTGCCCAATCACCCCACGTCTTTCCTGATCAGAACCGCTTGGAGATTTGGGCATAGACATAGCGGCCGGTGGGATTGTGCAGCGCCCCCAAGAACCCGAAGTTGTTCGCCGCCAGCGGCGGGTCTTCATCGGTGATATTGCGCGCCCCTATCCGCAGGCTCGAGTCGCGCAGGATCCCGGTCTCGAAATCGCGCTGCACATAGAGGCTGGCGGTGGTCCAGCTCTCGACTTCGAACACCGTCCCGTCGGCCAGGACGATGTCGTCATCCAGCACCGATCCGATGTAGTTGACCAGCAGGCCGGAGCGCCACGGGCCATAGGTCCAGGTCAGGGTCGCCGAGCCGCGCCATTCCGGATTGGCCTCGTCCCGGATCAGGTCCCCGGCGCCCGGGACATTGATGGTTCGGCTGATCAGACCCGCCTCGCGGGCCTGCAGGAGCAGGGTGGCGTTCTCGGACGGCTGCTGCTCGAGGGTGAGCAACTTGGCGGCGTTCAGCTTGAAGTCGAAGTCGCCCAGCCCCGTGTCGTTCACGCTGTAGATCAACCCGAAGTCCAGTCCCTCCGCCGTGCGCGGTTGGATGTTCATGAAGTCGTCGATAACGAACTGGATATCCCCCACGGGCGCAATTCCGGGGACCGTGGCGGCGATCTGCTCCGGCGTGGGGGCGAAACGCACCACGTTGGGATTGGAGGATCCCTGGACGCGCAGCAGGTAGTCGAGCTGCAGCTGGGCTTGGTCGCCAAAGATGCCGATCACATTCTCCTGCTGAATCTCCCAATAGTCCACGGTGACCACCAGCTCCCCGTAGCGGCGGGGGATGAAGCTCGAGGTGAACACCAGGCCTGACGAGATACTTTGGGCGTCCTCCGGCTGAAGGTTCTGATTGCCCGATCGGATGCTGGTCACCCCAAGGCTCTGGGAACAGCGACGGAAGTCCTTGATCCGCCCCGCGCGAAGATCCTGCTCGCAGCGGATGAAGTCGGTCCGGGTATTCGAGACCTGGGTTCCCGCGCCATAGAACTGGGGCAGGTTGGGTGCGCGGAAGCTCTCCGAATAGGAAGCCCGCAGCGACAGCCAGTCGACGACCTGCCAGGAGCCGGCGACCTTGGGCTTCAGCACATTGCCGAAGTCGGAATAATACTCGTCGCGCGCCGCCAATTGCAGGCTGACTTCCTGCACGAGGGGGATGTTCATCTCGCGCGAGATCACCGGGACAACTAATTCAACGAAGGCTGAATAAACGCTCCGGTCGGCGCTGACGTCCGGCGCGGGGCTGGCCCCCAGGATGTCACTGCGCGACCTGACGCCCGTAACCGCGTCAGTGTAGGTGATCGTGCCGTCCGCCCGAGGATCTCGATCGTCCTCATAGGTTTCGCGGCGGGCCTCCAGGCCCACGGCCATGCCTACCTCCCCGCCCGGCAGGGTGAACAGGTCCGGCCGGGTGAACTTGAGGTCGGCCAGCGCCAGGGAGGTGTGGCTGATGCGGAAGACATCGACGAGGAAGGACCGGATGGTCGCCGGGTCGCTGGGCGATGTGTCCGGACCCGAGAAGTTAAGCAGGTCGCCGCCGTTGAACGGGTTGTAGGCGTCGGGGGTCGAGCGTGACAGCGCCGCCTGAAACAGCGTGTTGCTGACCGCCTTGTTGGTCTTGTCCTTCGTGTTGGCTTCCGAATAGGCGACGGCCGTTTCCCAGTCGAAACCCAGGATCTCGCCCCGCAGTCCGCCGAGAACCCGGTAGGAGTCGTCGGTCACCGTGTAGGTCCTGGGCCCCGTGTCCACCGGGCGGTACGAGCGCAGGCTCAACGCAAGCCCCTCCGCCGGTACGGTGGCCAGGGTCAGACCGGGCAGCCGATTGGGATTGGGCGCTCCGTTCAGGGTGACGGGACCAAAGGGATTGTAGAAGTTGTTGGCTGGGATGGATATTCGCGCGCTGCCAAGCGGGGCGGACTGCTCGCGCTGGCCGTTGAACACCGAATGGTAGTAGCCCGCCTCGCCGAACAGCTGCACGCCTCCGGGCAGATCGCGCTCCATCGTCCCGAAGAAATTGGTGCGCTCCACCTCGCCGCGGATAGTGCGGTCCGGGTTCTCGTCGTAGCGCAGCGCTCGCGATGCTTCGGTGTTCTGGACGCCGCTGCGAATGCAGGTTCCGTTCGGCAGGACGGCGCTGGTGCAGCCCGCGGCGGTGTTGGCGGGAGGCTGGATGTGGAACTGGCCCGCGCTGTTGGTCAGGGCCACCGTTCCCTGTCTCACTATGCGCGGCCTGATTAGATCGAACACGGCGAAGGGGCTTGCGGTTGAACGGCTGTCGAATGCCGAAAGCCCCTCGAAGGGCGTTCCCACAACCCGACGCCTCTGGTCCTCGCTGGCGGAGAAGTCGCGATCAGTGGCGAACAAGGGGTCGCGCTTGGTGTAGCTGCCGAAGCCGGTTATGCGCGTGCCGTCGCCCAGGCGAGTTCCCGCCTTGAAGTTGAAAGTTCCCTCGCCGGCGCTTTCGGCAGCGCCGTATTGCGCCTCGAGGCGCAGGCCCTCGAAACGGGTGTCGAGCACATTGTTAACCACGCCTGCGACCGCGTCGGCGCCATAGATGGCCGCCGCGCCATCGCGCAGCACCTCCACCCGGCGGATCGCCGACACCGGGATGGCGTTCACATTGGCCGTCTGCACGGGCACGAAGTTCTCGGTCTGGGTTCCGGGGTGGGGCACCACGCGCCGGCCGTTCAGCAGCACCAGGGTGTTGCCGGTGCCCAGACTCCGCAGGTTGATGGACGCGACATCACCGCGCGCGTCGTTCAGGTTGCCGACGGTGCGCGCGTCCTGGAAGTTGACGTCGCCGGCCTGGGGAATGGAGCGGAACAGGTCGTCGGCCGAGACGGCGCCGGTTGCGGCGACATCGGCTTGGTCCACCACCGTGACTGGCAGGGCGCCGGTGATCTTGGATCCGATGATGCGGGAACCCACAACCACCACCTCGTCGACCGCGCTGTCCTCCTGCCCGGCGCCGATCCCCGCGGCGTCGCTCCCGGGCTCGGCGGGCGACCCCTCCGTCCCAGGATCGGCTGTGACCGAGGCGCCCGGCGCCACCGCCGTCCCTTCCGTTTGCGGGATCTGCAGAGCCTCCGTCGTCCGCGGTGGCTGTGCGGGCCTGGGGGGCTCCTGAGCCAGTGCCGCGCCGCACAGAATCGCGGCCGAAGCCCCGCCCAGCAGACACGTCCTCAGGCTACGCGTAAGCACGTCAGGCATTTTGTCTCTCCGCCGGGGACCGCAGCCGGGCTTCGCCCCATCGTGAATGTTGCAAAAGCGTCCGGCCCGCGCCACGGCCAAGCCTTTCCGAATGGTTCGCCTGTCATAGCCTGAGGCTATGGAGCCCACGCAGAGCCGCGCTCGGCTCCCACAGGCTGAAGGCTGGCGGCTCCAGAACTCCGCCCTGCAGAGCCGCTCCGCCGGCATGGTCGGCTGTCAGCCACAAGGGCCCGTCCAGGTCCACAAAGTCCGCCGCGCCTGCCAGAACCAGCGCCGGCGCGATCGACAGGGAGGTGCACACCATGGACCCCACCATCACCAGCAGCCCCCGGGCGCGCGCCTGCTGATACAGCTCCAGGGCGGCCGTCAGCCCCCCCGTCTTGTCCAGCTTGATGTTCACGGCTTGGTACAGCGCCGCGACCTGGTCGAGGTCCGCGGCTACATGGCACGACTCGTCCGCGCAGATCGGCACGGCGGGCGAGAAGCCCTCCAACGCCGCGTCATCGCCCGCCGGCAAGGGTTGCTCCAGAAGGTCGACCCGCGCCGCCCGCAGCAGGGGCTGTAGGTCCCGCAGCAGGTCGAAGGACCAGCTCTCGTTCGGGTCCACGATCAGTCGCGCCCGGAGCGCCGCCCCGCGCACTGCGCGGATCTGCGCCTCCGGATCCTGGCCGTCGACCTTCACCTTGAGCAAGGGCATGCCGGCCAGCCCCGCCGCCGCGGCGGCCATCGCCTCCGGCTCGTCGAGGCTGATCGTGATGGCCGTGACCACCGGTCGGGGCGTCCCGCCCGGCTGCTCCTGCCCCTCCAGGTCCCAGAGGGCGCAGTCCACGGCGTTGCGGGCCGCGCCGGGCGCCATGCGCTCCAGGAGGTCCCGACGCGTAAAGGCCCCGCCGAGCTCGCCCGCCGCCCTCGTGATCTGCTCGACCACGCCCGAACAGCTTTCGCCGTAGCGGGGATAGGGCACGGCCTCGCCCCGGCCGACCGATTGGCCGCACCGCACCTCGGCCACGACCACCTCGATCTCCGTCTTGACCCCCCGCGAGATGCGGAAAGGCGCCTTCAGGCCGTGGCGCTCAGACGCGGTTGTGAGGGTTCGAAGCATGCTGTCAGCTGATCCAGGATGGGAGCCACGCCCGTGGCGACCGGGTCCACGCAAGGCAGGCCGAGCTCCGCGGCGGTGCTTTCCAGCACACGCGCGCGCTCCCCGGCCTCCAAGTTGGAAGTGTTCAACGCCACGCCGACGGCGACCACCTCGGGGTTGGTGAGCCGCGCCGCCTGGAGGTTGGCCTGCAGGGTTTCGCGCAACCCGGGAAGGCGCCGCTCAGGCAGCCCTCGCATGTGAGCACGGCCGGGCTCATGGCACAGCACAAGCGCATCGGGCTGCGCGCCGTGCAGCAGACCGAGGGAGACCCCTGCGTAGGAGGGGTGAAACAAAGATCCCTGCCCTTCTATGATGTCCCAGCCATGATCGGAGCGCCCCGGCGAGATCTGCTCGACGGCGCCGGAGATGAAATCAGCCACGACGGCGTCCACCGGCACACCGCTGCCGGCGATGAAGATCCCGGTCTGCCCCGTAGCTCGGAAGTCAGCGGCCTCCCCCCGGGCGCGCAAGCCGCGCTCAAGCGCAAGGCTGGTGTACATCTTGCCTACGGAACAGTCGGTGCCCACCGTGAGCAGCCGGCGCCCAGGGCGTCGGTGTCCCGTTCCCACCCGCAGCCCTGGCGGGGGTTCTCGCACGTCGAACAGGTCCCGCCCGGCCTTCCGGGCGGCGTCACGGACGGCAGGGATGTCCGTCAGGCGCTGGTGGAGTCCCGACGCGACGTTCATGCCGGCCTGCAGAGCGGCGATCACATCGCCGACGGACGTCTCGCGCAAGATCCCGCCGGCGTTGGCTTCACCCACGATCATGGTCCGCGCACCGCGCGCGACAGCTTCGGCGAATCCCAGGTTCGGCAACCCGAGCGTGACCCCGCAGCCTGGCCGCCTATGCTCGCCGAGGCACGTCTCCGGCCGCCACTCGGCCACGCCCCGCGCCGTTTTGGCGGCCAGCGGGTCCTTGGTTTCCCCCAGGTAGAGCAGATAGGGCGAGGGGATCATCGATCTTACCGGCTGCGGACGCGGGTAGCTATGAGCGGGCGGGCGTGCGGCTTCCAATACCAAATCGAGCTCCGGTCATAGCGCCCGGTTATGAGCCTGCGGTCCTCTCCATGAGCCTGTGGCGCAGCACCTCTATGAAGCTCCGCGTCAGGTGCGAAGGCGGGCGGTCGGCGAGATGGATGCAATGCACGCCGAAACGAAGCGCAGGCTCGAAGGGCCTGGACTCCAGGTCCGCGGCGAGCGCCGACCGTGCGGTGAATTCGTCCACCACGGCCATGCCGACCGCCAGCCGAACCAGCGGCACGGCCATGTAGTAGGTCCCCACCGTGATGACCTCCTGAACCGCCAGCTCGTGTCGCTCCAGTTCGGCCGCGAAGATGTCGCTGACCGGCCCGGTCGAGCCGGAGCCGATGTAGTCCTTGCCGGCGAGCACGCTCATGTCGACGCGGTCCGGCGGCGCGGAGCCGATCTGTCCCTCGCTGAACAACAGCCTGAGCTCGCCCCAGCCCAGATGCAGGGTCGACAGCCGGGGGTGTTCCAACGGACCGAACGCGAGCGCGAGATCTGCTTCACGTTCGTAGAGCGCGCGCAGCACCGCGTCGTGGTGCAGCGTTTGGACGTCGAAGGTCACGCCGGGGTTCGCCCTCCTGAAGCGCGCTATCGCCTCGGGCGCCACACCTAATCCAAGGGCCGGCAGCACGGCCAGACGGATGTGCCCGCCCTTGCGGGCCCGCAGATTGCCTGCCGTTTGCTTGAGCGAGCCCAGCCGCTCGAACACCTCTTTGACCTCCCGATAAAGCGCGTGCGCCTCATCGGTAGGGGTCAGCCTGCCTTTCACCCGCGTAAAAAGCAAAAACCCGAGCTGATCCTCAGTGTGCTTCAGCATCTTGCTGACGGATGGCTGAGAGACGTTCAGCTCGCGGGCCGCCGCGCTGATCGAGCCGGCGCGGTACACCGCGTAGAATATCTCGATCTGGCGCAGTCTCATGCAGCCTCTTCATGCAAGCCGCTGGAGGGGGAAGCCCTAGGCCCTTCAGCTTAGCCTTCCTCCCCGAAGTCTAGTACGCGAGCTGTCCGGCGTTGCGCATACCCCGGGTCTGCAACTGATGAGTTACCGACGAACTCGCGCGATGCGCGACGGCGGTGGCCGGAACCAGCCGATCCGAGAGCGGACTTGTGAAGATCCTCTAGAGAGGTCAGCAGCGGACATTGCGCCCTGCCCGCCGCGGGTCAGTATCTTCGGCGCATCGCGGGACGGCGTCATGAACTTCGGCCAGGGCTTGACGGTCCGCAGCGAGGACGGAGTTTCTGTCCTCCCGCGTGGGTCAAAGACGCCGGTTCGGGACAGAGACTCTGAGCCGTCACAGAGTGCCCTCTCCAAGGTGACCATGACTAGCATGAAGGGCCTGCACCCGCGCTTGGCGGACTGCCTTCGCGGGTTGGAGCACCGCCTGTGCCGCGAGCGAGCCGCTCGTCGGAAGGAACAACGACCTGCCCGCTTCAGGCTGAGACGCCCGCCCGCCGCTCCGCTTGACGGAGACGAACAGAGGCGGAACACAGGCGGGGTGGAAGTCGCGGTCGCCCTCGCCCTTACGCGCCCGGAGACGACGGAGCTCGTCACCCGGGGCGCCGCGCGCCTGTTGCAG
>JAHWJX010000055.1 GCA_019348195.1 Pseudomonadota bacterium | reverse complement strand
AGAAGGCGCGCCAGCGTACGTGCGTCCTCCGCTTGTAGCGCGACAGCACCGATTTGCCCACTGAGTGCGATCAGATGTCGTTCAAGCCGCTGGATGTAGATGATCACCGCAAACGCTGGGGCGATGCGCCCACGCTGAAGGCGTGGCTCCGCCAGAAGTCTCTGAAAGGCAGCTTCCGCATTGCCGGCTGCGATTTCAGCCTGGCGGCGAAGCTCTCCAAGGCTCGCGGACGCCCGCGCCGAGCTGGTGAGCGCGGCGGACGGGTTTGCGCTGGGGGCCTATCACGTGGAGGCCCAGGTTCAGGACGAGGAAACCCAGCGGCGCGGCGGGCTGGTGCTGCTGCAGGAGATCTTCGGGGTGAACGCCAACATCCGGGCGCTCGCCGACAGCTTCGCCGCAGACGGGTTCGAGGTGGTGGCCCCGTCGGTGTTCGATCGGATCGAGCCGGGGTTCCAGGCGGGCTATGACGAGGACGGGTTCCAGAAGGGTCTGGCGACCGCCGGGGCGACCAATTGGGACGTGGCCACCGGCGACATCCAGGCCGCCATCGATTGGCTGAACGGGCCGGTGTTCGTGGCGGGCTTCTGCTGGGGCGGCACGGCGGCCTGGCTGGCTGCGGCGCGGTGCCACGGGATCACGGCGGCCTCGAGCTTCTACGGGCACGCGATCAAGGGTTTCCTGAGCGAGAAGCCCAAGTGTCCGATCATCCTGCATTATGGCGAGCGCGATCCCTTCGTCCCGCCGGAGGATGTGGACGCCATCGAGCAGGGTCTGCCGGACATCCGCGTGTTCCGCTACGACGCGGGGCACGGCTTCTTCTCCGACCGAGCGGGAGCGATGGGCGGCGGGGACGAGCGGTTCGTGAACGGGTTCGACGCGGAGGCCTCGGCGCTGGCGCGCCGGCGCACGCTGCAGTTCTTCGACAACTACGACGCCGTGCCGGACTGACCCGTCGGCAGGGCCAGAGCCGCGGCGTGAAACTGCTCGAAGGTCACCGACGCGACGCGGCGGACGGCGTCCGCGCAGCGCCGAACTCGGCGGTCGCACGCCAGCCGGGCCAGCCGGCGCCGTTGGCGACTGAACGACCGACCGCGTAGGCGGCACGCGCCTCCTGGGCGGCGCCTTCCAGGGTCCAGGATCGATCGAACTCGTCCGAGGGTTGGTGGTAGCGCTCGCGGTTGTAGCGGTCCACGAGGGCGCCTCCGGCCGGGCGGCCGCCTGCAGCCAGGTCGCGGCCGATGCGGAAGGCCAGGGCGGGAACGCCGCGCTTGCTAAAGGCGAAGTGGTCCGAACGATAGTACCAGCCGGCCTCAGGGTTGGGCTCCGGCTCGACGCGGAGGCCCTGGGCGGCGGCGGCGCGGAGGAGGTCGTCCTCGAGCGTGGTCCGCCCCCCGCCGATCAGCTCGATGTTGCGCGAGCGGGGCAAGGCCACGTGGGGGTCGAGGTTGATCACGGCGGCCGTGGTCTCTAGCGGCCGCAGCGGGTGGGTCGCATAGTATTCCGCGCCGAGAAGCCCCCGCTCCTCGGCCGTCCAGCCGGCGAAAAGCAGGGTGCGGGCGGGACGTGGGCCGCGCGCAAAGGCGCGGGCGATCTCCAGCAGCTCGGCGGTCCCCACGGCGTTGTCCACCGCGCCGTTGTGGATGCTGTCGCCGGTGGCGTCCGGGCGGGGCCCCAGGCCATAGGCGTCCCAATGGGCGCCGTAGAGAACCGTTTCCTCGGGCCGTGTCGCGCCGGTCAGGCGGGCGATGATGTTACGGCTGCGGAGCGGGCTGGCGCGCGTCTCGAAGCGAGCCGACAGGCGAGCGTCGCCCAGCGCCCGGCCGCGGAAGCCCGGGCGCTGCGCCTGCGCCTTGAGCGCGGCGTAGTCCAGGCCGGCGCGGCGCACCAAGTCCTGAGCCGTCTCCAGCCGCAGCCAGCCGGAAAGGAAGGCCGGGTCGGGGGTGGGCTGGGCCGGGCGGGCGACCTCCACCAGGGGCGCGTCAGCGCCGGTCTGGACGATCAGCCACGGGTAGGAGGCGGCGGCGGTCTCGTGGATGGACAGCAGGCCCGCGGCGCCGCGCTTTCGCGCTTCTTCTCCCTTGGTGCCGACCCGGCCGTAGTAGCTGAGGTTACGGCCGCCGAAGGGGCCTGAACCGGCCTCGAAGTCCGGGTCGTTGGCCAGCACGACCACGATCTTGCCTCGGACGTCGAGGCCCTCGTAGTCGCTCCAGCCCAGCTCGGGCGCATGGACGCCGTATCCGGCGAACACCAGGGGGGCCCCATCCAGCGTGTAGCGGCCCGCCCCACGGACGCTGGCGGTCGCGTCCTCGCCCAGGGGAAGCGGCAGCGCCGCGCCGCCGACCCGCAGGCTCAGGCTCCCCTCGCCTATCCGGTCATATCGCGTGAGCTCCACCTCCTGGAACCAGGAGCCGTTCGGGCCGCCGGGCTCCAGCCCCGCGGCGGCGAACTGGGCGGCGAGGTAGTCGAGCGCCTTGGCCTCGCCAGGGCCGCCGGGACCGCGGCCCAGGAAATCGTCCGAGGACAGCACACGGACGTGCTCGCGGATGCGCGCGGCGGAGATCTCCGGGGCGGACCGGCCGCTTACGGGCGCGGTGGCGCAGCCCGCGACCAGGGCCCCGAGCAGCAGGGTGGCGAGCGCCCGTCCTTTCATCGGCGGCGCGCGGCGGACTGGTCGCGGACGGGCCGGAACTCGCTGGTGGAGCGATAGTTCGGCCACTCCCGGCTGTTGGCGACGTCCAGGCCCAGCCGATGGAGCACGGTCGCATCCTGGACCATGCCCAGGAAATTCCAGCTCTCGTCGTATTCGTCCGCTGGCTGATGGTACTTGTCGCGACGGTAGGCGTCCTCGGCGGTCTTGGCCGCGGCCGTACCGCCCACCACCAAGTCCTGGCCGCTGTCGACATAGAGCATGGGCACGCCGCGCTTGGCCAAGGGGAAGTGGTCCGAACGGTAGAAGTAGCCTGCCTCGGGCGACTGGTCAGGGCGGATCACCCGATTGTTCTCCGCCAGCACAGCCTGCAGCCGGTCCTCCAGTTCGCTCTGGCCGGAGCCGATCACCAGGAGGTCGCGTGCGGGCCCGAGCGGAGTGAGCGCATCGATGTTGAAGCCGGCGGCTGTGGTCTCCAGCGGATAGAGCGGGTTGGCCGCATAATATTCCGAGCCCAGGAGCCCTTTCTCTTCGACGGAGACGACCACGAAGACGACCGAGCGCTCGGGCCGTGGGCCCTGGGCGAAGGTGCGGGCGATCTCAAGGATGGCCGCGACGCCGGTCGCATTGTCCACGGCGCCGTTATAGATGCGGTCGCCTCGAGCATCCGGAGCGCCCACCCCCAGGTGGTCCCAGTGGGCGGTGTAGAGCACGGTCTCGTTGGGTCGGGTTCGGCCGGGCAGCCGGGCCACCACATTCTTGGACGCGACATTGACTTGGCGCAGCGCATAGTCGGCGCTGAAGGTGGCGTTGGCCAGCGGCACCGGGCGGAAGTTCGGCGTCTGGGCCTGCTTCTTCAGGGCTTCGAAGTCCTGGCCCGCGCGGCGGAACAGATTCACGGCCACGTCCCGCTGGATCCAGCCCTCCAGGGGCGGGTGGGTGGCTGCCGGGTCGGCGCGTACGATGTCGAACATGGTGTTGGTGTTGGAGTTCTTGACCGTGGCCCAGCCGTAGCTCGCCGGCGCGGTCTCATGCACCACCAGAACGCCCGCCGCGCCCTGCCGCGCGCCTTCCTCGTACTGGTAGGTCCAGCGGCCGTAGTAGGTCATGGCCTTGCCGCCGAAGGGGCCCTGCCCCGTTTCGAAGTCCGCGTCGTTGACCAGGACCACGCCCACCTTGCCGCGCAGGTCCATGCCCTTGAAGTCGTCCCAGTTCCGCTCCGGCGCCTTGATGCCGTAGCCGAGGAAGACCAAGGGCGCGTTCTCGATGGTGACGCGGTCGCGCTTCTGCAGGCTGGCGCGGATGGCGATCTGCTCGCCCTGGGTCAGCGCCTGGCGGCGGCCGCCAACGGTGAAGGCCGCGGTGGGCTGGCCAACGATGTCGGACTGGAGCAGGGGCACGTCCTGTGTCCAGGAGCCGTTCCGGCCGCCGGGCTGGAGGCCCGCGGCGGCGAACTGCTGGGACAGATAGGCCACCGTCTTGGTCTCGCCGGGCGTGCCGGGACCACGACCCTCGAAGGCGTCGGAGGCCAGGGTGCGGACGTGCTCGGCCAAGCGGGCGGGGCTGATGGCGGCAGGAGGAGCGGCCGGGGCCGAGGTGCGCTGCGTTGCGCAGGCGGACAGCAGCAGGGCGGCGGCGAGCGAGAGGAGCGCGGTTCTCATGGTCACCACGCTAGCCATCGCCGCGCCCGTCGACAACCGGGTCAGCGCTCGATCAGATTGCGCACGTCGGGTTCGCGTTCGAGCGCGCGGCAGAGCCAGGCCTGGGCGACCATCAGCGCCACCCCCGCCGCATAGGCCGAGAAGATCCCGCCCGGATAGCGCCCTCCCCGCCCGAATTCGCTGATCTGCAGCAGGATGGCGAAGGCCGCGAAGGCCAGCACGCCCAGCACCCCCGCCACGGACCAGGGCGTCTGGCCGAAGCCCGCCGCGAAGGTGATCCAGACATATTGTTTGAGCAGGCGGCGTATGGGGCCGCCCAGCAGACTGGCGGCCAGGGTGAGCGCAAAGAAGCCCAGCGGTGCGCCCACGAACACGAACAGCTTGTCGCGCAGCGCCCCGGGCAGGACGTCAAAGGCCCGAACCACCACCAAGGCGAAGATCAAGCCGCCGAACAGGCAGGCGGACGTTTGCATGCGCTTGAAGTTGCGCCAGGCCTGGGTGTGCAGCTCCGGCCTGGGTTTGGGCGGCTCCGCTTGCGGGCCTGAGAGTCGCGGCATGCGCCTCCTCCCTGCGCTTACGCGGGGAACATAGTCGCCTGCACGTTCGGGTGGGGACACGAGACCGTGATCGTTAACGCCGCAGCTTCAACCGCCTGGAAAGCTCACCAGGGCTGTGACGGGCACGTCCAGGCCGCGCAGCCGCGCGGAGCCGCCGAGGTCAGGCAGGTCGATCACGAAGGCGGCCGCCGCCACCTCCGC
This sequence comes from Pseudomonadota bacterium, assembly GCA_019348195.1. Classification (GTDB taxonomy): domain Bacteria; phylum Pseudomonadota; class Alphaproteobacteria; order Caulobacterales; family Caulobacteraceae; genus JAHWJX01. The sequence goes on along the minus strand of JAHWJX010000055.1, from coordinate 8,874 downwards.
GCCGCCCTGCCGCAGCAGGTCGACGGCGGCCACGGCGGTGCCGCCCGTCGGCGACCTGTCCGTCGACCGGGACGCGCTCGCCGGGCCGGATCGCGTCGTGGTGCATCTCGATGGCGTCTGTGCCGTACTCCAGCGCGTACTCCACGGCGTAGGTGCGGTGCGGGAGCTTGCCGCGCTTGCGCAGAGGGATGAAGCCGGCCGAAAGCTGGTGCGCCACCGCCCCGCCCAGGATGAAGCCGCGGGCCTCCGCCCCGGCGACCTTGTCGATCTTGGAGCCGGCCAGCGGCTGGACCAGTTCGTCCACCGCGCGGCGGAAAGCGCGCGCATCGGCGAACAGGGTGGTCACGTCGCGGAAGAGGATCCCCGGCTTGGGATAGTCCGGGATGGTGCGGATATGGTCGGCCAGGTTCACCGGCGAAGCACCCGACCGGCCACGGCGTCCAGCTTGGCCGCCAGCCCGGGGTCGCGGTGTTCCGGCGGAGTGACCACCGCGAAATCGAGGTTGGTGTCGATGGGGCTGGGCTCGCGGGGGGTGCGGGCCAGGATGGCGGCCAGGCGGCGGACCGTCTCGCGGCCGCGGTCGGCGTTGGCGCGCATCACGCTCAGGACCGAGCCCACGTCAACGGCGGCGTGCGCCTCGTTCCAGCAGTCGTAGTCGGTGACCATGCACACGCTGGCGTAGGGAAGCTCGGCTTCCCGAGCGAGCTTGGCTTCGGGCATGTTGGTCATGCCCAACACGTCGCAGCCCCAGGACCGATAGAGTTCGGACTCCGCGCGGGTGGAGAACTGGGGGCCCTCCATGGCCAGGTAGGTTCCCCCTTCCACCACCTCGGCGCCGGCTTCTCGCGCGGCCTGGGCGGCGAGCGAGGCCAACCGCGGGCAGACCGGATGGGCCATGGAGACGTGCGCCACCAGGCCCTCGCCGAAGAAGGACTTCGGCCGGGCGAAGGTGCGGTCGATGTATTGGTCGACGACGCAGAAAACGCCCGGAGCCAGGCCGTGCTGCAGCGAGCCCACCGCGGACAGGGAAAGGACGTCGGTGCATCCGGCGCGTTTCAGGGCGTCGATGTTCGCCCGGGCGTTGACGGCCGACGGCGGCAAGCGGTGCCCCTGCCCGTGCCGGGGAAGGAAGACCAGGCGAACACCGCCCAGGGTTCCGTGGGTGATCTGGTCGGAGGGAGCGCCCCAGGGGGTGTCGACCGTCTCGCGGCGAACCTCCTGCAGGCCGGGGATGTCGGTGACGCCGCTGCCGCCGAGGACGCCGAGGGTCCAGTTCGTCAATCTCCTGCTCCCTTTGTGCGGCCGGACGGTTGGGGCTCTGCACTGACCATCCACCCGCCAAATGTCGCCCTCGGACGTGTTCCGAGGGCCCATCCTAGGCGATCGAACCCATCCGGCTTAGCGGGCCGAGGCTGAGGTCCCACTTGAACCGTCGCCCCCGGAACACGTCCGAGGGGGCGGTCAGTGCGCGACGTTGCGCCAGATGCGGCGATAGCTGGCGTAGACCAGGCCGGCGAACAGGGTGAGATAGATGATCACCGCAAGGCCTGTCTGTTTGCGCTCGATCAGCTTGGGTTCGGTGACCCACTGCAGATAGGCGCCCACGTCCCGAGCCATGTTGTTCACAGTGGACGGAGTGCCGTCGTCGAAGGTCACCTGCCCTTCGCGCAGCGGCGGCGGCATGGCCAGGAACCCGCCCTTGGGAACGGACTCGTGCGCCTCCTCCGGGTCCACTCCGGCAGGGGCCCAATAGGAGCTGAGGTCACCCGCATAGTACTTGTTGTAGTACTGACCGGCCGGCACGGTGAGGCCGCGGGGCGGGTTCGGATAGCCGATCAGCAGGGAGTAGATGTAGTCGGCGCCCCCATGGCGGGCCTTGGTGATCACCGACAGGTCGGGCGGCAGGGCGCCCCCGTTGGCGCCGCGGGCCGCGGCCTCGTTCGGATAGGGGTTGGGGATCCGGTCGGCCACCGTGCCCGGGCGGAGGATGGCGTCGCCCGTCTCCGAGTCGATGTCTGGAATCTGGGCCGCGGCGGCGATGGTGCGCGCGTAGGGGCTCTCGTTCGGGTTGGGATAGTTCTCGTCCCAGAAGGGTGCGTTGCGCATGGCCAGGTGACGATAGGCCACCAGATTGGTCGAATGGCAGGAGGCGCAGACCTCCTGATAGACCTTGAAGCCGCGCTGCAATTGGGCCTGGTCGAAGCGGCCGAACGGCCCTTCGAAGCTGTATTTCACGTCCTTGGGGTGCTCGGCTCCGCCGGCGGCGAGCGCCGGGGCGGCGGTGAGGCAGGCGACGGCGGCTGCAACCGCGGTGATCAGTTTGCGCATAAGGATCAGCCCCGACGCTCGGGTTCGGCCACGGCGGGACGCCCGGCGTAACCTGCGCCCGGCTTGACCACGCCGCCATGGGTGGAGCCGCCATAGGCCCCGCCGTCTCCGCCGTCGCCACCCGCATGGGACAGAACGGGCGCCGAGATGGTGGGCGGCACCGGAAGCGGCGTCTCCTTGAGCCCCAGCAGCGGCAGCACCACCAGGAAGTAGGCGAAGTACATCAGGGTGAAGAGCCGAGTGAGCCAGAGATAGCTGTTCAGCTGGCCGTCGAAGAGGGTGAAGGTCTCCACGCCGGGGATCACCGGTTGGTCCGGAAGCTGGCCTCCGCAATAGCCCAGCACCAGGGTGGTGACCACGAACAGCCAGAAGAACTGCTTGGCGACCGGGCGATAGCGGTTGGACCGCACCTTGGAGGTGTCGAGCCACGGCAGGGCGAAGATCACGGCGATGGAGGCGAACATCACGATCACCCCGCCGAACTTGTCCGGCACTGCGCGCAGCATGGCGTAGAAGGGCAGCAGGTACCACTCCGGCACGATGTGCGCGGGCGTGACCAGGGGGTTGGCCGGGATGTAGTTGTCGGCGTGACCAAGCGCGTTCGGATTGAAGAACACGAACACCGAGAACATGATCAGGAAGACGATGATCGCGAAGCCGTCCTTCACCGTGTAGTACGGGTGGAAGGGCACGGTGTCGCGGCGCTGCAGGTCCTGCGGGATCAGCACGCCGACCGGGTTGTTGTTGCCCGGCACGTGCAGCGCCCAGATGTGCAGCCCCACCACGCCCGCGATCATGAAGGGCATGAGGTAGTGCAGGGCGAAGAAGCGGGACAGCGTCGGATTGTCGATGGCGAAGCCGCCCTGCAGCCAGGTCAGTATGCTCCCGCCCACCACCGGCACGGCGCCGATCAGATTGGTGATCACGGCCGCGCCGTGGAAGCTCATCTGACCCCAAGGCAGGACATAGCCCAGGAAGGCGGTGGCGATCAGCAGGAAGAAGAGGATGCAGCCCAGGAGCCAGATGACCTCGCGCGGCGCCTTGTAGGACCCGTAGTAGAGGCCGCGGAACATGTGGATGTAGGTCGCGATGAAGAACATCGACGCGCCGTTGGAGTGGATGTAGCGGATCATCCAACCGTAGTTCACGTCGCGCATGATGCGCTCCACCGACGCAAAGGCGTGGTCCACGTGGGCGGTGTAGTGCATCGCCAGCACGACCCCGGTCACGATCTGGGTGAGCAGCAGCACGGTGAGGATGCCGCCGAAGGTCCACCAGTAGTTCAGGTTCCGCGGAGTGGGGTAGTCCACCATGGCGTCGTAGCCCAGCCGGATGATCGGCAGGCGGGCGTCCAGCCACTTCTCGAAGCCGGACTTGGGGATGTAGGTCGAGTGACCGCTCATGGGTTCAGGCCTGTCCGACGCGGGCGCTGGTGGGGGAAAGGAAGGTCACGGGCGGCACTTCCAGGTTCGTGGGGGCGCGGGACCCTGGCGGACGCGGCCGGAGGTGTCGTAGTGGCTGCCGTGGCAGGGGCAGAACCAGCCGCCGTAGTCGCCGCCGTTGAAGGTGGGCACGCAGCCCAGGTGGGTGCACGACCCAATCAAGATGAGCCACTGCTCCTGGCCCTCCACGACTCGCGCCGAGTCGGGTTGAGGGTCCTTCAGATTGGCGTCGTCGTCGGCGCGCGCCCGGGCGATCTCGGCCGGGGTGCGGTTGCGCACGAACAGCGGTTTGCCGCGGAACTTGAGCGAGACCTGCTGGCCGGGGGCGACCTTGGTCAGGTCCACGTCGATGGTGCCTTGGGCCAGGGTGTCGGCCGCCGGGTTCATCTGGGCGATGAAGGGCCAGGCCAGCATGACGCCGCCCCCCACGGCCGCGGCGCCCGCGGCGATATGGATGAAGTCGCGGCGGGTCTCGCCCTCCGCCGGCTCCTTGGCCGCATCGATGGCCTGCTGACCCGTGATGTCGCCGGCGTAACCTGCGCCGGCCGGAGTGTCCGTCACCTCGAACCGCCTTCTTCTGGAGCCCGATCCGGCTCCGGGATCACATCTATGCACCTGCCGCCGATCGGCCACGCGGCCGGACGCCGCAAGCCGAACGTTGCGCGGGCACGGCTTAGAGCGCGGCACGGCTTTCCGCAACAGGCGCCGTCCATGCTCGTGAGCCGCTATATGGCCGCCATGACGGAAGACACCCCCGGACGGCAGGCGCGAGCGAAGGCTTGGTTCGAAGACCTACGCGACCGGATTTGCGCCGCCCTCGAGCGGCTGGAGGCCGACGCCGATTCGACCTTGTACGGTCAGGAGCCGGAGACCTTTGTGCGGACACCCTGGAGCCGGGAAGGCGGCGGCGGGGGAGTGATGTCCGTTCTGCGCGGACGCCTGTTCGAAAAGGCCGGGGTGCACGTCTCGACCGTGCATGGACAGTTCGCGCCCGAGTTCGCGCGGAGCATCAAGGGGGCGGAGGACGACCCCAGCTTCCATGCCACGGGCGTCAGCGTGATCGTGCACCCGCGCAATCCGCGCGTGCCCGCGGTGCACATGAACACGCGTTTCATCACCACCACCCACAGCTGGTTCGGCGGGGGCGCGGACCTGACACCCTTGCTGGACGAGCAGAGAACCGAGGCCGCGCCGGACGCGCGTCAGTTCCACAGCTCGCTGCAGGCGGCCTGCGACGCCCATGACTCCGACTACTACCGCCGGTTCAAGGCCTGGTGCGATGACTATTTCCGCCTGCCGCACCGCGGGGAGCCGCGCGGCGTGGGCGGGATATTCTACGACCACCTGGAGCGTGGATTCGAGGCCGACTTCGCCTTTACGCGCGATGTCGGGACGGCGTTCCTGGAGGCCTACGCGGCCATCGCCGAGCGGCGAATGGCGGAGCCCTGGACCGAGGACGAGCGCGAACAACAATTGGTCCGGCGCGGGCGCTATGTGGAGTTCAACCTGCTCTACGACCGCGGCACCCTGTTCGGGCTGAAAACGGGCGGAAACGTGGAGTCGATCCTGAGCAGTCTGCCGCCCGTGGTGAAGTGGCCCTAACGGAACAGGCCCAGCAGGGCGGTCGGCGCTCGATTGGCGATACCCAAGGCCTGGCTCCCCAACTGCTGGCGAACCTGCAAGGCTTGGAGGCGAGCCGACTCCCGGCCGAGATCGGCGTCCACCAGAGTTCCGACGCCTGTGATGAGCCCGTCCCGCAGCTTCGAAAGGAAGTCCGCCTGCCTTTCGACTTGACGGAAGTTGGCGCCCATGCCCGCCAGGGCCAAGCCCGTGTTGCGAATGGAGGTCTCGAGCTTGCCGACGATGACCGCGCTGGCGCCGGCGTCCGTCAGGGCATCCGTGGCCAGGACCGTCACATTAGGGCCGCCCAGGTTCAGACGCTCGGCCGCGACGTCCAGGGTGGATGGACCGGTCACGTCACCGAACTTCGGCTGCCCCGCTTTTTTCGGGTGGTCAGGGGGGAAGTAGCCCACGATGACCTTCTGGGTCACTGTCGCCAACCCGGCTCGCGCCTTGTAACCCACCGCGTCCGCCTTGATCAGGTTCACCCCGTCGAAGCCGGCGTTGTTCACCAGCCGAGTGACCTGATCGCGGAGCTGCTCGAAATCCCGGCTTAGGGCCGCCCGGCTGTCGGCGCTCAGTCCCGTATCGGCGGCGGCCAGCGCCTTGGTCTTCATCCGGACCAGGAGGTCGGACACGCCCTCGCCGGCGGTCAAGCCGACGTCCAGGACCGACTGCGCGCGTTGCAGCCCGCCGATGATCACCCCGATCGCGCGTGCGTCGCCGCGCTGACTTTGAGCAATGGACCAGACCGCGCCGTTGTCACGTGCGCTGGCGACGCGCAGTCCGGTCGAGACCCGCCCTTGAGTGGTCGCGAGTTCAGTCGCCGTGGCGCCGAAGTAGCGCACAGCGTCGCGGGCTCCCACATTGGTGTTGACGCTATTGAGCGGCATCGCTTTCTGCTTCGCTCCCAGCCGTTCTAGCTGGGAGTTGGAGCGTGCACGGTGCCCTGCAGAGCTTACAAACTCGTTACCGTTTCAAGTTAAGGCGTCCGCAAATCGAAGGAGCGGCGCGTGGCGGAGAGCTCGGGACCCATCACCTTGATCAACGTCTACACCTGCCAGCCCGAGCGGCAGGAGGAGCTGTTGCGCGTGCTGCGCGCGCTCACTGAGGAGGCGCGGCGCCTGCCCGGGTTCCGCTCGGCCCGGCTGCACCGCAGCCTCAACGGCAAGCACGTCGTCAACTACGCCGAGTGGGACCAGATGGAGCAATGGCGGGCCATGGTGCGCCACCCCTCCGTGCAGGCGCACATGGGGCGGGTGGTGGCGCTGGCGACGTTTCAGCCGCACGCCTATGAGCCTGGCGAGATCTACGAACCGGCGAGCTGAGCCTGGAGGCGGGCCAGAAGCGCGAGGCGGTCGTCCCGGAACCCGCCGTCGACCCAGGCTTGCTCCAGCGCGCGCAAGGCCTGCCCTAGCTCCGGCCCGCGGGGCACGCCGGCGTCGGCCAGATCGTCGCCCGTGAGGGGAAATTGCGGGCGCGACCAGGCGTCGGCGATCTCCAGGAGACTGCGGGCCTCGGTTGCCCGACCCGGCTGTTCGGCCCAGGCGCGGATCAGCCGGTCGCGAAAGGCGGGCGCCCCGGTCCTGTAAAGGGCCGCCAGGGCTTGAACGGGACCCATGCCGAGGTGAACGGGGGGCTCAGTTCCAACGGCGGCCAGCAGGCGGGACTTCTGGGCGTTCGACAGACGGAGGCTTTCGGCCGTGCGGCGCACCGCTTCGGCCTCGGGTTCGATCAGGAGCGACAGGCGGAGCTCGGGGTCGGCGGTCAGGGCCGTTCCGGCTTCGAACCGTTCCAGCCCGCCCAGGTCGGGCGACACCGCGCCCAGCACGCCGGTGCGGTCCATCCAGCGGACCGCCGGCCGGGGATCAGGAGCGGCCAGAAGCTTGAGGAGCTCCTTGCCGATGCGTTCGGCCGAGAGCGTCCGCAGCCCGCCGCGGAGCTCGGCGCAGGCTTGCAGCCCTTCGTGATCGGGCCAGTCACGGCCGTACCAGGCGCCGAAGCGGAAGAAGCGCAGGATGCGCAGGTAATCCTCCCGGATGCGGATCTCCGGATCGCCCACGAAGAGGATGCGGCCGGCCAGGGCGTCGTCCAGCCCGCCGCCCACCGGGTCGAAAAGCTGGCCGCTCCGGTCCGCGTAAAGCGCGTTCAGGCGGAAGTCGCGGCGAGCGGCGTCCTCGGCCCAGTCGGTGGTGAAGGCCACCACCGCGCGGCGGCCGTCGGTCTCCACGTCGCGGCGCAGGGTGGTCACCTCGACCGGGCGGTGGTCGTACACGGCGGTGACGGTGCCGTGTTCGACGCCGGTCGGCACGGCGCGGATTTTCGCGGCCTGCAGGGCAGCCATCACCTCCGGCGGGGTGAGCGGGGTGGCGAGGTCCAGGTCGTCCACAGGGGCGCCCAGAAGGGCGTTGCGCACGCAACCGCCCACGAAGCGGGCCTGACCGCCCGCCGCCTCCAGCGCGTCCAGCACCGCCACGGCGTGCGGGGCCTGCAGCCAGGGCGCCTGCTGGGTCGAGAGCCTCATGCCGGCCAGGCCTCGCCGGTGGTGGTCCAGCCGACCAGCTTGGGGACCTTGCGCAGGTAGCGGCGCTCCAGGGGACCAGGGCGGAAGCCGGCGGGGGCGAGTTCGGCGGCGATGTCGCGCGTCAGCCGGCAGCCGCCCGCCATGGCGGCCCAGGCGGGCTCCAGCCGGCGCTGCCAGCGGGCCAGCCTGCGATCGGGGGCCAGGCCGTGCTCGCAGAACAGCAGGCGGCCGGAGGGCTTCAGCACGCGGCGGGCCTCCTGCAGGGCCGCGGCCGAGTCGGGCACGGAGCACAGGGTGAAGGTGGTCACCACCGTGTCGAAGCCGGCGTCGGGATAGGGCAGCGCCTCCGCCCTGCCCCCTTCCAGGCGCACATCCAGGCCCTCGGGCCGGGGCGCCTCGGCCGCCTTGGCGCGGAGCTCGGCGGACGGATCCACCCCGCACACGGCCGTGACCCGCGCGGCGTCGTAGAAACGCAGGTTGGCGCCTGCGCCTATTCCCAGCTCCAGCACCCGGCCGCTCGCCAGCGGTATCAGCCGCGCGCGCTGGCGCGTCAGGGCGCGCGTGCGGCAGGCGCAGCCGATCAGCTCAGACAGGAGGCGGCGGTCGTAGAAGGACACGGGCCTTCATAGCGGCGAGCGTGACCCTGTCCCAGAGGGCGTCAGCTCCCTCAGGCGAAAGCGGCGCAGCGGCGCACCCAACCAGCCCCGCCGCAACCGCAACGGCGCATACGGCCTTCATCATCGGCCTTCGTCCTGGCCTCGCCCTTGCGCAGGGCCTTGGATCGGATTCTCCGGATTGCCGTTGGAGCCAGCCGTCGAGGCGACACCCTGGTCAGGACGGAGGATGTAGACCTCCCTCTCTTCCGGGTCCCTCATCAGAGCGAGCCGACCATCGGCCAAGGCGACCAAGGCCTGCCCGCCGAGGAAACCCATCCTGTTGAAGCATTGGACCTCCCAAATC
>JAHWJX010000054.1 GCA_019348195.1 Pseudomonadota bacterium | reverse complement strand
CGGCCACCTCGTCCGCGGTCACCCCGGGCGCCAGCTCGAGCAGGGACAGCCCCTCCCCGTCCGGCAGGACGTCGAAGACGCACAGGTCGGTGATGATCCGGGTCACGACCCGCTGACCGGTGAGCGGCAGGGTGCAGCGCTTCAACACCTTGCTCTGCCCCGCCTTGTTGGCGTGATCCATGACCACCACCACGCGCTTGACGCCGGCCACCAGGTCCATGGCCCCGCCCATGCCCTTGACCATCTTGCCGGGGATCATCCAGTTGGCGATGTCGCCGTTCTCGGCCACCTCCATGGCGCCCAGAATGGAAAGGTCGATGTGGCCGCCCCGGATCATGGCGAAGCTGTCGGCGGAGCTGAAATAGCTGGTCTTCGGCAGGGCCGTGATGGTCTGCTTTCCGGCGTTGATGAGGTCGGGATCCTCCTCGCCCTCGAATGGGAACGGCCCCATGCCGAGCATGCCGTTCTCGGACTGGAGCGTGACCTCCATGCCGTCCGGGATGTAGTTGGCCACCAAGGTGGGAATGCCGATCCCCAGATTGACGTAGAAGCCGTCCTGCAACTCCTGAGCAGCGCGTTCGGCGAGTTGGTCGCGAGTGCGGGGCATCAGACTTCGGCTCCGGTGGCGGCGGGAATGGGCGGGGCCTGGCGCGGGCGGACCGTGCGCTGCTCGATCCGCTTTTCAAAGGCGCCCACGAACAAGCGGTCGACGTAGATGCCGGGCGTGTGGATGCAGTCGGGGTTCAGGGAGCCGGTGGGCACGATCTCCTCCACCTCGACCACGCACCTGCGGCCGGCGGTGGCCATCATCGGATTGAAGTTCCGCGCGGTCTCCCGATAGACGAGGTTGCCGGCTTCGTCGGCCTTCCAGGCTTTCACAAGGGCGAGGTCGGCGGTCAGGCCCGTCTCCAGCACATATTCGCGCTCGCCGAAGACGCGGGTCTCCTTGCCCTCCGCCACCAGCGTGCCTGCTCCGGTGGCGGTGAAGAAGGCGGGGATGCCCGCCCCGCCCGCGCGGATGCGTTCGGCCAGCGTGCCTTGAGGGTTGAACTCAAGCTCAAGTTCGCCCGCGAGATATTGGCGTTCGAACTCCTTGTTCTCGCCCACGTAGGAGCTGACCATCTTCCTGATCTGACGGGTCTGGAGCAGCAGCCCCAGTCCGAAGTCGTCCACCCCCGCGTTGTTCGAGATGGCGGTGATGTCCTTCACGCCGGAGTCCCGCAGCGCCAGGATGCTGTTCTCGGGAATGCCGCAAAGGCCGAAGCCGCCGGCGCATATCGTCATTCCGTCGAACAGGAGACCGTCAAGCGCGGCCGCCGCGTCGGGACGATCTTGCGCATCCGGCGCTTATAGCCCGGCTGTTTCGCCGCGCTAGAGCAGTTGCGGCTCGGCCGCGGCGCGCTCGATCTCGGTGGCCAGAGCCCCGCCGAAGAAGACGGCGTTCACGTTCCACGACAGCCAGATAAGGAACACGACCACGGTTCCGACCGAGCCGTAGGTCGCTCCCAGAGGGGCGATCGTCTCCACATAGATGGCGCACGCCCAGGACGCGCCCAGGCTCAGAACCGCAGCGCCGGCGCCGCCCACCAGGGACGGCCGCCACGCCGTGGGGCTGCGGCTCATCGCATACCGATACAGCAGGGTCAGGCCCGCGGTCAGGCCCAGACTGGCCCACAGCCATTCGCTTAGCAGCCAGGGGAGGTCGAAGGCGGAGTTCTGGATGATGACGCGAACCGTCAGAAAGGCCGTCGAGCTGACGATAAGGAGCACGAAGGCGGCCACCGCCACAAAGCCGGCCAGGATGTTGAAGCCCACAAAGCCGTGAGGATCGCCCTCTTCGTGGATCAGGTTCAAGCCCGCGAGCAGGGCCTTGAAACCCCGGTGCGCGGCGTAGCCGGTGATGACAAAGGCGAGAGCGCTCTGCACCGAAACCGTCTTGGCCGGCGCGGTCGCCAGGCGGGTGAGTTCAACGCGGATCAATTCCTCCGCGCCTTCCGGCATGAGGTCGGCGAAGATGGTGGCCTGGGCCGCGGCGCCTGACGGCGTGGTCAGCATGCCGTAAAGGCCGATGAGGATGCCCAGGGCCGGGAAGACGGCCAGCAGGGCGAAAAAGGACACCCCGCCGGTGTACAGCATCACGTCCCGCCCCCAGTTGCGGGCCAGGGCGCGCCAGACGATTGCGCCCCAACGGCGCGGCATGCCCCGGGGATCGCGCAGCCGGGCCACGGCCGTGTTGTTCAGGAGATCAGCCATGCCGCGCGGCGCCGGAAAGGAGAAGCGGCGCGCCACGGAGGTGACGCGCCGCCCAGGAGACCTGCTTATGCTCCATGTGATGGTCGCCGCCTTCGAGGGACGGGAGACGACGACGACCGCCACGTCCGCAGTTATGGCGGGGGCGCGCTGAACCCTGCATGAATGTGGCGGGTGACCTCAAAGTCAGGAAACTTCCGGGGATTTCACGGCGGCTAGACGACACATGGATGGTTAAGGCTTTCCCGTCAGAGGTTGATGTCGGCGCAGGCGATCGAGCCTGTTATGGACAGCTTGCGGCGATTCCAGCCCGCGGGCGGCAGGAGCGGAGTGCGGGTTTGACGCTTCAGGCGCGGGTGCTGATCCTGGCCCGGGACGATCGGCTGGCGGGGCCTCTGGCCGACGGCCTGGACCGCCTCGGCTGGCGCACGGTGACGGCGCGCACCCCCGCGGCGGCGCTGGCGGCGCTCGGCGACCTGGGGCTCCAGGCGGCGGTGGTCGACGTCCAGAGCGTCGGACTGGACGCCTATGAGCTCGCCGCCCGCCTCAAGGCGGCCGCGGCCCCGAGGCGATTGCCGGTGATCGCATTGGGCGACCCTGACCCCGTGCTGCGCACCCCGCAATTCGATCTCACCCTGGCGCCTCCTCTGCACCCGACCCAGGCCGCGGCGCGCCTGGAGGGCTTGCTGCGCGAGGCCTTGGCCGAGGAGGAGTTCACCCTGCGGCAGGAGACCTTCGCCGAACGCGGCCGCATTCTCGAATCGCCGCTCCAACCCGTCGGACCGGAACGCGTGCTGGTGGTGGGCGAGCCGTCGCCCCAGCTGCTGGCCCTGAACCACGCGCTCTCGGAACAGGGCGCCAAGGTGGTGGGCGCGTTCACGACCTACACCGCCTTCGACTATCTTCACGACGGCGCCTTCGACGCTGTGCTGCTGAGCGCGGCGGAGGACATGAACGACAGCCTGTCGATCTCGGCGGGCATGCGGCGGAACACGCGTCTGTACCACACGCCCGTGCTGCTCCACCTGCCGGCGGGGCGGACGGTGAACCCGTCGGAGGCCTACCACCGCGGGGTGTCCGACATCGCCCAGGAGGGCACGCCCGAGGCGCAGGTCGCCGCGCGCGTGTTGGAGCTCGCGCGGGTGCAGCGCCGACAGAACGCCATCCGCGCCGCTTTGGAGAAGGCGCGCAGTTCGGGCCTGATGGACCAGGCCACCGGCCTGTACACGCGCGACCTGTTCGCCGCCCATCTCAGCCGGCTGGCCAAGGCGGCGCGAGAGGGCGGGCGCCCCCTATCGGTTTGCGTACTGCGCGTCGCCGACCGCCCGGAGGTGATGCGGGCCCGGTCCGGCGGCTGGCTGGACAAGGCCATTCCCCAGATCGGCAGCATGATCGGCCGCTTGATCCGCACGGAGGACACCGCCGCGCGGCTATCGGCCGAGGTGTTCGCCTTGGCCCTGCCCGGCACCAACGATCGCGCCGGTCGCACGGCGGGCGAGCGGATCGCCGCGGTGATCGGATGCACGGCCTTTGACGCCGGCCAGGGCGCGCCGCCGTTCGTGCTTGAGTTCGACATCGGCGCGGCCGAGGTCCGTCGCGACGAACACCCCGCCGCGGCGCTGGAGCGCGCCTCGGCCGCCTCCCTGCTGCGTGCGGGCTGAGGTCCCAGGCGCTAGCTGATCGCGGTGATCTCCACCTCTGAGGCACCCAGCGACCCGATCTCGCCCACGGACCTGCCCAGCACGGCCCGGGCGAGCGGGGCCACATAGGCGATGGCGCCTCGCGCTGGATCGGCCTCGTCCTCACCCACTATGCGGAAGGTTTGGCTGCGTCCGTCGTCCCGCAGCACCGTGACCTGGGCCCCGAACCGGACGACGCTCTTGTCCGAAGACGCGGGCGTGAGCTGCGCGGTGCCTCGCCGGCTGGTCCAATACCGTAGTTCGCGCGTCGCCCGGGCCATGGCCGTACGGTCCGCCTCCACGCCCCCGCTCGCCTGGGCGGCGGAATAGGCCCGACGGGCTTCGGCCAGCGCCGCCTCGATGAAGGCCAAGCCCTCCGGCGTGACCAGATTGGGGTGGGAGGACACGGGGCGATCGGGGAGATCGGCCGCGGCGGCTTCGGCGTCTCCCTCTTTGGTGAAGGCGACGCTCACCTCTGCAGCCATCGAATCAGCGCCCAGACGACCGCGATCGCCAGCAGGATGGCCCAGGCGGCGATCGGCCCGGATGGGGGGCGTCGCTTGGCCGGGCGTGCAGCCTTGCGGGCCTGCTTCTGCAATTCAACCACGCGGCGGCGGGCGTTCAGATCGACAACTGCAGGGCGATCGGCGGGGCGGTTGGGTCGGCGCATGGCCGCCTCTCTAGCACAAGGCCTGTCGCTCGCCTCCAGATCCCCCCTCAGCCAAAGCACGGTCCACAGAAGGCCTGGCCGGTGCGGGAACAAGGCGCCAGGCGCGGGCCAGCGAAAGACCGCTGCTGAACCGCCCGGAGAGGGGGCTGGCGCCCCCCCTGCGAACGTCAGGCAGCCAGCGACTCCGCACGCGCCACGCGGCTCAGGTCGGTGGCGATCCTCTCCGCCGCCGCAAGCCGGACCTCGGGCGTACCGAACTCACCCTTGACCACCAGCTTGTGGTCGGGGCGTATCTTCCATCCGCCGGCGTTGCGCTGCACCAGCGAGACGAGGCCCAGGGGGTCGGCGAACTCGTCGGCGAAGAAGTGGAGAACAGCGCCCTTCGGACCGATGTCGAAGCGGCTGACCCCGGCCTGACGGCACAGACCCTTGATGGTGACCACCCGGAGCAGTTGCTCGGCCTCGGACGGAAGGGGGCCGAACCGGTCGATCATCTCGGCCGCCAATTGCTCACGTTCTTCAACGCGCTCCGCATCGGAGATGCGGCGGTACAGCGAGAGGCGTACGTTGAGGTCCGGTACGTATTCGTCGGGAATGAGAACCGCCACGCCGGCGTTGATCTGGGGCGACCAGCCTCGCGCATCGGCGATCTCCCGACCCCCGCCCTCCTTCAGCTCGGCCACAGCGTCCTCCAGCATCTGCTGATAGAGCTCGACGCCGATCTCCTTGATGTGCCCGGACTGCTCGTCACCCAACAGATTGCCGCCGCCCCTGATGTCAAGGTCGTGGGAGGCCAGCTGGAATCCCGCGCCCAGGCTGTCCAGCGACTGCAGCACACGCAGGCGTTTCTCGGCGCCTTCGGTCAGCTGCTGTTCGGGCGGGGTGGTGAGATAGGCGTAGGCTCGCGTCTTGGCCCGACCGACGCGGCCGCGGATCTGGTACAGCTGGGCTAGGCCGAACATGTCGGCGCGGTGCACGATCAGGGTGTTGGCCGAGGGGATGTCCAGGCCGGACTCGACGATGGTGGTGCAGAGCAGCACGTCGTACTGGCCGTCGTAGAAGGCGCTCATCACCTCCTCGAGTTGGGTGGGGCTCATTTGCCCATGACCCACGATGACCTTGACCTCGGGCACCTGTTCGCGAAGCATGCGCTCCAGCTCGGGCAAGTCCTTGATGCGGGGAACGACGTAATAGGCCTGGCCGCCGCGATACTTCTCGCGGAGCAGGGCCTCGCGGGTGAGGATGGCGTCCTGAGGCGTGACGTAGGTGCGCACGGTCAGGCGGTCCACCGGCGGCGTGGCGATGATGCTCATCTCGCGGATGCCGGACAGGGCCATCTGCAGAGTGCGCGGGATGGGCGTGGCGGTGAGGGTGAGCATGTGCACGTCTTCGCGAAGCGCCTTGAGCCGCTCCTTGTGCTTGACGCCGAAACGCTGCTCTTCGTCCACCACCACAAGGCCCAGGTCTGAGAACTTCACGTTCTCGGCGAGGATGGCGTGGGTGCCGACCACCACCTCGACTTGGCCCTCGGCCAGGGCGGCGCGGGTCTCGGCCATCTCCTTGGCCGGGACCAGGCGCGACAGATGCCGCACCTTGATGGGCCAACCCTTGAACCGCTCGGAAAAGGTTTTGAAGTGCTGGCGGGCAAGCAGGGTCGTGGGGCAGACCACGGCCACCTGTTTGCCGTTCATGGCCACCACGAAGGCGGCGCGGAGCGCGACCTCGGTCTTGCCGAAACCCACATCGCCGCAGATCAGGCGGTCCATCGGCTTGCCGGCCGAGAGGTCCTCCAGAACGTCGGAGATGGCGGCCAGCTGGTCGTCCGTTTCGCCATAGGGGAAGCGGGCGGCGAACTCGTCGTAGAGTCCGGAAGGGGGCTCGATCTCGGCCGTGGAGCGCATGGCGCGGGCGGCGGCGATCTTGATCAGGCCCTCGGCCATCTCGCGCAGGCGCTGTTTGGCGCGGGCCTTGCGGCTCTGCCAAGCGGCGCCGCCCAGGCGATCTAGCTGGACCCCCTCCCCTTCGGCGCCATAGCGGGTGAGCAGGTCGATGTTCTCCACCGGCAGATACAGCGTGCTGTCGCCGGCGTAGGTGATGTGCAGGCAGTCGTGCGGGGCCTGGGCGATATCGAGGGTCTTCAGGCCCTCGTACCGGCCGATCCCGTGGTCGATGTGCACGACCAGGTCGCCAGGGGAGAGCGAGGACGCCTCCGCGATGAAGTTGGCGGCGCGTTTCTTCTTGCGGGGCCGGGCCAGACGGTCGCCCAGGATGTCGGTCTCGGCGATGACGGCCAGGTCGTCGGTTTCGAAGCCGGTCTCGAGAGGGAGAACGGCCCGGAGCGGGACCGTCCGCGGGAGCCCGGCTGCCTCCGGCCAGTTGGAGATGGCGCGGATGGCCTTCAGGCCGTGGTCCGCCAGCATCGAGCCCAGCCGGTCGGAGGAGCCCTCGCTCCAGGAGGCGAACAGGACGCGCTTGCCGTCGCGGATGAGTTTCTCGGCGTGAGCGGAGACGTGTTCAAACAGAACGGCGCTGTCGGCCGCCCGCTCCGCAGCGAAGGTGCGGCCCTGCCGAGCGCCCAGGTCGACCACCTCGCTCCCCTCCGTCTGGAAAGGGCTGAAGGTCCGGGTCGGGCGGACGGCGCCCAGCGCGTCCCACTCGGCCGAGGTGAGGTAGAGCTGATCGGGCGGCAGCGCGCGATAGGTGGCGGTGCGGTCGAGCAGAGCCTGACGCCGGGCGTCATAGTAGTCCGCGATGGTGGCTAGGCGTTCGTCGCGCGCTTCGCGGGCCTGGTGGTCGAAGGCGATGACCGCCTCGCCCAGATAGTCGAACAAGGTGTCCAGGCGCTCGTAGAAGAGCGGCAGCCAGTGCTCCATGCCCTGGCGGCGCCCGCCTTCGCTAACGGTGGCGTAGAGGGGATCGTCGGCGGAAGCGCCGAACCGGGCGGTGAAGCCGGTGCGGAAGCGGGACACGGCGGCCGTGTCCAGCAGGATCTCGCTCACCGGCAGCAGATCCAGCCGATCGAGCTTGCCGGTGGAGCGCTGGGTGAGAGGATCGAACCTGCGCAGGGTCTCCAGGGTGTCGCCGAACAGGTCCAGGCGGACAGGCTCTTCAGCCCCGGGCGGGAAGACGTCGATGACCCCGCCCCGGATGGCGAATTCGCCGCGCTCCGAGACGGTGGAGGCCCGTTGGTAGCCGTTGGCGGCGAAGTAGAACTCAAGGAGCTCGACGTCGACGTCCTCGTTCGGCTTGGCGGAGAAACCCGCCGTGCGGACCTGGTCGCGGGGCGGCAATCGCTGCATCAAGGCGCCCGTGGAGGTCACCACCAGCAGGGGCGGCTCGCTCGGCTTGCGGTGAACCAGGCGGCTCAGCGCTGCCATGCGCGAGGCCGACACGCCAGGCGTGGGGCCCATACGGTCGTAGGGCAGGCAATCCCAGTTGTTGAAGCGTAGCACCTCCAGATCCGGCGCGAAGAAGGCCAGGGCCTCGGTGAAGGCGGCGGCGCGGGCCTCGTCGCGGGCGACAAAGGCGCTCACCCCACCGCGCGCGCGCGCGGTGTCGGCCACGGCCAGGGCGTCGAAGCCCTCCGGAGCGCCCGCGACGCGCAGGTGGCCGGGCTCGCGAAGAATACGGGACAGCGAACTCATGAGGTCCTTAAAGGCGGCGGGCGGCGTGGACGGCGGGCACGGAAGCCTTGAGCATGGCCATCACCGGGCCGTCGAACTCCGGCGGGGTGGGCGCCTGGCCGATGACCCAGGCGTAGATGTCGTGATCGAGTTCGTCGAGCAACCGCTCCAGCTCGTCCAGCTGAGCGGCGTCGAACCTCGGCGCATGGGTGTCCGTGAACGGGCCTAAAATCAGGTCCGCTTCAGTGAAGCCTCGGCGCCACGCTCGATAGCGCAGCTTGCTGACGCGACTTGGGTCCATCGACAAGGGCCATGTAGGGCCAAGCCGCGCGCGCTTCTATGGTGAAACACGATGCGGCCCGAGATTCTGTTTCCGCTGTTCGCCTCGATCACAAGCCTGAAGGGCGTGGGGCCGAAGCTGCAGCCGCTGGTCGAGAAGACGGCGGGACCGCTGGTGCGCGACCTGCTGTTCACGCCGCCGTCAGCGATCGTGGAACGGCCTCGGCGGACCACGGCGGAGCTGACCGTGGGCCAGACCGCGACGGTGGAGGTGACCGTGGCCGCACATGACCCGGCTCCGCGCGGCGGACGGTTCTGGCGCATCCGCACCTTCGACGAGCACGGCTTCCTTTCGCTCATCTGGTTCAAGGGGTTCAGCCCGCATCTTGAGCGGGCGCATCCGCCGGGCGCACGGCGGGTCGTGAGCGGCAAGGTCGACCGTTGGCGAGACAGCGTGGAACTGCAGATGGTGCACCCCGACTACGTCGTGCCGGCGGACAAGGCGGCCGAGGTCCCCTCGCGCGAGGTGGTGTATCCCACAACGGCCGGGCTGCCCTCGCGTACGCTGTGGAGGTTGTGCCTGCAGGCGGTCGAGCGCGCGCCCGAACTCCCGGAATGGCAGGACGGGGCGTGGCGGGCGCGCAACGCCTGGCCGGGCTGGCGGGAAGCGCTGGTCCTGATGCACACGCCTGAGCGGGAGGCGGATCTGTCGCCCACGGCGCCAGCCCGCATGCGGCTTGCCTATGACGAGCTGCTGGCGCACCAGCTCGCGATGGCGCGGCGCAAGGGCGCCCGACGGGCCGAGCCCGCTCGGCGGCTTCCCCAGTCGGAGCTGTCGCGGCGGGTGGAGGCCGCCCTTCCCTATCGCCTCACCGGCGCACAGCAGCGCGCGTCCAGCGAGATCGGCGGCGACCTCACGGCGGGCCGCCGCATGAGCCGCCTGCTTCAGGGCGACGTGGGCGCGGGCAAGACCGCCGTGGCCATGCTGGCCATGGCCGATGCGGTCGCCGCCGGGGCGCAGGCCGCCATCATGGCTCCGACGGAGATCCTGGCGCGGCAACATTTCGAGTCGCTACGGCCCGTCTTCGGAGCTGTCGGGGTCCCGACGGTGCTGCTAACGGGGCGGGACAAGGGCGCGGCTCGGGCGGAGAGGCTCCGCGCGCTGGCGAGCGGGACGGCGTCGGTGGCCGTCGGCACCCATGCGCTGTTCCAGGAGGAGGTGGCGTTCGCCGATCTGTCGCTGGCGGTGATCGACGAACAGCATCGGTTCGGAGTCAACGAGCGCAACAGGCTGCTCGCCAAAGGCGACGGCGTTCACCTTCTGGCCATGTCGGCCACACCCATCCCGCGAACGCTGGAGCTGACCGTGTTCGGCGATCTGGACGTCTCGCGCATCGACGAAAAGCCGCCCGGCCGGACGCCGGTGGTGACCGCCGCGGTGCCGACCACGCGCATGTCGGAGGTGGTGGCGCGGCTGAAGCGGGCCCTGGCCGAGGGGCAGCAGGCTTTCTGGATCTGCCCGCTGGTGAGCGAGTCCGAGTCCGCCGATCTCGCCGCGGCCGAGGCGCGAGCGGCGGAACTGCAAGCGCTGCTGGGTCCCCACGTGGGCTTGGTGCACGGAAAGCTGACCGGGCCGGCCAAGGACGCCGTCATGGGGGAGTTCGCGGAGGGCCGTCTGGGCCTGCTCGTGGCGACAACGGTGGTCGAAGTGGGCGTCGACGTTCCGAACGCCTCGATCATGGTGATCGAGCAAGCCGAGCGGTTCGGCCTGGCCCAGCTGCATCAATTGCGCGGGCGCGTGGGCCGCGGATTGCGCGAGAGCGCCTGCCTGCTCCTGTTCGATCCGCCGCTGTCCGAAACGGCGCGGGCCCGGCTGGAGGTGCTGCGTGAGACGGACGACGGTTTCCTCATCGCCGAAAAGGACTTGGAGCTCCGAGGCGGCGGCGATCCGCTTGGCCTCAAGCAGAGCGGGTTCCCCGCCTACCGGCTGGCCGATCCCGTGCTGCATCGCGAGCTGCTGGCCGCGGCGGCGGACGACGCCCGCCTTGTGCTGGCCCGCGATCCGGATCTGGGCGGCGAGCGTGGGCGAGCGCTGGCCCTACTGTCGGAACTGTTCGATTGGCGACCGGACGGCGGCTCGGGCGCTGGCTAAGGAACGGACGCGCGGGGCTCAGCGGTAGGGATCGGCCTTGGCCAGGTAGCGACCCGCATAGTTGGCGACACCGTCCTCCAACCGCGTCAGCGGCCGGTCGTAGCCCGCGGCGCGGAGCCGCCCCATCTCCGCTTGAGTGCGGTACTGGTAAGCGGCGCGAATGACCTCCGGCATGTCGAAATACTCGATCCGAGGCGGCCGCGCGGCGGCGCGGAACACCGCCTCCGCAAGGTCCCGGAACGTCCGGGCCTCGCCCGCGCCCAGGTTGTAGATCCCGCTCACGTCCGGGTGCTCCATCAGCCAGCGCACCACTTCGGCGGCGTCGCGGACGTAGACGAAGTCGCGCTGCTGCCCGCCATGGGGCACGTCCGGCCGGTATGACTTGAACAGGCGAACCGTCTCCCCATCCCGCACCTGGGGCCAGATCTGGGCCACCACCGACTTCATGGACCCCTTGTGGTACTCGTTGGGCCCGTAAACATTGAAGAACTTGAGCCCCGCCCATTGAGGCGGCGCCCGGCCCCGGTCGGCTTCTCGGCGGGCGAAGATGTCGAACAGCGCCTTCGACCAGCCATAGGCGTTCAACGGGCGGAGCTTCTGCAGCGAGGCCAGATCGTCCGCATCGGAGAAGCCCTGGGCGCCGTCGCCATAGGTCGCGGCGGACGAGGCGTAGATCAGGCGCACGCCCTTGGCTTCGCACCAACGCCAGAGATCGCGCGAGAGGCTGAAGTTGGTATGGGCGATCAGGTCCACGTCCTGCTCGGTCGTGGACGAGATGGCGGCCATGTGGACGACCGCTTCGAGTTCGCCGGCGTGGGCGTCCAGCCATGGGAAGAGCGCGTCCGGCGCGACCAGGTCGGCCACCGGGTGCTTGGCGATGTTGCGCCATTTGCCGAGCTCCGCGTCGCGCAGCCGATCGCAAACGGCGACGTCCCAGCGCCCGTCCTCGATCAGGCGCGCGACGAGGTTCGAGCCGATGAAGCCCGCCCCGCCTGTAACCAGGACCGTGCGTTTCACGAAGCCGCCCTGAGCCGCGCGATCGCCGCCGTGGTGGATTGCCCTTCGACAATGTCGGCCAGCCTCACCTCCCCGCCCCAGCTACGGACTTCGGGAGCGCCCACCACCTCAGCTTCGCTGTAGTCGGCGCCCTTGACGAGCACGTCGGGGCGAAGCGCCTGGATCAGGGCCATGGGCGTGTCCTCGCCGAACGGCGTGATCAGGTCCACATGGCTGAGCGCACCCAGGACCAGAGCGCGGGACTCCAGGTCGTTGACCGGGCGCTCCGGCCCCTTCAGGCGGCGGATGGAGCCGTCCGTATTGAGCCCGAGCACCAGCCGGTCGCACCAGCTCCGCGCCTGCGCCAGGTAGGCGACGTGCCCGCGGTGAAGGATGTCGAAGCAGCCGTTGGTGAAGCCGATGCGCAGCCCCTGCTCGCGCCAGCGGGCCACGCGGCGCACCGCCTCTTCGGGGGTGGCGATCTTGGCTTCGGAAGGCGCCCAATGCTGCGCCAGTTCGGCGTCGATCAGTTCCGATGGGGTGACCACGGCCGTGCCGGCCTTCTCCACCACGACGCCCGAGGCCAGGATGGCCAGCTCCACGGCCTGATCGATGGGAGCACCGGCCGCCACGGCCAGGCCCAGGGCCGCAAGGCTGGTGTCGCCCGCGCCCGAGACGTCGAACACCTCGCGCGGGCGGGCCCGGAAGTGGCGCACCGGCTCGCCCCGCCGGGCCAGTGACATGCCCTGCCCCGCACGGGTCACAAGCACCGCCTGGGCCTCGCAGCTGGCCAGGGCCGCCTGCAGTGCGGCGGCCACCTCATCATCGGTCCGAGTGGGAAGGCCCGTCGCCCCGGCCAGTTCGGCGGCGTTGGGCTTGAGCAGGGCCACCGGGCCGTAGCGGGCGAAGTCGCGTCCCTTGGGATCGACGATCAGCACCGCCCCGCCGCTGCGGGCGGCCTGGAGGGTGGCGCGCGTCACGGCGCCTTTGGCGTAATCGGACACGAGCACGACCCCGCCCTCCTGAACCGCGAGGCGGACGGCCTCCGCGAGTTCGCTCTCCAGGGCGGGCCCGAGCGGGGCGGCCTCCTCCTCATCGAGGCGGAGAAGCTGTTGCTGGCCGGCGACGAACCGCGTCTTCACCGTCGTGGGCCGCTCCTTGTCGCCAACCGTTCGGTCCACGATCCCGTCCTGTCCAATAAGCGCGGCCAACCTGGCCCCGCCCTCCCCGGCGCCTCGCACCCCGGCGAGCACAGGACGGCCGCCCAGGGCCGCGACGTTGCGGGCGACGTTCCCGGCGGCCCCCAGCATCTCCGTTTCGCTGCGCCGGCGCAGCACGGGCACGGGCGCCTCGGGGCTGATGCGCTCCACCTCGCCCTGGACGTAGCGGTCCAGCATGACGTCCCCCACGCAAGCGACGCGGACGCCCGCCATGGCGGCGAGCAGCGGCTGGAGCGCGGACAGGTCCATGGGACGAGACGTTAGCGGGACGCGCGCGCTTTCGCGAGCGAGTCGAAAGCCAGCAACTCCGTCAGCAGGGGCTCGAACTCCGCCATGGGCACCATATTGGGACCGTCGGAAGGCGCGCCCTCTGGGTCCGGGTGGGTTTCGATGAAGACGCAAGCCACGCCCACCGCCACCGCGGCCCGGGCCAGCACCGGCACGAACTCGCGCTGCCCGCCGCTGGTCGTTCCCTGCCCGCCGGGCTGCTGCACCGAATGGGTGGCGTCGAACACCACTGGGCAGCCGATCTCCGCCATGATCGGCAGGGCGCGCATATCCGACACCAGGGTGTTGTAGCCGAACGACGCGCCGCGCTCGCAAGCCAGGACGTTGAGATTGCCCGCGCCGGTCACCTTGCCGACCACGTTCTTCATATCCCAGGGCGCCAGGAACTGCCCCTTCTTGATGTTAACCGCCCGCCCCGTCCGGCCGGCTGCAACCAGCAGGTCGGTCTGGCGCGACAGAAAGGCCGGGATCTGCAGCACGTCGACGGCCTCGGCCACGCGGGCGCACTGCTCGGGCAGGTGGACGTCCGTCAGCGTCGGCAAACCCACGCTTTCGCGGATTTCGGCAAAGATGGGCAGAGCCTCGTCCAGTCCGACGCCGCGGGCGGTCGAGGCCGATGTGCGGTTGGCCTTGTCGAAGCTCGTCTTGTAGATCAGCCCGACCTCGAGACGCTCAGCGACCTCGCGCAGGGCGTGGGCCGTCTCGAGCGCATGCTGGCGCGACTCGAGCTGGCAGGGTCCGGCGATCACCGACAGCTTCAGCGCCTGACCGATCCGCACGGCGCGGCGGCCGGGGGCGGAAACCTCGACGATGGCGTTAGGCTGGGTCACGCGGGCCTCCTGGGCGCTGTGCACCCTCCTGGCCTCCTAGACGGAGCGAAAGCATGGCGGAAGAGGCGATCGTGCAGGCTCGATCCGGTGGGCGTTGAACGACCAGGCTGAGACGGGCGCGAGCGGTCGGTCGGAAAGGGAGATTCCGCCCGGCGGGACCTTTCGCGACCGCCGCCTGCAGAGGCAATGATCAGGACGAGATAATAATTCAGAGTTAAAGCCCCATATACTACAAGATTTAAAGCGCAACTTACCAGGGTGCGGTACAGGCAAGCCTGCTAAACAGGAAAGACTTGCAAACGGATGCAGATCAGCAGCACTCTGAACAGGTACATCGCCCCCAGGTCGACGCCCGCTTCCGACTCAAGGACGAGCGATTCCGGCACGG
>JAHWJX010000053.1 GCA_019348195.1 Pseudomonadota bacterium | reverse complement strand
AGGGCCCGGCCCTTGTCCAGCACCCCCAAGTGCACCGTGTCCTCCGTCGAGGCGGCGAGCGCTTCCAGATACGGGCGGGCCACCCGCGGCAGGTCCTTCTGCTGTTGCGCGTGGAAGCCCAGCTCGAGCAGCTTGGGACCCAGCGTATAGCCCTCGCGGGGCACGAAATTCAGGTAGCGTCGGTCAACCAGCGCAGCGGCGAGCCGGTGGGTGGTGCTCCGCGTGAGTTCCAGCCTCGCGGCGAGCTCGGGCAGCCCGACGGGGCCTTCCGCAACCGCTTCAAGGACGTCCAGTCCGCGAAGGAGAGTCTGGCTGCCGCTAGGGGCGCGGCCGTCCGGCTGGCCGTCGCCGTCCACCTTGGGCTGTGTTGACGCAGAAGTTCTCATCTCGTAACGTCTCATTCCACATGTTGATACGCTTTACAAGCACACGGCGGGGTCTGCTGCGGAGGGATGGACCATGGACGGACTGTGTTTCGTCTCGCCCGCTTCTCCCCCCGCGACGGTTGAAGGGTCCCGTGCGGCTCTCCTGGCCCAAGGTTTAGACGCTTTCGGTCGAGCCCCGATGAGGGTTTCGTCCCATATATTGGTATCGGAGAGCGCGCTGCAATGGCCTTCCCCCTAATCCGACAGGTCCGGGCCTACGTCGTGCGCGGCGGTGGGGCCGACTATCACGACCAGGGCGCGGGCCATTGGATCGACGACCACATCGCCACGCCCATGAGCCGCTACCCGGAATATCGGCAAAGCCGGCAGAGTTTCGGCATCAATGTGCTGGGCACCCTGGTGGTCGAGATCGAGGCCGACGACGGAACCATCGGCTTCGCCGTAACCACGGGCGGAGAGCCCGCCGCCTTCATGGTCGAGAAGCACTTCGCCCGTTTCTTGGAGGGCCGCAGCCCGACCGACTACGAGAAGATCTGGGACCAGATGTACTTCGGGTCGCAGTATTACGGCCGCAAAGGCCTGGTGGTGAACGCGCTCAGCGGCGTCGACCTCGCCTTGTGGGACCTGCTGGGCAAGCTGCGCAAGGAGCCCGTCTACCACCTGCTGGGCGGCGCAGTACGCGACGAGCTCACCTTCTACGCTACCGGAGCGCGGCCGGACCTAGCCAAGCAGATGGGGTTCATCGGCGGCAAAATGCCCCTGCACCATGGCCCTGCCGAGGGCGAAGAAGGATTAAAGAAGAACCTCGCCGAACTCGCCGAAATGCGCTCGCGCGTCGGCGAGGACTTCTGGCTCATGCTGGACTGCTGGATGAGTCTCGACCTGAACTACGCCACCCGCCTCGCGCACAAGGCGCACGATCACGGGCTGAAGTGGATCGAGGAGGCGCTCTCCCCGGACGACTATTGGGGCTACGCCGCGCTTAAGAAGGCCGCTCCTGCCGGCATGCTGGTCACCACGGGCGAACACGAGGCCACGCGTTGGGGCTTCCGCATGCTGCTGGAGATGGACTGCTGCGACATCATCCAGCCCGATGTGGGCTGGTGCGGCGGCGTCACGGAGCTGATCAAGATCGCCAACCTCGCCGACAGCCGCGGGGTGATGATGATCCCCCACGGCTCAAGCGTATACAGCTACCACTTCGTCATCACGCGTCATAACAGCCCCTTCGCCGAATTCCTCATGATGGCCCCCAAGGCCGATGAGGTGGTGCCGATGTTCCACCCGCAGTTGATCGGGGAACCCGTGCCCGTGAACGGCCGCTTGAAGTTGTCGGACGCTCCAGGCTTCGGCGTCGAGCTCAACCGCGAGGTCGGATTGCACCGGCCCTACACCCACTAGGCGGACACTGCATGAAGCTCCTGCGCTATGGCCCTGCGGGCCAGGAGAAGCCCGGCCTGCTCGACCAGGACGGCGTTCTTCGCGACCTGTCCGGCCATGCGCCCGACATCACGCCCGACCTTTTGTGGGGCGAAGGCTTGTCGCGGCTCAAAGCTATCGATCCGGCCTGCCTGCCCCCGGTCGACGGCTCGCCCCGCCTGGGCACGCCGCTAAAGGGAAGCCGCAAATTCATCGCCATCGGGCTGAACTTCGCCGACCACGCGGCCGAGTCGAACCTGCCCGAACCCAGCGAGCCCGTGGTGTTCATGAAGGCGATCAGCTGCCTCCAGGGCCCGAACGACGAGGTGATGATCCCGCGGGGCTCGCAAAAGACCGATTGGGAGGTCGAGCTGGGCGTGGTGATCGGCAAGACGGCCAGCTACGTCGAGCAAGCCCAAGCCCTGGACCACGTGGCCGGCTACGTCGTGATCAACGACGTCTCCGAGCGGGCCTTTCAAACCGAACGCGGCGGGACCTGGGACAAGGGCAAGGGCTGCGACACCTTCGGGCCCGTAGGCCCCTGGCTGGTCACCTCCGACGAGGTCGGCGACCCCCAGAACCTGGACATGTGGCTCGACCTGAACGGCACGCGGATGCAGACGGGCAACACGCGGACCATGATCTTCGGGGTCGCCGAGATCGTGGCCTATGTCAGTGAATTCATGACGCTGGAGCCCGGCGATCTGATCACCACCGGCACGCCTCCGGGGGTGGGGCTGGGCCAAAAGCCCGAGCCCTTCTACCTCAAGCCCGGGGACGTGATGCGGCTGGGCATCGAGAAGCTCGGCGAACAACAGCAAACGGTCGTGCCCTGGCGCCGCCGGGGAGCGGCGGCGTGAACGGACGGTTCGAAGGTCAGACGGCGGTCGTCACCGGCGGCGCGGCGGGCATCGGCTATGAGGTGGCGGCGCGCATGGCGCGCGAGGGTGCGCGCGTGAGCATCTGGGACCGCAGCGACGGGACCGAGCTGCCGGGCGGCGCGCACAGCATCGTCCTGGACGTCTCGAACGAGGCGGAGGTGTTCGCTGCGGCGGAGGGAACGATCCGGGCTCTGGGCAAGATCGACATCCTGGTGGTCAGCGCCGGGATCACGGGGCCCAACCGCCCGCTGGCCGACTATCCGCCAGAGGATTGGCGCCGCGTGATCGACATCAACCTGAACGGCGCCTTCTACTGCAACCGGGCGGTGGTCGGCCACATGCTGCGCAACAACTACGGCCGCATCGTCAACATCGCCTCGGTGGCGGGCAAGGAGGGCAACCCGAACGCCTCGGCCTACAGCACCTCCAAGGCCGGCGTGATCGGCATGACCAAATCGCTGGGCAAGGAGCTGGCCCGAACGCCGATCACCGTGAACTGCGTAACGCCCGCCGCGGTGCGCACCGCCATCTTCGACCAGATGACGCCCGAGCACATCGACTTCATGCTGTCCAAGATCCCGATGGGCCGCTTCGGCACGGTGGAGGAGATCGCCGCCCTGGTGTGCTGGCTGGCCAGTCGCGAGGCCTCCTTCAGCACCGGCGCGGTGTTCGATGCGACCGGCGGCCGATCCACCTATTGACGTCGCACCGATGCACGACCTGCCGATCGTCGACCCGCACCAGCATCTCTGGGACTTTGAGCGGCAGCACTACGCCTGGCTGATGGAGCGGCCCTTGCCGCCCAATGCGGCCGGCGACTGTACGCCGATCGCCAAGCCTTACGGCTTGGACGACTACCTGGCGGACACGGCGGGGTGGAACGTGGTCCGGACGGTGCACATCGACGCCGGGGCCGACGCAGCGCACGCCTTGTCCGAGACCCGCTGGCTTCAGGAGATCGCGGATCAACGCGGCATGCCGCAAGGGATCGTCGCCTATGCGGCGCTGAACGACCCGGACCTGGACCGTCTGCTCGCCGCCCATACCGAGTCGCCCAATGTCCGCGGTATCCGCCAGATCATCAACTGGCACACCGACCCGGCCAAGACCTACACACCGCGCGACCTGCTGGCGGACGACGCTTGGCGCCGCGGCTTCGCGCGATTGCGCGCGCACGACCTGTCCTTCGACCTCCAGATCTATCCCTCCCAGATGCCTGCCGCCGCCCGGCTAGCGGCCGACCATGCCGACACCCAGCTGATCCTTAATCACGCGGGAATGCCGACCGACCGGGACCAAGCGGGCCTGCAGGCCTGGCGCGACGGCATGGCCCTCCTGGCCGCCCAGCCCAACATCTCCGTCAAGATCTCCGGCCTGGCGATGATCGACCGCGGCTGGACCGTCGACAGCATCCGCCCCTTTGTCCTGACCACAATCGATCTGTTCGGTCCGGAGCGCAGCATGTTCGCCAGCAACTTTCCGGTGGACAAGCTCTACGGCGGCTTCGGCGAACATTTCGCCGCCTACCACGCGATCACCGCCGACTTCACCGAAACCGAGCGCCGACAGCTGTTCGGCGAAACCGCCGCAGCGGTTTATCGGTTGGGGCCGCTCTAAAGTGGTCCTCGGTAGCGGTCAGTCGCTCGGTTTGCTGGCCGGGATGATCGATATCCCGCCGCCTGCTTCGAGGACAGCGTGTTTGATCTGATCCAGACGCTCAAGCCCCTCCTTCCGAGCGGCCATCATGATCTCGTCAAAACCCACCCTGGCCCGACGCATTCGGTCGAGCTGAGGGTGTCCACCTTGGATCAGCAGCACAGGTGTGCCCTCAAGCGCCCGGTCGAGCACAGGGAAGCGCTGCTTCAAAAAGGACAGTCCAACCGTCGCCCCCACCAGGGTGGCGATCGACAAGAAGGCGTTGGTGATCGAGTTGTCGTCGTCGATCAGGGCCTGCTGGGTGGTCTCGCTCACGATCAGCAGAACCACGAACTCAAAATTGGACATCTCCGAGAGGGCGCGCTTGCCCGCGATACGGAAGATCAGCATCACAAAGGCGAAAACGGCTAAGCCTCGAAGAACGGATTCCACGGCGGACCTCCTGGGCTAAGGCAGCGTGAACTGGTTGAACTGAACCTCGGCCCCGTCCGGTTTTCCGATCCGAACCACCGTTCGGGAGAACCGAGTATCCGGTCGAAATGGAAGAACGATCTGGGCCTCACCTTCTAGCCCCGGCGCGTCGAACACGAGCACCTGCCTGTCGTGTTCAAGTTGAACGGCGGCCGGCTCCGGCTGAATGCGTTCAAGCTCCACGGCAGCGAGGAACTCGCGGCCGAGCCATACGACGACCTTTCCGTCCTGATCCGCTGTCGCGCGGACGCGCAGCTCTGAGTCCGCGTGAAAGCGCTCAATGCGCTGATACTCAACGGCCAGCCCGTCCGCTCGGGCCTCCGCCCGGCTCAGGGGGCCGTGCCCCAGCAATCCGAGCAGCCCAGCCACGAGGAAGACGAACACCGCCGTCCAGCCGAGGCGTTCGAACCACCACTCACGCCGCCCACCGCCGGGACCGGCAGGCAGCTGTACAGCGTCCACATCGACAGGGAGCTCGCGCTGGATCGTTTCAGCTTCAGTCATGGACGCCTCTGCCCGTCTCTCAACGTGGGCTCTGCTTTCGCCGTTCCGCTGACTGCGGCGCCGTGGAACGCCCCTCAACGGGCCTGACCTGGAGTTTTGGCCCTAGCCGCCCAGGGACCTCGCGAGCAGTGGATCAGCAGCGGTCCCCTGCCATGTCGAAAATTGCGTCACTGAGGCTCTACCTGCCGACCCCGGTTCGCTCAGGCTGGAGCCCGGAGAGGGAGGACAGCTTCCGCGATCAGGCCGCCGCCTTCCCTGTTCGACAAAACAATCTCTCCACCGTGAGCGCGCACGATGCTCCGCGCAGTGGCCAAGCCCAGGCCAACTCCGCCGGTGGCCCGGCTCCGGGAAGGCTCTCCGCGCGCGAAGGGTTCGAACACCCTGACCAAGTCCGCTTCCGGCAATCCTGGTCCATTGTCCGTCACCCTAACGACGGCACGCGTTCCGTCCCGGACCGCGGCCACCCGGGCGCCGCCGCCATAGAAGACGGCGTTCTCGATCAGATTGTTTAGAGCCCGGCGCAGGTTGATCGGCTCGCCCAGTATGGGAAGCGGCTCACTCGCATCCATAGCCGTTGCGGCGCCCCGCTCGGCGGCGTCTGAGACGCAGGAGGCCGCCACTTCGGAAAGGTCCAACGGTTCTGCAGGCTCGCGAACCTGTTCGCCCCGCACAAAGGCCAGCACCTGAGCAATCATCGCGTCCATGCGCTCGATGTCTGCGGCCATCCGGTCCCGTTCGGCGGGCGGCGCGGTCTCCGCCCGCACGCGCAGGCTCGTCAGCGGCGTTCGGAGATCGTGGGCGATGGCCGCGACCATGGCGGTGCGACCTTCGACATAGCCGCGCAGACGATCCTGCATGCGGTTGAAGGACAAGGCCGCCGTGCGCACCTCCAAAGGGCCTGCGACATTCAGCGGCGGCGCTTTCGGATCGAGTCCCAGCCGTTCCGCAGCCTCGGCGAACAGCTGCACCGGCCGGGTGAGCCGCCGCGCGCTCCACCAAGCTAGCGGAGTCAGCAGGATCGCGCTCAGGCCGAAGGCGGAGAGGACGCGCAGACGCCAGGGCGAGAACAGCGGGTCGTCCGGTCGAATAAGCATCCAACGTCCGTCAGCTTGACGCACCGCAGCCTCGAACGGCGGAAAGGGCACGCTCTGCATCACCCCTCGCAGCAAAGACGGGGCGCCGATGCTCGCCAGACCCGAACCGTCCGGGCCGCGTCGCACGATGACGCTGAAGGCGCGCCTCGTTACGGTTACGATCCGTGGCGGCGCTCCAGGTCCGTCGGGGTCGGAGCCGCCCCGCATGTGAATCCGCACCCGGTCCGGCGTCGCGCCAAGCTCCGCGGCCAAGGCGACGGAGATCAGGCGCGCGGCAGGTCCTCCCGAAGGCGCAGGCTCGGGCGGGGCCGCAACCATCTCACGACGAAGCCCAAGCGCTCGCACCCGGTCCGGCGTCGTCGTCAACGCCTCGGCGACTTGCGCCACCGTCATGCGTGAGGGCTCGGGGGGCGGAAACAGCAGGAGAAGGCCGAAGCCTATGCCCTGCGACGCGACGGCGCTGGCCAACACAAGCAGCACAAGCTGGATCCGGAGGGACAGGCTTCTCACGCCCGCCTCACGGCCACCGTGAACCGATACCCTTCGCCGCGAACGGTTTCGATCAGTTCGGCCCCGCCGCCATCGTCCAGCTTGCGCCGGAGCCGGCTCACTTGAAGGTCCACGGCCCGGTCGAAGCTGTCCGCGTCCGGCCGACGGGCCATGTCCATGAGCTGATTGCGGCTGAGCACACGCCGCGGGTGCTCGGCGAAGACCTGAAGCAGAACGAACTCGCCGCCCGTGAGTGCGATTGACTGGCCCGCCGGGTTGGTCACCTCACGCCCGATCAGGTCGAGACGCCAGCCGGCGAAGAGCAGGACGGGTCCGTCGGAGGCCGCCTCGGCTGCGCCGCGCCGCCGCAGCACGGCTCGTACCCGGGCCAACAGCTCCCGTGGCTCGAATGGCTTTGCCAGATAGTCGTCCGCCCCGATCTCCAGCCCGACCACACGGTCGGTGGTCTCGCCCATCGCGCTCAGCATCAGCACGGCCGGTCCATCCGGACGCAGGCGGCGGCAGATGGACAGCCCGTCCTCTCCCGGCATCATCAGGTCGAGCACCACCAGATCGGCGGGCTCGGCCGCCAGACGCCTGTCCATGGCCGCCCCGCCGTCCGCGCCGCGCACCCGGAACCCATGGCGGCCGAGGTATTCGCATACGGCGTCGCGGATGCTGGCGTCGTCGTCCACGACCAGGATGCGCGCGCCTTCCATCGCCTCGTTCATGCTCCCGCCCGTTGTCCGCCATGTGTCAACGGCGACACGCGGCCGACAAACGGGGGACAGCTTGGCCGGGTCAGCTGCGGCTGTCACCGGAGCTCGTCTATGAGACTCGCCCTATCCGCCCTGATCCTCGCCGCATCGGCGGCCCCCGCCGCGTCCCAGACGCTCATACCTGCGCCGCTCCCCGCCGCTTCACTGACCTGCGCCGCCGTCCACCTTCCAAAACTCCCGGTTTGCGTGGCGACGCCCCGTGGCCTGATCTTCGCCCCGGATCGCGTGGAGGCGGAGCGCAACGCCGCCTTTGCGCGAGCGGGCGAGGCGCGCTTCAAGCGCCACTTCGGTCGCGATACGCCGCCCTACGCCCTGATTATCGGACAACTGACGCCGGATGTCCGAACCACCCTGCGTGCCGCGGGGATCAAGGCGGTCCTGCCCTGGATCACCGCGGACCAGCAGCGCGCGGCCTACGCCGAGGCCGTGCGCCGAGCTGCAGAGGCGAGGGCCAAGGCTGCGGGCCCGGACTCGAACAAGACGGCCCAAGCAGCGGTCCGGGCGCCGCAAGCCGCAGGCCTGCTGGATCGCAACGCAAGCATTGTTCCTCACGAACTCGGCCATGTTTGGCTGATCGAAGCCTTCTGGCCGGGATCGGGCCTCGACCGCGCGGGCCACTACGGCGGACCCGCGGCGGACTGGCTGGACGAAACGGCCGCGATCCTGATGGAGGACGAACAAGGGACCGCCGAGCGTAGGGACCAGTTCCGGCTCCTGTACACGGGCAGAGCCCGGGGAGCGATCCAAGGCCGGCCCGACCCGCTGCCGATTTTCCTCTCCAAAGATCATCCGATGAAGAACCAGCAGCAAATGCTGCAGGCCCGGGCCGCCGCTAGCGGTTCCGGCGCTCCGCAGATCGTCATGATGACCGAGACCGTTCGGGCCGGGACTGGACCGGGTGTCGACATCGGAGCGGGTCCGCGGTTCTATCTTCAAGGGCGCGCTTTCGCCGATTTCCTCATCGACCGCTCGGGTAAGGCAGCGATCTTCGCCGATATCGCAACAGCCTTGGCGAGAGGTGCGAGCTTTGAGCAATGGCTGGCGGCCGAGGGTCAAGCGCACGGGCTCGGTTCCAGCCTGACCGAGACCGAAGCACTGTGGCGCACTTGGCTCCAGGCCCGCTTCGGTCCCGCAGCGCCGGGAGCATGACGCGGCAGGTGCGCCCTCCCAGGCGCGTTCACGGGCGACCAGCAAGCGCTTCGAAGCTTGGGGATCGAACACCAAACCTTCCGGCCGGGCATGCCGCCCTAAGCGGACCTTCAGAATGGCCGCCTTGCGGACGTCGCGCCATGCCCGCCGCAGGTCAGGACTTGAGCGCCGCACGACAGCCGACGCGAGCTCCAGCGATCAACGTCGCTGAGGATCTCGGAACCACGATCAATCGGTGGTGAATGTGCAGTTCGCGGCGCTTTTGGCCGTTCCGCGCCAGAAGCGATGGGGTGGACGCCCCCTGACGGCATCGAGGCGCCAAAGTGGAGGTGTTGAGCGCACCACTTAAGGAGGCGTCGGTGGGTGAGGTTAGCACGTTGCCCAGGCGACAGAGCGGACGGTTGCCCGGCGCCGGAGAACGGAGCTTCGCGCGCACGAACTCAGACGGCCGAACGCACCCGTTCCCCCCTAAGTGCCTGGGGGGCGACCTTTCACGTCCGCCGGGCGCTGAGGATCTTCACCGGCGGGTCTAGCATCTGGCCCTGCATGACCGGGGTCGGCGCCGGGCCGTTCCTGGGCGAAGCGAGGATGCTGCGGGCGACCTCCATCCCCTCGACCACTTGGCCGAAGGCGGCATAGCCCAGGTTGTCGCCGGGCGCCCCTGGCTTGGCGTCCATATGCGGGGCGTCGCCGCAGCATATGGTGAAGTCGCTCTGCGCCGTGCCGGGCGCGAGGCGCGCCATCGAAATGGCGCCGTCGACGTGCTTCAGCCCCGTGACCAGCGTGCTCTCGTGCGCGATGGGCCGAAACAGCTTGGCCGGATTCCTCACCCCCGCCTGGATGAACCCCAGGGTCGGGACGCCGGGCGCGTTGGAGGCCCGGAAGAACATGGCCCCGTCAAACCGGCGGGCGTCCACATAGCGCAGGTAGTTAGCCACCGTGACCGGCGCCTTGTCGTCGGCCAGCTCCACCACCATCACGCCCTTGTCGGTCTGGAGCCGCACGCGTGGCCGAGCCGGCTGGGCCAAGGCCGGACCGGCGCCTAGGGCCGCTGCGGCAGCGAGCAGGTGACGGCGCGTGGTGGAGGTTTCGGGCATGTAGGCCTCACAGGTTAGAGGAAGCTCTTGCGGCTGAAAGGGACGTCGTAGAGGTCCTGATCAGCGCAGCACCTCGTCGGTATTGACAAGATGCACATCGTGCATCTGGTCAAGATAGGCTTCCAGATACCCCTTATGGGCCGCGCCCACGATCACAAGGGCGCGGACGCCAGGGCGCGCCGCCAGCATGTCGCGGATGTTCGCCGCCATGCGCAGGTTGCGGGTTTCCCAATAGCCGAGATAGCCGCGCCCAAATTGTTGCGGCGAGGGCTCTTCCAGTGCGGCCCCTAAATCGCCGTCGAACACCAGCCTCGCCAGGCCGGGCGCGTTATGGGCGCGATAGATGGCGAGAACACCCTCGTCCGTGCCAAGCCGACCTGCCAGTCTCTCGTCGACAGCCTTGCGCTTGGCGGTCGCCGGATTGTCCCAGGCGCGCGTCATGGCCTCACCATAGGCCTTTCGATCGGCGACCGGCCGACCGGCGGTGTGGTCGTCCATCGGATAGACGCGCTCCAGCCCCAGACGCGCCGCCAAAGGCGCTGCGATGAGCGTGTTCTCATTGCGTCGCCCGCGAAGCGCCTCGAGCCGCGCCACCAAGACCTCGTCCAGCCCATCGCCCTGGCGCCGCTCCGACGGTGGCAGGCGCAACCACTGCACCAGGCCGGAGGCTCCGTCCCCGGCGGCTAGAAAGACAGCCGCTAGCCGCCGGCGCTGGCCCGGCGTCGGCTGGGCGGGCCAGCTTGCCAGCAGACGCTCGGCCTCGGCGGCCGCCGAGGGGACATCGAGCCCCGTCGCCGCCCGCGCTGGAGCGGGATCCCAGCAATAGCGATTTACCGATGTGCTCTCATACCGGGCCGGATGGCGCCGCATGAAATCACATTGCGATCCTGACAGAGCCTCGATCGCAATCGTCTGGGGCCGCCAGGCTTGTAGCCGCTTGAGCAGCCCCTCAAGCTTGGCCGGAGCGAAGCTTTGCGGCAAGCCTGAGAGATGGGGCGTACCGAGGACCATGACCGCGTTGGGCGATCCGACGCGCGGGCCCTTGAGCTCGCTCGGGTCGAATTCGGGACGGTAGGTCTGCGCAGCGGCCGTGCCGCAAGCGGAAGACGCTATCAGCAGGCCTATGGCCATGGCCCGCAACATCGCTTCTCCTCCGCTCAGTCCGCAAGAACGAAAGATACACCGGAGCGCTGCGGTCGGCATCACGGTTGGAGCTGCCGCCCCCGTTCAGACCGATGGGATGCGAGCACTCCGCCAGGGCGAGAACAGTCCGGGAGACGCATCGCTCGCCCGGGGTGTCGGGTCGCCCTTCCTTTGCCCACTGGAACTGCACTGCCCAGTCCGCTTGGCGAAACGGTTGCCCTACCAAGGGCAAGGCGCAGTAGGCGCCCGCAACCTCGCCGACTGCAGCTTCTTCTGAAGCAGATGCGGGCGCAACGATCTGCCTTCAAGCGGAAAGCGGGCAGCCATGGAGCGGACCTTCCCGACGTCCGCTTGAGCCAGGAACGGTCAGTCGCGCCCAAGAGGGGATGAGGGCGGGCCTAAGTGCACGAGCAGTTCGCACTGGGCTTCACCGGTCACCAAGCCAGCAGGACGGGATGCCTCAGCTGCGTCCAGGACGAACCTAAGCATCCCACCCGCGGGCGCCCACTAGCTTCGCCGGCCCTTCCAGACCGTGGGCGCCATCCGGCGATCGGGTGCTTCAGGTCACCACCGCCGGTATATGGAAACGGGGTTCACGCCAGCGTTCGCGCCGCAGAATGGCCGCGAGCCGGGCAACCGCGTCCCAGACATCGACGTAGCGCACATAGAGGGGGCTGAACCCGAAGCGCAGGGTCTCGGGCGCGCGGAAATCGCCGATCACCCCCGCGGCTATCAGGGCCTGCATCACGGGATAGCCCTCGGCATGGGCGAGACTGACGTGCCCGCCGCGTGCGTCAGCCTGCCTGGGGCTCGCCAGGGCCATGTCGGGGCAGCATTGCTCCACCAGCGCGATGAACAGATCACCAAGGGCACGGGCTTTGCGCTCCAGGTCGCTCATCGAGAGCCCCTCGAAGACGCCCAGCGCCTCATCCAGAGCAGCCAGGCTGAGCACCGGCGGGGTTCCGCATAGGCCGCGCAGCACGCCTGGCGCGGGCTGGTAATCGCCCTCGAACCCGAAGGGGCGCGCATGTCCCATCCAGCCGGAGAGGGGCGAGCGGAAGACCTCCTGCAGCCGGGGCGCGACATAGAGGAAGGCGGGCGCACCCGGCCCGCCGTTGATGTATTTGTAGCCGCAACCGACGGCGAAATCGGCCCCATCACGCTCGAGCCGGACATCCAGCACGCCCGCGCTGTGGCTAAGGTCCCAAAGCGTCAGGGCTCCGACCGCGCGCGCACGCGCGCACAGCAACGCCATTGGGTGTGCCGCAGCCGTTTTGTAGTGCACATGGCTCAGCAGAAGCAGGGCGACATCATCGGTCAGAGCCTCAGCTAGCCGATCGCGTTCGACGACCCGGAGCTCCACCCCTGCGCCCATGAACTCGGTCAAGCCCTGCAGGATGTAGACGTCGGTGGGAAAGTCCCCCTGCTCTGTCAGGACCACCCGCCGGGGGGCTTGCAGACGAAGCGCGGCGGCGGCCAGTTTAAACAGGTTCACGGAGGTGGAGTCGGCCGCCACCACCGAACCAGGCTCTGCGCCCACGATGCCCGCGATCCGCGCTCCCACGCGCTCGGGCAGGCTGATCCAATTGTGTGCATTCCAGCTGCGGATGAGGTCTCGACCCCACTGCTCCCGCACCACGGCAGCGACGCGCCGGCTCACCGCATTGGGCAAGGCGCCGAGCGAGTTGCCGTCAAGGTAGATCAGCCCTTCCGGCAGATCGAACAGAGCACGCGCGGGCGCCAAGGCGTCCTGGCTGTCCAGATCAGCGCAAATTTGGCGGGTGATCGGCATATTACCTCGGCGGCTTGGTCTGGGGCTGGGCGCCGCCCTAGATGGTTGGCGAACCTGGAGGGGCGAATAGTGTTCAAGGTGCAGCTCGCCAAGGGCGCGGTGTCCGCGGCCGTCCTAGCTGCCCAGTCCGGATGTTCGGTCCCGCCCTCCGCGCCCGCGCCCACCACGGCTCCCCGGGCCGAAGCGGCTCCTGCGCGCGCGCCGATCACCTTCCGGCAGCTGCTGGAGCGTCCGCGCGCTCAGGCGACCGCGCGGATCGCCTACGGGCCCGACCCGCTGCAGTTCGGGGAACTCTGGGCGCCGGAAGGCCGCGGCCCGCATCCGGTGGTCGTGCTCATCCACGGCGGATGCTGGCGCGCCGACCTGCCCGGTCTGGAGCTCATGGACTACATGGCCGAAGACCTGCGCCGGAGCGGCGTGGCGGTCTGGAACTTGGAGTACCGGCGGCTCGGCCCCGCAGGGAGCGGCTACCCGCAGGTCTTCCAGGACGTGGCGCGCGGTGTTGACCATCTACGGACCTTCGCCGGCGTCCAACGGCTGGACCTCCGCCGGCTCGTGTTCGCCGGCCATTCGGCGGGCGGCCATCTCGCCTTGTGGGCCGCCAGCCGGCCCAAGCTGCCGCGCACCAGTCCCCTATTCACCCCCCAGCCGCTGACGCCGCGGAAGGTCGTCACCCTGGCGGGCATCAACGACCTGGAGTCCTATCGCGCCAACGGCCCGGAGGCTTGCGGCGGGCCGGAATTGATCGACCGGCTCGTCGGCTCCCCGCGGCCCGCACCGTTCGCAGACACCTCGCCAGCCGCGCTGCTGCCGATCGGAACGCCCTTGACGGTGGTCTCGGGCGCGCTGGACCGCATCGTCCCAAGCCGCTTCGGCCGTGAGTATGCGGCGGCGGCGGTGCGCGCCGGCGACCCTGCCTGCGTGCTCGACGTGGCTGGCGCCGGCCACTTCGAACTCATCGACCCCGCCGCCGCTGCCTGGCCGCAGGTCAAGGCCGAGATCACCTCGGTGCTCCGGGCGGGGTGCATGGGCCGCTAGCAGACCTTCCGAAATTCAATGACGAGTCCGAGCCAAGCTCACGGTTAATCCGCAATCTCCGAAAGTCCGCTCTGCGCCATGTGGACGGCCCTCCGTTGGCAAGGGTGTTCCGGATGCTCTGCTCGGGCTGGTCGGTGCGGCCATGTGTTCGGCCTGTCAGTGCGGCGCACATGAGCCGCTGGCCATGGTGCCTTCCGCGAAGACGGGTCCCGACCAAAAGCACGCGCTCAAAGGCGCCCTGGCGCAAATGGGTTTTCCCGCTCCCAGGTGTCGGCGCCACCGGCCCTAGGGACGAAGCTCGTCAGGCTGGCGCAGTCCTTGGCCGTTGGGCGAACTCAAGCTGATCGCCGAGGAGTTCCGGACCTTGTACGCCCGCAGTTAGAGGCCCCGGTCAGCCCGGATCGAGAACTCCGGGCGCTTGAACCGCAGATGGGCGAGTACCGCGAGGAAGCCGGAGCCCTGCGTCTGGTCGATCACTCTGGACTTTCCTTATCCAGCTGGCCCTATGGGGCC
>JAHWJX010000052.1 GCA_019348195.1 Pseudomonadota bacterium | reverse complement strand
GGCGACCGTCGGCGCCGCTCTCGGCTTCCTCCGTCTGGAGGGCCAATCGGTACTCGAGCTGGTCCCCACGCTGTGGCGCTGGGCCGTGGGCACCGCCAGCGGCAACAAGACGTGGTTCGCTGAGCTGCCGTTGGTCGGCGACACAGCTGAGTTGCCGCCCGCCCTCGCCGGCCAGGTGATCCTGGCCGTGGACGCCGCCGAGCATGGGATCCGCGCCGGCAGCGGGCACGTGGCCGTGGTCCATGACCGAGCTGGGGGGACCTTCGCCGTCAGCGTGCGTGTCTCGGGTCGGCAGTTCGCCCTGGCCGAGGCCGGTGAGCAGGACCGCCTGGTGCAGCTGTGGGGCGACGCCCTGGCCGTGTTCTCCCGGGGTCGCACCGCCGTGGCCAACGTGCGCTGGAGCGAGTGGGCGGCTCCCGCCGGCATGGAGGAGCAGTACTCCTACCTAGCCGAGCACGGTGCCGACGACGCCGACCCGGCGGCGCTGGCCTCCTACCGGGCGCTGCTCGGCAACGCCGGGCCGCTGGCCACCCGCCACGAGGTCCTGGTGACGCTCACCGTGGCGTCCAAGGCCGTCAACGTGGCCCAGCGCCACCACGGCGACCGCACCGCGGCGGCCGTCGAGGTGGGGCCGGCGCTGTTCTTCAGCCTGATGATCATCACCCTGTCCTTCATCCCCATCTTCACCCTGCAGGCCCAGGAGGGGCGGCTGTTCAGCCCGCTGGCCTTCACCAAGACCTACGCCATGGCGGGAGCCGCGGCCCTGTCCGTGACCCTGATCCCGGTGCTGATGGGTTACTGGATCCGGGGCCGCATTCCGGCGGAGACCGCAAACCCGCTGAACCGGCTCCTGATCGCCGGTTATCGTCCGGTGATCGACTGGGTCATGCACCGGCCGCGCACGACCCTGGTGCTCGCCGCTCTGGTCTTCGCCACGAGCGCTTGGCCGATTTCGCGGCTGGGCGGCGAGTTCATGCCGACGCTGAAGGAAGGCGACCTCCTCTACATGCCTTCCGCCTTGCCCGGCCTGTCGGCGCAGAAGGCGTCGGAGCTGCTGCAGATCACCGACCGGCTGATCAAGACCGTGCCGGAGGTGGAGACGGTGTTCGGCAAGGCCGGGCGGGCCGAAACGGCCACGGACCCCGCGCCGCTCGAGATGTTCGAGACCACGGTGAAGCTCAAGCCGCGCGAGGAATGGCGGCCGGGCATGACCGAAGAGAAGATCATCGAGGAGCTGGACCGGATCGTGAAGGTTCCAGGGCTCGCCAATGTTTGGGTGCCGCCGATCCGCAATCGGATCGACATGCTCGCGACCGGCATCAAGAGCCCGATCGGGGTCAAGGTCTCCGGCTCGGACTTGGGGCAGATCGACGGGGTCGCCCGCGAGATCGAGGCTGTCGCGAAGACCGTGCCGGGCGTGAGCTCCGCCTTCAGCGAACGATTGAGCGGCGGCCGCTACATCGACGTCTCGATCGATCGGCCGATGGCCGGCCGGTACGGACTCAACATCGCCGACGTGCAGTCCATCGTCTCCAGCGCGATCGGCGGCGACAACGTCGGCCAGGTCGTGGAAGGCCTCGCCCGCTACCCGATCAATGTGCGCTATCCGCGCGAGGTGCGCGACAGCCTGGAGGAACTACGGGCCTTGCCCGTGCTCACGCCCAGCGGTCAGCAGATCACGCTGGATACGGTGGCCGAGCTGCGGGTGACCGACGGCCCCCCGATGCTTCGAAGCGAGAACGGCCGACTGGCTGGCTGGATCTACGTCGACGTGCGCGGCCGCGATCTGGCCTCCGTGGCCGGCGATCTGCGGGAGGCGGTGGCCGAGAACGTGAAGCTGCCGCCCGGCGTCAGCCTGGCCTACTCCGGCCAGTTCGAGTTCATGGAACGCGCGATGGCGCGGCTGAAGATCGTTGTTCCGGCCACGCTTCTGATCATCTTCCTGCTGCTCTACCTGACCTTCGGCCGCTTGGACGAGGCGGCGCTGATCATGTTGAGTCTGCCGTTTGCGCTGACCGGCGGGGTCTGGATCCTCTACCTGCTGGGCTACAACCTCTCGGTCGCAACGGGTGTGGGCTTCATCGCGCTGGCCGGGGTCGCCGCCGAGTTCGGCGTGATCATGCTGATCTACCTCAAGCATGCGCTCGCGGACCGGGAAGCGGCGGGGGTCCCGCTCACGCCGGAGGTGGTCGACCAGGCCATCCGCGAGGGCGCCGTTTTGCGAGTCCGGCCCAAGGCCATGACCGTGGCGGTGATCATCGCGGGTCTGCTGCCGATCATGACCGGAGGGGGCGCCGGGTCGGAGGTGATGAGCCGCATCGCCGCCCCGATGCTGGGCGGCATGCTGTCGGCGCCCCTGCTGTCCATGCTGGTCGTTCCGGCCGCCTACCTCCTGATGCGCCGGCGTACGAAATCCGCCACGGCCCGGACTTCGGCCGCACAGCCCGTCCCCTCACTCGGAGAAGTTCGATGAAAGCTGCCGTTCTATCCACCCTCGCGGCCATGGCGCTCGCAACACCTGTCGCCGCGCAGGATCACGCGAACCACGTAGCCGCCCAGCCGGTCGCCAAGGTCAAGGCAACCGGGGTGGTCAAAGGCGTCGATGCCAAAACGAACACGATCACCGTGGCTCACGATCCCATCGCAGCCCTCGGATGGCCGGCGATGACCATGAGCTTCAAGGTCGCGTCCCCCTCGCTGCTGAAGGGCTTGAAAGCCGGCGACCGCGTGCGGTTCGACCTGCGGGCCCAGCAGATCACCGCAATCCGGCGCGGCTAACCAGCCTCACCCCGAACACCTCAACCCAAGGAGACACCATGAGAACTTTGATAATCGCGAGCACCCTCGGAGCCGCCCTGCTGCTGCAGGCTTGCAGCGGCGGCGAGGAGGGCGCGGCCGAGGCACCCTCCGAAGCGGCGCCGGTGGCCGGGGCTCCATCCGCCACTCCGGCGACCGGCGGCGCCGCTCAGGCGACCGGACCCTTCAGCACGACCGGCCAGATCGCCGCAGTCGAAGCTGACGCGGTCAGCATAAATCACCAGCCGGTGGCGGAGCTGGGCTGGCCGGCCATGACCATGACCTTCCAGGCTCCGGATCCCAGCATGATCCAGGGCTTGCAGGCCGGCGCCCCGGTCCGGTTCTCCTTCAGCAAGCAGGGCGACCAATATGTGCTGACCGAAGTTCGTCCTCAGTAGGGGCGAGCTCGTGGGGGCGAGCCGCCGCTTGACTCGTCGCCGCGCAGCGGGTGGTTGCTCGTCTGCGAGGTCGGCTCTTCGGCCGAATGTCCGCCGCTGGCGTGCAGGTACGGTCGAGTTCTTGACGCGGGCCGGCTGAGGCTCGAGCCAGGCTGGATTGACCACAGCAGCTTCGCGGACCGCAAGAAGTCGCACTCCAGTCCCTCTTCCGAGCCCTTGGAGCACGCGAGGCTATCGCACGAGGGTCGCCCTTCCTGGATGACGTGGCGGCCCCGTCTCGCTAAGCTCCTCTAACAATCCAGGAGCACCACCATGGCCAAAGGCGCCTCCAAGCCCGGCAAGGAAACCCGCAAGCCCAAGAAGGAGAAGCCGAAGACCATCGCGGCCGCCCCTTCCATGAAGGGTGTGACCAAGCCCAGCTAGGCGTGCTTCTCGCGATCGAGCAGGGCAACACCAACACGCTGTTCGCCGTCCACGACGGAAGCGGCTGGGCTGCGCAGTGGCGAACGGCCACGGAGGCCGGGCGGACCGCCGACGAATACGCCGTGTGGTTGCATCAACTCCTGGCCATGCAGGGGCTGACCTTGGGCGACCTGCACGCCTGCATCATCTCCAGCGTGGTGCCTCAGTCCCTGTTCAACCTGCGCAATCTGGCGCGCCGTTACCTGCACGCCGAGCCGCTGGTGATCGGCGAGAACGTCGAGCTCGGGATCCCGGTGCGCATCCCCAAGCCCTCAGAGGCCGGCGCCGACCGGCTGGTCAACGCCCTGGGCGCGCATCTCGCTTATGAGGGGGCGTTGCTCGTGGTCGACTCCGGGACGGCGACGACTTTTGACGTGGTCGGGGCCGACGGCGGCTTCGAGGGCGGCGTGATCGCGCCCGGGATCAACCTCAGCATGGAGGCCCTGCACGAGGCCGCCGCCCGGCTGCCGCGGATCGCCATCCGTCGCCCCTCCTGCGTGGTCGGGGTCGACACTGTGGGCGCCATGCAGTCCGGCGTCTTCTGGGGCTATGTGGGCCTCATCGAAGGTCTGATCGCCCGGATCAAGAGCGAGACGGACAAACCGCTCACCGTGGTGGCGACGGGCGGGGTCGCATCCCTATTTGAGGGCGCAACAAACGCCATCGACCGTTTCGATCCTGACCTGACTCTGCGCGGCCTCCTGGAAATCTGGCGCCGCAACACGCAGACCGACACCGAAAGACTGAATGCAAGCTCCCCGCACTAACGACGAACTCGTCTTCCTGCCGCTCGGCGGCTCCGGCGAAGTCGGTATGAACCTCAACGCCTACGGCTACGGCCCTCCGGACGACCGCAAGTGGATCGTGGTGGATGTAGGCGTCACCTTCGGCGACCTGACCACGCCGGGCGTGGACATCATCGTGCCCGACGCGCGCTTTCTTGAGGAGAACGCGGCCGACATCCTGGGCATCATCGTCACCCACGCGCATGAGGACCACATCGGGGGCCTGCCCTGGCTCTGGCCCCGGCTCAAGGCGCCCATCTACGCGACCCCCTTCACCGCCTTTCTGGTGCGCGAGAAGCTGCGCAACGAGGGCATCACCGGGTTCGCTCTCCATGAGGTGCAACTGGGCGGCACGCTCCAGCTGGGGCCGTTCACGGTGGACATGATCACCCTGACCCACTCCATCCCGGAGCCGAACGGTCTGGCGATCCGCACGCCCTTGGGCGTGGTCCTCCACACGGGCGACTGGAAGATCGACCCGGAGCCCGTGATCGGCGCCGTCACCGATGTGCACGCCCTGCGCAAGCTGGGCGACGAGGGCGTGCTGGCCATGGTCTGCGACAGCACCAACGTCTTTGTGGAAGGCGAGGTGGGCTCGGAGGCCGACGTCCGTCGGGCGCTGACCGAATTGCTGCCCACGCTCAAGGGCAAGGTGGCCGTGGGCTGCTTCGCCTCCAACGTGGCCCGTATCGACAGCACGGTTCGGGCGGCGGAGGCGGCCGGCCGCCGCGTCTGCCTGGTGGGCCGATCCATGCTGCGCATGACGGCCGCCGCCAAGTCGGTGGGCCTGCTCAAGGACGTGGGCGAGTTCGTCCGCGACGACGAGGCGAAGCACTTCCCGGACGACAAGCTCGTCTATCTGGTGACTGGCAGCCAGGGCGAGCCCCGCGCCGCCCTGTCCCGCATCGCCACCGGCACCCATCCCCACGTCAGCTTCGGCCAGGGCGACAGCGTGATCTTCTCCTCCCGCCAAATCCCCGGCAATGAGGTGGCCATCGGCG
The DNA here is from genome assembly GCA_019348195.1 of Pseudomonadota bacterium. Classification (GTDB taxonomy): domain Bacteria; phylum Pseudomonadota; class Alphaproteobacteria; order Caulobacterales; family Caulobacteraceae; genus JAHWJX01. The sequence goes on along the minus strand of JAHWJX010000052.1, from coordinate 9,668 downwards.
CCGTGCAGAACGCCCTGGCCGAGCGCGGCGTTCACCTGATCACTGAGCGCGACCACCCCGGCATCCACGTCTCCGGCCACCCGGCCCGAGGCGAGCTCCGCCAGATGTACCAGTGGGCCCGGCCCGAGATCGCCATCCCCACTCACGGCGAGCGCCGTCACCTGATGGAGCACGTAATCCTGGCCAAGGAGCTGCAGGTGCCCCAGGCCATCGCGCCGCATAACGGCGAGATCATCCGCCTGGCGCCTGGCCGCGCCGAGATCATCGACGAGGTTCCCAACGGCCGCCTCTTCGTGGACGGCGGCGTGCTGACCCCCGCCAACGGCGAGGCCCTGCGCGAACGCATCCACGCCGGCAACAACGGCGTGCTCATGCTGACTCTGGCGCTAGACCGCCGCGGCAAGCTGGTGAGCGACATCGACCTGCGCGCCATAGGCCTGCCCGGGGACAAGGAGCGCCCGCTCGAGGACGCGCTGGACGACCTGGCCGACCTTGCGGAGGACACCTTGCGCCGCTTGGACGCCGCTGCGCGCCAGGACGACGACCAGCTGGAGCAGGCCCTCAGCCGCGCGCTGAAAAAGGCCAGCCAACGCATCTGGGACCGCCGGCCCGTGGTCGAGACCATCGTTCTGCGGGTCTAGCCCAGGCCCAGCCAGCGCGAGAGGGTGATCGCCAGCAGCGGAAGGCCTATCGCCAGGCCGATCCCGCTGCGTTGCCCCGCCACCGGGTCATATCCAAGCCGGGCGGCGGCCCGTCCGCCCAGGGTGCGCCCGACCAGGACCAGGCCGCCGAAAATGACAGCAATGACGACGAAGGCCACCGCCCATGCCCGGAGGTCGCCGCCAGCGAAGACGGAAGCCAGCGCGGCGAGCACAAGCAGCCCGCCCGCCGCGATCACCGCTCGCCCAAGGTTCATCTTCCGTGCGATCATGCCCCGAGCCTAGTGCAGCAGCCTGTGGAGCCCAAGTGATCGGCCGCCTCAACCACGTGGGTGTCGCCACGCCCTCGATCGACGACAGCCTGCGCTTCTACCGCGAGACTCTGGGCGCCACGACGGTGTCGCCAAAGCGCGCCCTGCCGGAACAAGGCGTGTCCGTGGCCTTTGTGGACCTGCCGAACACGCAGATCGAGCTGATCGAACCCTATGGCGAGACCAGCACCCTGACGGCCTATCTCCAGAAGTACCCGCGCGGCGGTCAGCATCACCTCTGCTTCGAGGTGGACGACATCCTCGCCGCCCGTGACGAGCTCCAGGGCAGGGGCCTCACGGTGCTGGGCTCCGGCGAGCCCCGCATCGGCGCGCACGGCACGCCGGTGCTCTTTTTCCACCCCCGCACGACCGACGGCCTGCTGATCGAGATCATGGAGGCGCATCACGTTCACGCCCGCGCCGCTGTCCCGGGCCTGGAGGACTGATGCAGCTCGGCCCGTTCACCCTTGTCGCCATCTACCTCACGCTCTGGTGGACGGTGCTCTTCGCGGTGCTTCCGCTGGGCGCCCACAGCCACCACGAAGCGGGGGTGGACACCCCCGCTGGCGGCGAGCCCGGCTCTCCCGTCACCCTGAACCTCAAGCGAAAGGCCATCACCACCACCTGGGTCAGCGCGCTCGTGTGGGTGATAGTGGTGGCCGTGGCCGAAGTCGCGCTGCGCGGCTGGGCGGTGCGCTGACGTTGCATCGCAGCACGGGCCCCAGCTAGACAGGCCCTCCGCCGACTCCCGAGGTTTCATGCGCCTGTCGCGCTTCTTCCTGCCCACGCTCAAGGAGACGCCGTCCGAGGCGCAGATCGCCTCGCACCGGCTGATGCTGCGCGCGGGCATGATCCGGCAGGAGGCCGCAGGCATCTACGCCTGGTTGCCGCTGGGCTTGCGCGTGCTGCGCAAGGTGGAGCAAATCGTCCGCGAGGAGATGGAGCGGGCAGGGGCCATCGAGCTGCTCATGCCCACCCTGCAGCTGGCCGACCTGTGGCGCGAAAGCGGCCGCTACGACGCCTACGGCCCCGAGATGCTGCGCATCAAGGACCGCCACGAGCGCGAGCTCCTCTACGGCCCCACCAATGAGGAGATGATCACCGAGATCGTCCGCGCGTCCGTCCGGTCCTACAAGGACCTGCCGCTCAACCTTTATCACATCCAGTGGAAGTTCCGGGACGAGCAGCGGCCCCGCTTCGGCGTCATGCGCGGCCGCGAGTTCCTGATGAAGGACGCCTACAGCTTCGACATCGATGAAGCGTCCGCCCGAGCGGCCTACAACCGTATGTTCGTCGCCTACCTGAACACGTTCAGCCGCATGGGGCTGAAGGCCGTGCCGATGCGCGCCGACACCGGCCCGATCGGCGGGGACCTGTCCCACGAATTCATCATCCTGGCTGAGACGGGCGAGAGCGCCGTCTTCTGCCACAAGGACCTGGTCGACATGCCGGCGCCGGGGTCCGACGTGGACTGGTTCGGCGACCTTCAAGCTCTCGTGAACGCCCGCACGGGCCTTTATGCCGCCACGGAGGAGATGCACGACCCCGCCGCCTTCCAGCAGGTGCCGGAGGACAAGCGCCTGTCCGCGCGCGGCATCGAGGTCGGCCACATCTTCTACTTCGGCGAGAAGTACAGCGCGCCCATGAAGGCGGTGGCGGCCGGCCCGGACGGCGTCGAGCGCCCCTTGCAGATGGGCAGCTACGGCGTGGGCGTCTCCCGCTTGCTTGGTGCCATCATCGAGGCCAATCACGACGAGGCTGGCGTCATCTGGCCGGAGGCCGTGGCCCCCTTCAACGTGGGGCTGATAAATCTCCGGCCGGGCGACCCCGCCTGCGATCAGGCCTGCGAGCGGGCCTATGCCGCCATCCACGCTTCCGGCCAGACCGCGCTCTACGACGATACGACCGAACGCCCTGGCGCCAAGTTCGCCGCCATGGACCTGATCGGTCTGCCCCGACAGATGATCGTCGGGCCCAAGGGCCTGGCCGAGGGCAATGTCGAGATCAAGAACCGCCGCACCGGCGAGCGTTCCATCGCGCCGCTGCAGGCCGTCCTCGACGGACTGGCCGCGGATGCGAACACGCCCCAGATACCCGCCTCGTGACCCAGCTCGCCGCGCCGCCCTTCTCCGCCTGGGAGCGATCGCTCGCCGGCCGCTATCTGCGCGCCAAGCGCAACCAGGGCGGCGTGGCCCTGATCTCGCTGATCTCGGTGATCGGCATCACCCTGGCCGTGGCCGTCCTGATCATCGTGATGTCGGTGATGAACGGTTTCCGCTCCGAATTGCTGGCCCGCACCCTGGGCTTCAGCGGCCACATGCATGTCACGGGCGCCGTCCTCGTCTCCGACCCCGAGGGCCCGCCCGCATCGGCGCCCGGCGAGCCCACGAGCGAGTTGGACGCCCTGGTCGCCGCCGACGAGGCCGCCGCCGGAACCGCGCCGCCGCCGTCCTCGGGCCAGCCCAGCGTCCTGGACCAATCCCTGACCCGGCTGCGCGCCGTGCCCGGCGTGGAGCAGGCCTTTCCCATCGTGGAGTCCTATTCGGTCGCCCAGGGGGCCAACCAATTGGGGCTGGCGGTGGTTCGCGGAATGCGGCCCGCCGACGTCCGCGCCACCTCCATCGTGGCCGACAACATCTTGCAAGGCTCGCTCCAGGGCTTCGGCGAGGGCGAATACGGCGGCGATCTGGTGCTGGTGGGCTCCGGACTGGCCTCCACCCTAGGGCTGGGGGCGGGCGATCCAATCACGCTTTTATCGCCCAGCGGTGAAGCCACGGCGTTCGGCTCCGCCCCGCGCTCCAAGACCTACACCATCGGCGGCGTCTTCGAGATCGGCATGAGCCAGTTCGACGCGGCCTATGTCTACATGCCGCTGGAACAGGCGCAGCTCTTCTTCGGCCGCGAGGGCGTGGTCGACTCGATCGAGATCAAGACGGACAACCCCGACCACGTTGATCGCTTGCGGCCCCTGGTGACCCGGGCCGCCGGTCCCGGGGCCCTGGTCCGCGACTGGCGTGACGACAACGCGGCCTATTTCGGCGCGCTCCAGGTTGAGCGGAACGTCATGCGGCTGATCCTCATGCTGATCGTCACCATCGCGGCCATGAACATCATCTCCGGCCTGGTCATGCTGGTGAAGAACAAGGGTCGCGACGTGGCCGTTCTGCGCACCATGGGCGCCAGCCAGGGCGCCATCCTGCGCGTCTTCTTCATGTCGGGCGCCTCCTTGGGTGTCATCGGCACCTTCCTGGGCCTGTTCCTGGGGATCGTATTCTGCACCTTCATCGAGCAGATCCAGGCGTTCGTGGAGTGGGTCACCGGCGCGGAGGTTTTCTCCTCCGACATCTACTTCCTTTCGCACCTGCCGGCCCGGATCGAGTGGACGGAGGTCCTCTTCGTCACGACCTGGGCCCTGTTGATGAGCTGCCTGGCCACTCTGCCGCCGGCGTTGCGCGCCTCCAAGCTCGATCCCGTCGAGGCGCTCCGTTATGAGTAGCCGCTCCGCCATCCTGTCGCTCCAGGGCCTGCACCGTTCCTACAAGTCCGGCGACAACAGCCTGCACGTGCTCAACGGCGTCGACCTGGAGGTCCACGCGGGCGAGATCGTGGGCCTGATCGGGCCGTCCGGCTCCGGCAAGTCTAGCCTGCTGCACGCCGCGGGCCTGCTGGAGCGCCCGGACCAGGGCCGCATCTTGATCGGCGGCCAGGATTGCACCCGAATGGACGACGCCAAGCGCACCTTGGTGCGCCTGAACGCCATTGGCTTCGTCTATCAGTTCCACCACTTGCTGCCCGAGTTCACCGCGCTGGATAATGTGGCCCTGCCGCAGCGGATCGCCGGCAAGTCCGAAGCCGAGGCCCGCAAACGCGCCGCCTCCCTGCTGGAGCGGCTGGGCCTGGGCGCCCGGCTGCAGCACCAGCCCGCCCAGCTCTCCGGCGGCGAACAGCAGCGAGTCGCGGTCGCCCGCGCGCTGGCCAACCGGCCCGGGCTGATCCTGGCCGATGAGCCCACCGGCAACCTGGACCCCCACACGTCGGAGTCGGTCTTCCAAAACATCCGCGACCTCACGCACGAGGAGGGCGTGGCCGCCCTGATCGCCACTCACAATCTCGAACTGGCCGGCTTCACCGATCGCGTGTTCGCCCTCAAGGACGGCCATCTGGAGGAGCGGGCCAAGGCCGCCTGACGTCACGGGGCAGAGGCTCTGTTGCAGGCCGGCGAGTCTCTGACCGGCAGAGGACGGGAGCTCCTGCGCAACCTTCGCGCTGAGCCCGCCAAGATGATGGTTGCCGAAGCGCAGGCGGCGGCTATGGGAGTTGCGCACCGTAGGCGAGGGGCGCGTCGCACCAGCGCAGCCGTGCACGACGGACCATCGCTTGGTAGTGGCCCAGCCGGCTTCGGCTCTGGAGGTGGGAGGCGAGAATGGGCGTGACCGGGATCGGCGGGTTCTTCTTTCGCGCGAAGGATCCGGAGGGGATGCGCGCTTGGTATGTCGAGCATCTCGGCGTGGGCTCGGCGGCCTACGGCGTGTGGGAGACGCAGGCGGGGCCCAGCGTCTTCGCACCGTTCGCGGCCGACACGGACTATTTCGCTGCGGATCGCCAATGGATGCTCAACCTGCGCGTGAACAATCTCGACGACCTTTGCGCCGCGCTCCGGGCCGCGGGGATCGCGGTGGCCACCAACCCGGAATGGGACATGCCGGGCGTCGGGCGCTTCGCGCGCATCCATGATCCGGAGGGCAACCCGGTTGAGCTGTGGCAGCCCGATCAGCCAGCTTGAAGCCCGCTGATTTTCGGCGATCCCGTCCTTCGTCAAAGCCGATCCGCGCTTGCGGGTTACCTTCCTCGAGGGAGTGATCGACAACGGGCTGCCCACGCCGTCGCGAACATGCCCAGACGATATACGACGCTCCGGGACCGGCTGGCCGTGGGCGAACTCGTGCAGCGGCGATAACTCGGCGCCACGCTGCAACATGATGGGCCGCAGGGCGGCGACGGCCGGCCTCCTCGCCACCATGGCCGATCGTCCATCCTTCGGCTGCCTGTTCGAGGGTGACGTTCCTTGGGGAGCCTTTCGGCTGAGGCGCCTCGGCCCGCTTGCGAGTCACCCCCCGTCGCGGCCATCTGAGCCCTATGACCGACGGCTTCGTCCACCTGCGCGTGCGCTCCGCCTATTCCCTGCTGGAGGGGGCAGTGAAGACCGCCGACATCGGCGCCCTGGCGGCCAAAGAGGCCATGCCGGCCGTGGCCATCACCGACCGCGCCAACCTGTTCGGCGCGCTCGAGTTCTCCCAGGGGGTCAAGGACAAGGGCGTTCAGCCGGTGGTCGGCTGCGCCCTGCCCGTGAGCGGGATCGGCAAGGGGCCCTCTGAAAGCTGGGCGCGCAAGCCCACCGTGGTGCTCCTGGCCCAAAGCGAGGTCGGCTGGCGCCACCTCTCGGAGCTCTCCACCAAGGCCTTTCTCGACAGCGACGGCGAGCCCTGCGTGCGCTGGTCGGAGGTGGCCAAGCGCTCCGAAGGCTTGATCCTCCTGTCGGGCGGTCCCGACGGCCCCGTCGACCCACTATTCGCGGCCGGCAAGGGCGAGGAGGGCAGGGCGGCCCTGGCCGAAATGGCGGCGGCGTTCGTGGGGCGGTTCTACGTCGAACTCCAGCGGCACGGCGTTCCCGTTGAAGACCGCGCCGAGCCCGGCCTCGTCGGCTGGGCCTACGACCATGACCTCCCGCTTGTGGCGACCAACGACGTCTATTTCGCCCAGCCCTCGATGTACGCGGCGCACGACGCCCTGCTGTGCATCGCGGACGGGACCTTCATCGGCGAGGAGAACCGCCGCCGGGTCACCCCCGAGCATTGGTTCAAGCCGCCGGCCCAGATGCGCGAGCTGTTCGCCGACCTGCCGGAGGCGTGCGACAACACGCTCGACATCGCCCGCCGCTGCGCCTTTCTGGTGCCCAAGCGCGATCCCGTGCTGCCCCGCTTCCCGACGGAGGCCGGCAGGACGGAGGAGGAGGAGCTCGCCGAACAGGCCCGCGCGGGCCTGCGCGCCCGGCTGGAAGCGAATCCGCTCGCGGCCCCCGAGCCCGACTACTGGGCCCGGCTGGATCGTGAAGTCGGCGTGATCGCCCGGATGGGCTTTGCGGGTTATTTCCTGATCGTGTCGGACTTCATCAAATGGGCCAAGGGGCAGGGGATCCCGGTCGGCCCCGGGCGGGGTTCCGGCGCGGGCTCCATGGTGGCCTGGGCGCTCACCATCACCGACCTGGACCCGCTCCGCTTCGGCCTGCTGTTCGAGCGCTTCCTCAACCCCGAGCGGGTCTCCATGCCCGACTTCGACATCGACTTCTGCCAGGAGCGGCGGGAAGAGGTGATCAGCTACGTCCAAGGCAAGTACGGCGACGAGCGGGTCGCCCAGATCATCACCTTCGGCACGCTCCAGGCCCGCGCCGTCCTGCGCGACACCGGCCGGGTGATGCAATTGCCGCTGGGCCTGGTGGATCGCCTCTGCAAGATGGTGCCGAACAACCCGGCCAATCCCGTCACCCTGGCCCAGGCCATCGAGATCGAGCCTCGCCTGCAGGAGGCCAAACGCTCGGACCAAAGCGTCTCGGAGATGCTGGAGGTCGCGCTCAAGCTCGAGGGCCTGTACCGCAACGCCTCCACCCACGCCGCCGGCGTGGTCATCGGCGACCGCCCGCTGGTGGAGCTCAGCCCCCTTTACCTCGACCCCCGCTCCGACATCCCCGCCACCCAGTTCAACATGAAATGGGTGGAGTCAGCAGGGCTGGTGAAGTTCGACTTCCTCGGGCTCAAGACGCTGACCGTGCTGGATCGCGCGGTGCGCTTGCTTCGAAAGCGAGGGATCGAGCTGAACCTCGAAGGCCTGCCCTTCGACGACGCCCGAACCTATGAGCTGTTGGCCTCCGGTCAAACGATCGGCGTGTTCCAGCTGGAATCCCAGGGCATGCGCGACACTCTGCGCAAGATGCGCTGCTCCTCCATCGAGGAGATCACCGCCCTGATCTCGCTCTACCGCCCGGGCCCGATGGACAACATCGACACCTATGTCGACCGCAAGTTCGGCCGCCAGGAGGTCGACATGCTCCATCCCTCGCTGGAGCCCGTGCTCAAGGAAACCTACGGCGTCATCATCTACCAGGAGCAGGTGATGCAGATCGCCCAGATCCTGTCCGGCTACTCCCTGGGCGAGGCCGACCTCCTCCGCCGGGCCATGGGCAAGAAGATCAAGTCGGAGATGGAGGCGCAAAAGGCGCGCTTCATCGAGGGCGCCGCCCGCAACGGCGTGCCGGTGAAACAGGCGTCCAGCATCTTCGACCTGGTCGACAAGTTCGCCGGTTACGGCTTCAACAAGTCCCACGCCGCCGCCTACGCCCTGATCAGCTATCAGACGGCCTATCTCAAGGCGAACCACCCCGTGGAGTTCTTCGCCGCCTCCATGAGCCTGGACCTGGGCAACACCGACAAGCTGGCGCTCTTCGTGCAGGACGCGAAGAAGTTCGGCGTAACCGTCCGCGCTCCCGACATAAACCGCTCCCAAGCCGATTTCGACGTGCAGGAGGGCGAGGTGCTGTACGCCCTCGGAGCGGTGAAGAGCGTGGGGCTGGAGGCCATGAAGGCGGTGGCCGAGGTGCGGGGCGAGCGCGGCCCGTTCCGCGACCTGTTCGACTTCGCCGAGCGGGTGGAGCCCAAGCTCGTCGGCAAACGCTCGCTGGAGATCTTGGCCAAGGCCGGCGCCTTCGACAGCCTCGACCCGAACCGGGCCCAGGTGGTGGCCGGCGCCGAGAGCCTCTGCGCCTACGCCCAGGCCAATGCGGAGGAGCGCGCCTCCTCCCAGGTCAGCCTGTTCGGCGGCTTCAGCGCCCACGAGGCGCCGCGCCCCCGTCTGCCCTCCGCCCCGCCCTGGGGGCAGGCCGAGAAGCTCGACAACGAACTGGCCGCCGTCGGCTTCTACCTCACCGGCCACCCGCTGGAGGCCATGGCCGATGTGCTCAAGAAGCGCCGCACCACCACCTACGCCGAGGCCCTGGCGCTTTCCAAGGAGGGCCAGGAGGCCTTCCGCATGGCCGGCGTGATCCGCCGCAAGCAGGAGCGTACCGGCGGCCGCAACGGCGAACGTTTCGCCTTTGTGGCCCTGTCCGATCCCACTGGCGAATATGAGGTGATGTTCCCGCCCGAGAGCCTTCGCCGTGTGCGCGACGTCCTTGAGCCCGGCCGCGCGGTGGTGATCAAGGTTCGCGCCTCCGGTCGCGACGGCGAGCTCCGCTTCTTCGGGGACGACGCCGAACCCATCGAGGCGGCGATCGAGGCCGCCGCCGCCGCCGTGTCCGCCATCCGCATCCACCTCTCCGGCGCCGCCGCCGACGCCGACGCCGTGCGGACGGCGCCGAAGCCGGTGCGCCCGACCGAAGGCGGCATGCTCGATGCGCTCGCCCAGCGGAAGGGCGCGTGACCCGTCGTGTCTCCTCTCACCGCCGTCATCGTCGCGGCGCTTCGTGATCCCGCGGTCGCCACCGCGCTCCGCGACGCGCTCGCCTTCGACGCGGCCGCGTATGCGTTTCGAGGACGGCGACTGGCTCGAAGACCTCGCGGATGCGCCGTTCTTCGGCGTCGCGTGGCTCGCGCAGCGCGCGAAGGAGGCTCCGCTCGACGAAGCCTCGGCGATGCGGCGGGACGCGGCG
>JAHWJX010000051.1 GCA_019348195.1 Pseudomonadota bacterium | reverse complement strand
CGGGGCGCGGCTGATGATTTCCGGCGGCCGGGGTGCGACCTTGGCCGGGACCGGCGGCGCCCCGTCCAACGCCGCCTGGTCCACCGGAGTTTGCGGCGTCAAGGCCGCCCTTGGGACCGCCTCATGCTCGGTCTTCCGCAGAAGGTGTTCAAGCGCGGACCAGCGGTCGCGGCCGGCCTTGGGGTTGCGTGCGACATAGGCTCGCCAGTTGAAGGCCTCCGGGTACTCGCGCAGGCGTAGGTTGAGCTTGCGCAGCCGCTCCTCCGGCGAGCCGGCCTCGCCTTGCGGCACGCCCTGGAAGAGCCAGCGCCGGTACAGGGCCGCGTCGCTTTCGCCGGCATGCTTGGGATGGGTCTCGCGGTAGTAGGCCGGGTCAAAGGCGGCGTCGAAGGCTATGGGCGCCAGCCGGTCCAGGCCGCTGTCCAGGAAGAGTCGTACGGCCGCGAGCTTGTTGGGTACGGGCCCGGTCCAGGACCAGTTGAGCAGCTCGAACTCGTCGGTCTTGAGCCGGCGCAGCCAAGCGCCGCTGGCCACGCCCTGCTGTTCGATGAACTCCGCCCAGGAGCCCACCCGCCCCGCGGCCACGCCGTGTTCGCGGTAGTCGAGCTCCAACTCATAGTCGGTGAGGATCTTGTCCGGGAAGTAGAGGCTTCGGTACAGGTCAGCGTCGAACTGCAGATAGGCCCGCTTTTCCGTTCGACCGTTGCGGAGGTAGTGGTCGGCCGCCTCCCAATCGGTCTTCAGCGCCGCGCGCAGGTCCGCGTGCATGGTGCGGTAGACGGCCGGCCTGAAGCCGGGCGGGAGCGGGCCGAGCTCCCTTTCCAGGGCGGCGACGGCTTCGGCCAGGTTGGCGAACCGTCCCTCCCTTCGACCGTGCGCGTCGTAGTGGGCCCACAGCTGGCCCGGCCCCATGCCGGCCAGGTCCGCGTAGTGGCTGCGGTAAAAGGCGGCGTCGAAGTGAGCGTCCGGCGGGGAGGTCGCAGGCGCCGGACGCAGGCGCGCCTTGAGGCTTCGCAGGTTCATGCGGCCGACCCGTTCGCAGGCGGGCGCGCTTTGCGCCCGAGAAACGGCGGCAAGGACGGAATGGGACGGGGCCGGCGCGGCGCGGGCGCGCGTTCGGCCAGCCTCGTCATCGATAGGGAGTGATGGACCACCGGCCTGTGGTGAACGGGCGTCGGCTGCCGGCTGGCGTCGATGGTGATCGGCTGCTGGAGCGTGCCGCCGCCGGCCAGGACGATGCCCTTCATACCCCCTCCCGCTGTTGGTCGGCTTGAACCATCACCCGGCGACGCCGTTGGTCGGCCTGTCGACCTATCCAGAGCGCGCGGGCCTATGCCGCAGGGCCTTGTAGCCGACCCGCTTCCCACGTCCACTGGCCTCAACGAAACCGAAAGGCCCCGCGCGCATGTGTGGTTCATACGCGTGAGGAAGCGGCTCGTGTTGCATGAGACAAGAGATGTCGAGCCCGGAGCCGCTGACGGCGCCGGCGAAGCTGGTTCAGGTCACGAGCGTCGCCCGGGTCCGCTGGTGAAGGAGGCTGCCGGCCTGCAGATCACGCCCGTCATCATGGTGGGTGGCGCGGGCACGCGTTTGTGGCCCCTCTCCCGCCGGAGCCGGCCCAAGCAATTCCACGCCTTGCTGGGAGAGAGCTCGCTGCTGCAGACCACCGCCGAGCGCGTGGCCGGAAGCGCCGGCGGGGCCAACTTCCTGCCGCCCATCGTGGTCACGGGCGAAGCCCACGCGACGATGGTGCGCGAACAGCTGGATGGACGGCCGCTCGGCCGGCTCGTCCTGGAGCCCCTGGGGCGGAGCACGGCGCCGTGCGCGGTGATCGCGGCGGTGCTCGCCGGGGCGGGAGACCCCGAGGCCTTGATCCTGCTGCTGCCGTCCGACCACTTCATCGCCGATGCGCCTGGGTTCAGACGCGCCGTGGCCGAAGCCGCGCCGGCGGCGATAGCGGGGGCGCTGGTGACTTTCGGCGTGAGGCCCACGCGGCCGGAGACCGGCTACGGCTACATCCTTGCGCAAGGACGGGGCGCCGTGCGTCCCGTGGAGCGGTTCGTGGAGAAGCCGGACGCCGCCACCGCTGCCGCCTATCTGGCCGACGGCCGGTACTTCTGGAACGCAGGCGTCTTTCTGATGCGGGCGGACCGGCTGCTGGAGGAGATGGGCCGGTACCGGCCCAACATCCTGCAAAGCGCGCGCGAGGCGCTCGAGGGGGCCCAAGAGATCGAAGGGGCGCTCCGGCTGGATCGTGAGGCCCTGGAGGCCTGCGCCTCCGAGTCGCTGGACTATGCGGTGATGGAGCAGACCACCCGTGCGGTGATGGCTCCGGTCGACGTGGGCTGGTCGGACATCGGCGGTTTCGACGCGCTCTGGGAAGCCGCGGCCAAGGATGCGGGCGGGAATGCGGTCAGCGGTGACGCCGTGCTGGTGGACACCCGGGGCAGCTTCGTCAGCAGCGACGGCCCGACCGTGGCCGTGCTGGGCGGCCTCGAGCTGGTGGTCGTGGTCCGCGACGGCGTGGTGCTGATCGCGCCGCGGGACCGGGCGCAGGACGTCAAAAAGGTCGTCGATGAACTCCGCACCCGGGGCCGCGAAGACCTGCTCTGATCAGGGGGCGAGGAGACGCCTAACGACGACGGACAGGTCGCCGCCACCATAGGCCACGCCGCGAACCCCGGCGCGACGCGCCGCCTCGAGGTCGCTGGGCTTGTCGCCGATCATCACGGAACCGGCGCGATCCACCGGGTGCTCCGCCATGGCGCGCAGCAGCATGCCTGGATTGGGCTTGCGATCCGGGTGGTCGGGGTGACGCCACTGGGGCGTCACCGCATCGGGGTGAAAGGGACAGCTGTAAAAGGCGTCGATGCGGGCGCCGGCCTTCGCCAGCTGTTCGGCCATGGCGGCATGGAAGGCCGCCACCGCCTCAGGCCCGAACAGCCCCCGCGCAACGCCCGACTGGTTGGTCGCCACGAACACCCACCACCCGGCCTCATTGGCCAGTCGCACGGCTTCCCGCGCGCCGGGCTTCCAACACAGGTCTTCCACGCGGTGCGGGTAGCCGATGTCCTCGTTGAGCACCCCGTCGCGATCGAGAAACAGGGCGGGCCGCCTCATGCGCGAGCCTGCCGCCGGGCCGCCCGGGCGACGAAGCGGGCGGGGTCGACCGCCTCCGCGAGATCACGGGGCAGGGGAGAGGGGGCTCCCACAGCCAAGGCCGCTACGTGCTCGGCGAGGAGGGGGGCTGTGGTGAACCCGCGACCGCCGAGCCCGCTCAGGACGAAGTGGTCGGGTCGCCCGGGCACGGCGCCCGCGAGCGGCAGGCGGTCCGGCGTTGCGGCCCGCAGGCTGGCGCGAGCGGCGAGGGGACCCGCGCGGACCGCGTCGGCCAGCTCCGGCAAACGTCCGGCCAAGGTTGCGAGGTTGAGCAGGTCGTCCGCGGGCGTGGTCGCGATGTCTTCGGAGCCCCGAGCGTGCGTGGCGCCGAACAGGACGCCTCCGTCGGCGAGGGGCAGGACGTAGCCCCCCCAGGTCGCGGGAAGCCCGGGCAGCTGCACGCGATCGGTCCAGCTCGCCTGACCGCGGACGGGCTGGAGCAAGCCCGGCTCCAGCCACGCGCGGGTCTCGACGCCCGCGGCGATGCAGATGATCTCGTGCGTCCCATCGCGGGCCGCCCGTCCATCCGCACCCCTCAGCCAGACCTCGCGCACCGCGGCCGGGGAGATGGTGAGAGCGTCTCGGAGGAAGAGGGCGAGCGGGGCCGGCGCGCCCAGCCTGGCGTGCGCCTCCGCAGGGCTCAGGGAGGCCAGCGCCCCGGGGCGGAACAGGTCGGCCCCCGCCAGGACGGCGTGGCGAGCCTCGTCCTTGGCGCTGGACCCGAGGCGTAGCGCCCCTTGGGCGATCACGGCTTCGGCGGTTTCGGCGGTGTAGAGGTCCACGGCTCGGGCGAAGGCCTGGGCGTAGAGGCGCGCCGCCGGGCCGCCTCCGACGTCCAGCCGGGGTGAGACCAGGGCCGCCGGGTTGCCTGAAGCTCCACCGGCGGGCGCCGGATCCACGACCCTGCAGGGCGCCCCCAGGCGGGCGAAGGCTCGCGCAAGCGCCGCGCCCGCTATGCCCGAGCCCAGCACCGTCGCCTCCTGGGGCGGAGCGGGGATCTGGGCGGCGCCCGGGAGGCGCCCTTCCAGCCTTTCGCGCTTGCCGCCATGCCCGAGCGCCCGGGTCAGGCTCCAGCCCCGCGCCTCCAGTCCGCGGCGCACGGCGCCCGCGACGGTGAAGGTGGCGAGGCGGGCGTCGGGGTTCGACCGGGCGGTGACCAGGTCCAGCACCTCCGGCCGCCACATCTGCGGGTTGCGCGAGGGTGCGAAGCCGTCCAGGAACCAGGCGTCGGCCGGCCCGCTCCAGGCCGCCAGGGCCTCGCCCGCCTCGGCCGTCGCCACGTCCAGGATCACGCCCAGCCGGGGCCACTCATACCGCTCGAAACCACGCGCCTGGCCCGGCCAGCGGGTCAACAGAGGCGCCGCGAGCTCAAGCACCTCCGGGAAGGCGGCCAAGGCGCGCGCGGCATCCGCAGGGCGGAGGGGGTGGGCCTCGACGCTGAACAGGTGCAGGCGGGCGTCGAGAGGGCGCGCATCGCGCCAGAGCTGCAGCAGCGCCAGGATGTTCAGCCCTGTGCCGAAGCCCAGTTCGGCCACGGTGAAGCGGCGCCGGCCCGCCCAGGCCCGAGGCAGGCCGCAGCCCCGGAGAAAGACGGTGCGGCTCTCGGCCAGGCCGTCGGAAGCGTAGTAGATGTCGTCGAAGAGGGTGGAGCGCGGCCGCCCATCCTCGGACCAGGCCAGCTCAGCGACGGCGTTCGAAGATTGACCGCTCATAGGAAAAGGGCCGCCCCTTGCGGAGCGGCCCTCTCGCTAGGTGCGAACCTGACGCTTACTGGGGCGTCGTGGTCGTGGTGGTGCCGGTGTCGGTGGTCGTCGTGCCGCCGGTCGTGCCGGTCGTGCCCGTCGTGCCGCCCGTGGTCGTCGTGCCGCCCGTCGTGGTGCCCGCGCCCATGGTGTCGGTCGTGCCGCCCGTGGTCGTCGCGCCGCCCGTGGTGGTCGTGCCGGACATCATCGGATCGGTCGCGCCGCCCGTGGTGGTCGTGCCAGCGGTCGCGCCGGCGTCCGTGCCCATGCCTTCGGCCGCGGGGGCTTCGGTGGTCGTGGTGGCTTCGGTGGTGGCGCCGGCTTCGCCGCCTTCTTCACCGCCTTGGCCGCCGCAAGCCGCGACGGACAGAGCCGCAACAGCCACGCCAGCCACAAGCATCTTACGCAGAATTTCGGAGGTCATGATCCAGTCCCTTGGAGGAGGTTAGAGCGCAATCGGATTGCTGCCCCGCGCCCATGGCTCCTGTGCCCGCTTTTTCAGCGGGCTGCAAGTGGGCGGAAAAGCGGCATTGCGCCGATAGACACTATGCCCGGGAGGACACAAAAGAGCAAGCGGCTGATTGTGTCGGGCCCCGAATCAGGCCGCTTCCGCCGTGCTCAACGCTTCTTCGAGTTCGAGGAAGGAGGGCTGAGCGGCGCTGGGAACATTGCCCCGGCCGATCTCCACCGAAATCTGGGCGGCGTTGCCGTGCAGGTGGGCCACCAGCACCGACTGGATGATGCGATAAAAGGCGCCTTCCTCGTCGACGATGGCCTTGAGCCGCGCCGCGATCGGCCCGACCAGGCCATAGGCCAGGAACACGCCCAGGAAGGTGCCCACCAGCGCCCCGCCGATCATGCCGCCCAGCACTTCGGGAGGCTCGGTGATGGAGCCCATGGTCTTGATGACGCCCAGCACGGCGGCCACGATGCCCAGAGCGGGAAGGGCGTCGGCCAGGCTCTGCAGGGCGTGGGCCGGCTCCAAAGCCTCGTGGTGGTGCTTTTCCTGCTGCTTCTCCATGGCGTCCTCCACCTGGTGGGGGTCCTCCATGTTCATGGTCATCATGCGCAGGGTGTCGCAGATGAAGTCCACGGCGAAGTGATCCTTCAGGATCTTAGGATATTTGGAGAAGATGGCGCTCTCCTCCGGCTTCTCGATGTGGCTCTCAAGCGCGATCACGCCCTTGGTCTTCATGGTCTTGGTGAGCTGAAAAAGCAGGCTCAACAGGTCGCGGTAGTCCTGGGGCTTCCACTTGGGCCCGGCGAAGGTCTTTGCGAAGCCGCCCAGGGTGGCCTTGATCACCCGTGGGCTGTTGGAGATCAGATAGGCCGCCAGGCCCGCGCCGCCGATGGCCATCATCTCGTGGGGCAGGGCATGCAGGATCACGCCGAACTTGCCGCCGGAGATCACATAGCTCCCGAACACCATGGCGAACAGCACGACGATGCCGATGATCTGGAACATGGGGTCGCGCAGCCTTGGGATGAGAACAGCGGCACAGTGTTGGTTAATGCTTAAGGGCAGGTGAGCGACACAGCTCGCCGACGCCGCCCGATGCGGGTGGGCGCCCTCGTGAACGGAAGGCCCACGCCGGACCCATGCTGTCGCTTGTGATCTGCACCTTGAACGAAGGCCAGGCGATCGGGCCGCTGCTGGACGAGACCCGGGCCGCCCTTGAGACGGCGCTGGGCCACTCAGGGTTCGAGATCATCGTCGTGGACGACGATTCCAGCGACGGCACGGGACGGGCGGTGCAGGCGGCTGCGGCGCAGGACTCGCGCGTTCGTCTGATCGTGCGGAAGGGAGTGCGAGGCCTGGCTTCGGCCGCGGTGCGGGGCTGGGACGAGGCGGGGGGCGAGGTGCTGGCCTTGATGGACGGCGACGGCCAGCATGACCCCGCCCTGATACCCCGTCTGGCGGCGGCGGTGAGCGAAGGCGGCGCCGATCTCGCCATCGGCTCGCGCTACATGTCGGACGCCGCGTCCGGTTTGACGGGCCGGCGGCACTGGATCAGCCGCGCGGCCACCCGCATGGCCGGCCTGGTGCTTCGGGCGCCTTTGCGCGATCCCATGAGCGGCTGTTTCGCCATGCGGCGCGACTGGTACGAGGCCGCTCGGCCCAAGCTGTCCACGGTGGGCTTCAAGATCCTGCTGGATCTGGTGGCCTCCAGTCCCAGGGCGCCGCGCATCGCCGAGCTGGCCACGGCGCTCCGGCCCCGGCGGGGCGGTGAGTCCAAGCTGGACCTCCGCGTGATGCTGGATCTGGCCAGCCTCTTGATCGAAAAGCGGACGGGCAGACTTATCCCCTCCCGGTTCGTGGAGTTCAGCCTGGTGGGCGCCTCCGGCGTGCTGGTGAATCTGACCGTGCTGGCCCTGCTGGGCGCGCTCCCGTTCTGGGCGGCCTTCGGCATCGCCACGGTGGTGGCCATGACCTCCAATTATTGGCTCAACACCCTGCTCACCTATCGGGACCAGCGGCTGCGCGGGTGGCTGCGCTGGCGAGGACTGTTGATGTTCTATCTGGCCTGTTCGGGCGGGGCGCTGCTGGGGCAGGGGGTCGGAAACGGCCTTTTGGTTGCGGGCGCGCCGCGCGCGCTGGCCGGTCTGGCGGGCGCCTTGTCCGGCGGCGTGTGGAACTATCTGGCCACTCGATGGATGATCTGGGGCGCCGAGCGACGTCGTCCGGCCGGAGCCTCCTGACCACCTTGACCGACGTCGAGCCCACCCTCAGCCGGCCGCGCGGCGACTTCGCCATCCTGTTCGCGGTGCTCATGATCGTGGCGGCGGGAAACACGGCGCTGCAGGCGGTCCTGCCGGCCATCGGGCGCGAGCTCGGTCTGAGCGACACCCTGGTCACGGGGGTCTTCTCCTTGTCGGCCATCCTGTGGGCGGTGACGGCTCCCATGTGGGCGCGGGCGTCCGACCGACGCGGCCGCAAGCCCCTGATCCAGATGGGGCTGAGCGGGTTCGTTGTCTCCATGGTCGGCTTCGGCCTGGTGGTCGAGGGCGGATTGCGCGGCTGGCTGGGCCCGGCCGCGGTGTTCACGGGGCTGATGCTGGCGAGGGGGCTGTTCGGCCTTCTGGGCTCGGCCTCGGCGCCGGCGGCCCAGGCCTATGTGGCCGAGCGCACCGCACCCGAAGCGCGCACCAACGCGCTTGCGACCCTGGCCTCCGCCTTCGGGCTGGGCACGGTGCTGGGACCGGCCATCGCCCCCTTCATGGCCCTGCCGCCGATCGGCCTGATCGGGCCCGTGTTCGGCTCCGCGATCCTGGCCGCCGTGGTGCTGGTGGTCGTGACCCGCGGACTGCCCAACCCCCGGCCGACGGCGGAGCGTCAAGCCGCGACGCCGAGCCGGCGAGGGCTGTGGCGGGACGCCCGGGTTCGTCCGTTCCTGGTCTACGCCTTTGGTCTGGTCAGCATCCAGGCGGTGAACATCGCCAGCCTGGGGTTTCTGGTGATCGACACGGTGGACCTGCCCCCCGCCCGCGCCCAGACCTTTGTGGGCGCCGCCCTGATGGCGGGCGCCGTCTCCGGCCTGCTGGCGCAGTGGGGGCTGATCCGGATCCTGCACATGAGCCCGCGGTCCTTGATGCGCTGGGGCGCGGGACTGGCCGCCCTGGGCAATCTGGCGCTGTCCGTGGCGCCCGATTTCGGCACGGTTGTGTTCAGCTACGGCCTGATGAGCATCGGTTTCGGCTTCGCCCGGCCGGGCTTCACCGCCGGGGGCTCCCTGGCCGTGGAGGAAGGCGAGCAGGGTTCGGTGGCGGGCGCCATGACCGCAGTGATCGGGGCGGCCTTTGTGGTGTCTCCCGTGGCGGGCGTGGCCTTGTACGAAGTGTGGCGGCCGGCGCCCTTCCTGATGAACGCGATCTTCTGCCTGGCGCTGCTCGGCTATGCGCTCAAGAACCGGGCCTTGCAGGCGGCCCGGTCTCCCGCCGAGCCCCCGTCAGGGCTGGACCATCACTAGAGCCGCGCTTCGGCCTTGAGCGCCGCCACCGTGGCGGCGTCCACATAGCCGTCGGCCGGCCGGCCGCGGGACTTCTGCCAGTTGCGAACGGCGGCCCGGGTTCCGGCCCCGATCACACCGTCGATGGCGCCCACGTCGAAGCCCAGCTGGGTCAGGGCGGCCTGGACGGCGCGCCGATCGGCCAGCGACATGGGCTGCTCGGCCGGCCAGGAGGTCCGCAGCGGCGGCGTCCCGCGAAGCCCGTCGGCGATCAGCCCTACCGCCAAGGCGTAGGAGGTGGAGTTGTTGTAGGCGCGGATCGCCATGTGGTTGGGAAAGGTGAGGAAGGCCGGCCCGCGTGCGCCTGCCGGCAGGATCAGCCGGGCCTCGCTGTCCGCATCCACGCTGCTCCACGGTCGGCCGTCGGCCCGCCGCACCCCGCGCGCGGCCCAGTCGGTGGGCCGCAGCGCCGTCGTTTCCGAGACCGAATAGTCGAAGCCGGGCGGGAGCAGCACCTCGACCGCCCACGAACCGCCCCGCTTCCAGCCGGCGTTGGACAGGAGGTTGGCGGCCGAATGGAGGGCGTCCGTCTCGGAATTCCAGATGTCGCGGTCGCCGTCCCCATCGCCGTCCACCGCCAGGCGCAGGTAGGTTTCGGGGATGAATTGTGTGTGGCCCATGGCGCCGGCCCAGGAGCCCCGGAGCTGGGCGCGCGTGGCGTCGCCGCGGGCGATCATGCGTGCGGTGGCGATCAGCTGGGTTTCGGCCCATTCGCGGCGGCGGCCCTGGGCGGCCAGGGTGGCCAGGGAGCGGATCACGTCCTGGTCGCCTTTGATCTTCCCGAAAGCGGTCTCCATGCCCCAGATCGCGGTCACGATCTCGGCGGGCACGCCGTAGCGGGCCTCCACGCTGGACAGGGCCGGCACCCGTTCGCGCGCCTGGCGCCCAAGCGCGATGCGATCCGCGCCCACCGTGCGCTGGATGTAGTCGCCCACCGGCCGGGAGAACTCCGGCTGGCCCAGGTCGGAGGTGAGCACGCGGGCGTCGGGCGTGAGCCCGGCCAGCTCGCGCACCAGTATGGTTCGCACATCGGCCGGAGCGCGCCGCAGGAAGTCGCTCCGCCAGGCGTCGAAGGCCATGTCCCCCGAGGGCGCGGGCGCCTGGGCGTAACCGGTCGCCGGGCGCGGGGGCGGCGCGGGCTCTCGAGGCGGGAGGGGCGGGGAGCTCGTCTGCATCGGGGGCGGCGCACTCGGGATCGAGGACGCGCATCCCGCAAGGAGCAGAAGGCTGGACCAGACGAAAAGGCGGTGACGAGTCATGGAGTCCACCTTACACCGTTCCGTCATGAATGGAGGCTGTCGCGCCCACGTTGACTCAAATGTGAGCGGGCGCTATTTCAGCCGACTTCCGGGCGCGACGCCGATCCATGGCGCGCGCCTTCTGTTTTGAATCCCCATCGCCAGGTCGTCCCCATGAAGGTCCGCAGCTCGCTCAAGTCGCTGAAGACCCGCCACCGCGACTGCAAGATCGTGCGCCGCAAGGGCGTGGTTTATGTGATCAACAAGACCGACCCCCGCTTCAAGGCCAAGCAGGGCTGATCACCTCTGCAGGCGGATGGCGCCCATCCGTCCACAGCTTCTCGCAACTTATCCCTTTGCCGGGCGAATCCCGGGCCGCTAAGGGTCTGCGCCCAGATCACTCGCTTCTCTGGCGAACGGAGTTCCCCATGGCCGACGGTTCCGACACGCCCCTGGACGGGGGCGCGAGCGCCGATGTCGACGTTCTCACCAGCACGGCGCAGGGTCGCCTGAAGAGCTTCGTGGAGCGGGTGGAGCGGCTGGAGGAGGACAAGGCCGCCGTGTCCGCCGACCTGAAAGGCGTGTTCGACGAAGCCAAGGGCGAGGGCTTCGACGTCAAGATCCTCCGCAAGATCATCCGCCTGCGCAAGCAGGACAAGGTCAAGCGCGACGAGGAGGAGGCGCTGACGGAGCTCTACATGCAGGCCATCGGCGAGCTCTAAGGCTCTTCCATAAGGGACGCGCGCGCCCGCGCGAGCACCTCCGGGGGCGCGGGGAGTTGGACGATGGCGCCGGCCCAGGAGCCGCACATGCCGCAATCAGCGAACTCGTTCGCCTCCGTGTTCACCTCCGCCTTGTCGCCCCACAGGCGCAGCACAGGCTGCCGGGTGGGCTCGCCAAGCTCGATGCTCGATGGATCGCGTCGACCCAAGTGCCAGCCGGTCCGACTGCAGCGCCACCGCCCCTCCTTTGTCGAGCGCACATCCCGGCAAGCCCCGGTCGCTCGGCGGACGGAACCGCACGCGAGGCGCACAGCTCCGGACCGCTCCGCCGCGGAGAAGGCCGGCCGAGCCCTATGTCCAGGCCCTCGGCAAGCTATAACGGCGGGGTGAAGGCCAAGCCCCCGGACTTCGAGAAGCTCCGCGAGAAACAAAAGGCGGCCGCCAAGCGGGCGGCGTTGCGCGCCGTGCGCCGCGCGCGCCGAACCGCAGAGACCGCCGGCGTCGAGCTGTCCGATTGGGAGGGCGAGTTCCTGGGCGGGGTCGAGCAGCGGGTCGAGACCTACGGCCGCGCTTTCGCCGACCCTGACAAGGGCGCTCCAGGGCAGGCGCTGTCCGCCCTGCAGACGCGCAAGCTCAAGGAGATCGCCGCCAAGGCGAGCGGCGAGCCGGCCAAGCGCGGCCGTCGGCGTCCAGAATAGCTGCCCCGCGCCGACTGCGCTCAGGGCCACGCGCCCGTCGAGCTTTGGACAGCGGCGGGGTCTCAGGTGGAGAGTCACACTCGCCGGCGGGGTCATTCCCCCCGCAGCCTTGATCCCGGCCGGGGCTGGATGTGACAAGCGCCCATGCCCCGCCTTCCGGCCTTTCTGTTCGACATGGAGGCGCGTGCGTGGCGGGCGGTGCTCGTCACGGTGGCGCTGTTTGCGGCCACAGGGGCCGTCTTCCTGCTGGGCAAGAGCGCGCTGGACCTCGACGCGGAAGCGCGGCTGGAGATCTGGCTGGGCGGGCTGGCCGACACGCCTTGGGGCCTGCCCGCGACCGTGCTGCTCTTCACCGTCGCCGCCTTTCTGGGGGCGCCGCAGTTCCTGCTGATCGCGGTCTGCGTGGTGGCCTTCGGGCCGTGGTGGGGCTTTCTCTACAGCTGGCTCGCCACTGTGGTGTCGGCGGCGGCGACCTTCGGCGTGGGCCGGGCCATGGGGGCCCGTTCGCTGGAGAGGTTCGGCGGGGGAACGATGAACCGGATGTCGCGCTTCGTGGGACGCAACGCCTTTGTGGGCAGCTTCATCATCCGCAACGTGCCGTCTGCGCCCTTTGTGGTGGTCAATATGGCGTTCGGCGTGTCCCGCGCGCGCTTTTCAAGCTACCTCGCGGGGTGCGCCCTGGGGGTGCTGCCCAAAACGGCGCTGGTGGCCTTCTTCGGCGGCTCCGTCATGACGGCGGTGACCGGCGACGGCGTCTGGACCTCGGCCATCCTGGCGGGCGTGGGCCTGGCCTGGCTGGGCGTCATGCTGGGCATGCGGGCCGTGCTGGAGCGGCGCGCCGGAGCGACTGAAAACGAGAGTTCGAGAGGAATGCTATGATCAAGCTCTTCTACTCGCCGGGCGCCTGCTCGCTGGCTCCGCACATCGCCTTGGAGGAGGCCGGGGCGGAGTTCGACGCGGTGCTCACATCGACGCGGGACGGCTCCGTCAGCAGGCCCGAGTATCTGGCGGTCAATCCCAAGGGCAAGGTCCCGGCGCTGCTGACCGAGCGCGGCGTGCTGACCGAAAACCCGGCCATCCTGGGCTGGATCGCCCAAACCTATCCGGAGGCCCGGCTAGCGAACCTGCAGGACAGCTACGCCTTCTCGGACACCCAGGCGTTTAATTCCTTCCTGTCCTCGACGGTGCACGTGGCCTTCAATCACTGGTTCAAGCCGGAAGGCTGGACGGCGGACCCCGATGTCGCGCCGACCGTCAAAGCCCGCGCCGGTGAACTGATCGCCAAACACCTGGGCCTGATCGAGAGCCGGTTTTCGGACGGCCGCGAGTGGGTGCATGGGGATTACACGACATCGGACGGCTACCTGGTCGTGTTCTCGCGCTGGCTCACCCTCATGCGCGCGGGCCGGATCGAGGACTACCCCGGCCTGGCCCTGCACCGCGCCCGCGTTCAGGCCCGCCCCGCCGTCCAGCGCGTGCTGGAGCGGGAGGGCCTCCACGCCCTCTGAGGGTCCGGCGCTCGCCCCGTGCGTGCACGAAAAGTTTGCAAATTCGCGCGTTAGCGTGCGATTGGGGGGCTCGCCTTCCTGCTTAGGCGCTAAGCTCACACGTGGAGAGATTCGCGTGCGGGCCGGCGCCTGTTCCGCGGACCTAGCCGGCCCGTTCACCGCCCCTGTTCGAGACGCAAGCCCATGCTGCCCATCTTCGGCCTCTCCAAGGACATCGCCATCGACCTGGGGACGGCCAACACCCTCATCTATATGAAGGGCAAGGGCATTGTGCTGAACGAGCCCTCGGTTGTTGCGCTGCGCAACCTGGGCGGCCGCAAGGTGGTCCACGCGGTGGGGCTGGAGGCCAAGCAGATGCTGGGCCGCACGCCCGGCCACATGGAGGCGATCCGTCCCATGCGCGACGGCGTCATCGCCGACTTCGAAGTCGCCGAGGAGATGATCAAGCACTTCATCCGCAAGGTCCACAATCGCAAAGGCTTCGTGAACCCCAAGGTGATCGTGTGCGTGCCGTCCGGCGCCACGGCCGTGGAGCGCCGTGCCATCAACGACTCCTGCCTGAACGCCTCCGCTCGCCGCGTGGGCCTGATCGACGAGCCCATGGCCGCAGCCATCGGCGCCGGCCTGCCTATCCACGAGCCGACGGGCTCCATGGTGGTCGATATCGGCGGGGGCACCACCGAGGTGGCCGTGTTGTCGCTGTCCGGCATCGTTTATTCGCGCTCGGTGCGGGTGGGCGGCGACATGATGGACGACGCCATCGTGGCCTATATGCGCCGCCACCATAACCTCCTGATCGGCGAAACCACCGCCGAGCGGATCAAGAAAGAGATCGGCACCGCCCGTTCGCCTGCGGACGGGGAGGGGCTGGCCATCGAGGTCAAAGGACGCGACCTCATGCAGGGGGTGCCGCGGGAGGTGCGTATCAGCGAGGCCCAGGCCGCCCAGGCGCTGAACGACCCCTGCCTGCAGATCGTGGAAGCGGTGAAGGTGGCGTTGGAGGCGACCCCGCCGGAGCTGGCGGCCGACATCGCGGACAAGGGCATCATGCTGACGGGCGGCGGCGCCTTGTTGCGCGGGCTGGACGCGGTGATCAGCGAGGCCACGCGCCTGCCGGTGACGGTGGCCGACGACCCACTGTCCTGCGTCGCGCTGGGCTGCGGCCGGGTGCTGGAGCACCCGAAGTGGATGAAGGGCGTCTTGGACGCCACGCTCGCCTGATATCGGCGTAAGCTTCCCTCGAATCAGCGGAGGCGCGTTTGGAAGGGATCAGAGTGCCGGTGACCTGGGCGGCCACCGCGGCCCTGATCCTGTGCGGATTGGTGGCCGCCACCCTGCTGCTCAACGACCGTCGCGACGAGATGGGGCTGGAGGGCTGGGGCGCGGCGCGCACCGGCTTTGATCGCGTTGCGGCCCCGGCCGGCGGGGTGGTGTCGGCTCCCGTGCGCTGGACGGGCGGCGCCTTCGGTTACATGGCCGACTATTGGGACGCCGTGGGCGAGAACCGGCGGCTGAAGCGCCGGCTGCGGGAGATGGAGAAACTGCGGGCCGAGGTGGTGGCCTTGCGCGACGTCAACCAGCGCTACGCCTCCCTGCTGAGGCTCCGCACCGATCCGCCCGCGCCCATGGTGGCCGCCCACGTGGTTCTGGATGCGCGCGGACCCAGCAGCACCACCCGGCTTGCGAACGCCGGCACGGAGAAGCGCATCCGCCCTGGGCATCCGGTGATGAGCGAGCATGGGCTGGTCGGCCGCGTGGCCGGCGTGACGCGGGGAGCCAGCCGCGTGCTGCTCCTGACCGATCCGGCCAGCCGCACGCCCGTGTTGATCGACCGCACCAACGCCCGCGCCATCCTGACAGGCGACGGTGGGCCCAATCCGCGGCTGGAGTTCCTGCGCGGCGCCGCTCCGGCGCGGGAGGGAGACGCCATTCTGACGTCCGGCGACGGCGGCGTCTTCCCCCGTGGCCTGCCCGTTGGCGT
The DNA here is from genome assembly GCA_019348195.1 of Pseudomonadota bacterium. Lineage (GTDB taxonomy): Bacteria > Pseudomonadota > Alphaproteobacteria > Caulobacterales > Caulobacteraceae > JAHWJX01. Next base: position 231 of record JAHWJX010000051.1, on the reverse strand, counting down.
GGCCGTGAAGGGTGTGGACGGCGTCTGGAGGGCGCGCCTGTATTCGGATCGGGCGCCGATCGACTATGTCCGCGTGCTCCTGTTCGACGACTTCTCGCGGCTGGTGAACCAGCGCGCCTTGGTGGACGGCGTTCCGGCCGTGATCGCCCCGCCGGCGCAGCCTGGGCCGCCGCCGCCCGCCGCGGCTCGACCGCAGCCGCAAGGCGCCCCGGCCGCAGCCGCCCGTCCTCG
>JAHWJX010000050.1 GCA_019348195.1 Pseudomonadota bacterium | reverse complement strand
GCCTGCCGCCAGCGTTCGCTCTGAGCCAGGATCAAACTCTCAGGTTGAGTTGACATTGACTTCCGACGCACAGACCCAGGAAAAATCCCGAACCCGTGTGCTGGTCACTATTTAGTTTCTTGACGAGGACCATTCAAAACCCGCCAGCCGAAACCAGCGGGATAAAATGGTGTCTTCAAGAGACCGCAAGTTCGTCAGTGTCGAGACAGTCACCCTGCCAGGTCAAAGCCTAGCCGAGAAAACCGTCGCCAAAACACCGCCGCCTGCGTTTCTCTTTCCAATTCAACGATGTCAAAGACCAGAACCGAGCCAAGGCCCGGCCCACCCGAAGGTGGAGGCCGCAACAAGCCCCGCCCGAAAGCGGTCCGCTGTGCAGCCTTGGATGGGATCGGCGCCGGTCTCCCGTCCGCCAGAAGCGCTCCGTATCGCGGACCTTCCGGCCCACTCGCGCTGAAACCCATATAAAGGCGACGCCTCCAGCCTTCAAGAGCCGGCGACGAATTGGCCGTCCGGAACTTGAAGCTCCGCCGGAGAGCCAACCGGCCCGCCCGCGCAGAAAACCCATCTAAGAGCTCGCCTTTCGCCTTCAAGGGGAAACGACGAATTCGTCGTCCAAACCTCAAAGGCGCCGCGGGTGAAGCCAACCGGCCCGCCCGCGCCGGACCCAAATGGGCGCCCCGTTCAGCAGTTCAAGCCGGCGGGTCCACTTTGTTCAGGCGAGCGCCCGCAACCCGCAGCCGGCCCTCCGAAGCGGCCAGCGAAAGGACGGCCGCACTGCTGTTCCAGCGGCCTGTCTGCGTTTGGCCGCCTACAGACAGACGACGCGAACCTGAGAAGGGCTTGCCCAGGGTTGGGGGTGGAAGCCGCAGGTGGGCGCAAGCTTGCAACCGCACGGCCGCGGTGCAGCGGGAGGGGCGCGCCGGCATTGGGCCAGGCGGCTATGCAGCCGCTCTCCCGCCTTTGGGAAGAGCCGCGCCGGGGATCAGGGTGGTGATCTTGCGGCCCGCTGATCGCGCGACGTAGCTGTTCAGCCAAACTCCCGCCGGAGCCCCCTTTCACCCGTACCCTCGCCCGCCGCCGCCGAAGCCGCCGCGCGAGACCACGCCGCTGCGCGATTGCACGCGGGCGGGGGCCTGGCGGGTGGCGGGGGGGCCGAAGGCGTCGGAGCCCACGCGGGTGCGGCCGGTGACGTAGTCGCGCCCGAGCCGGCCGCCGCCGCCGCCCAGGTAGTTGTGGCCGTCACGCCCGCGGTAATAGGCGCGGCCGCCGAAGCCGCCGTTGAGCGCCTGGCCGATGATGAAGCCGGTCAGCAGCGGGGTGAAGAAGCTGCCATTGTTGCGCGGGACGCATTGGCCCACGCCGTATTGCTCCTCGCAGGAGCGTTGCTCGCCGAAGCGCGGCGCGTTGGCCTGGTTGTCGGCCAGGGCGGCGGAATAGGCTTGGTCGCATTGGGCGGCCGGAACGGCGCCGGAGGCCTTGCACTCCTCCAGCGTGGCGTAGGCGCGGGCCTGGACCTGGTCGCCGGCGGGCGCGGTCGCCGACGGCGGGTCGGCCCATTGGGTCGCGGGCGGGGCGTTGTCACAGGCGTGGAGCGTCAGGCTGCCGCCCGCCATCATGGAGGTCAGGACGAGGCTGCGGGAACGCTTCATCGGGCGGGCTCCTCAGTCGGTCATGCAGGCGGCGTTGAGCACGCCCACGGCCAGCGAGATGCTGAGCAGATACAGCGCCGGCGCGATCTCGCCCCGCTCGATCCGGGCCGAGAAGTCCTTCATCACCAGCAGGCGGACCACGGTGAAGGTGACGATCTGGATCACGCCGGCCAGCGCCGCCCAGGCCGCGAACTCGCCCAGACTGACCGTGTGCGCCAGGGCCGAGGCCAGCGGCAGCACATAGCCCAGCAGGGCGCCGCCGAGCACGATGGCGGCGGCCGGATTGTTCGCCCGGATGAGCGCGCTTTCCTTGTAGGGCGTGAAGAGCTGGTAGATCAGCTTGAAGGCCACCGTGAACAGCCCCGCGACCAGAAAGGCCAGCAGAAAGGCGAGCACGCCCGATTGGAAACCTTCGACGTCGAACATTCGTCCCCCACTCCGGCGCTAGGCCCGGAACTCCCCGGCCTCGAGCGGCACGCCGATCATGACCTCGTGGCTGACCGCGTCGCCTTCCGGCTCCTGTTCGATGGCTAGCAGAAGCTCGCGGCCCTCGCTCGACAATTCGCGGCCGAACAGCATGCAGGTCTGGAAGATGCGCCGGTCGGGCACCCCGTCGCGGTCGTCGTGTAGATCCTCCCAGAAGGTGACCGGCTCCTGTTCGGGCGCTTCGTCCCCAAACCAGAGCCGCTGGTATTCGGGCAGGCCCGGCGCGGTGAAGCTGCGCGCGCTCATGCGCCGTCGCCAGTTGCTGCGCTCCAGCGCACCGCCTGGATAACGGCTGTCCCAGGGCGCGAACACGGTGAGGTCCGTCACGTCCTGGCCCTCGCGGTCGTTCGACACGGCCTGAAACATGATGTGGTCGTCCGTGTAGAAGCGGTGCACCCAGCCGCCCTCGTTCAAGGCCACCAGGCCCTGGGCCGTGATCACCAGAGTGTCGCGGTCCAGCGGAAACTTGATCTCGTCGCCGAAGCGACGCCAGGCCAGGGTGTCCAGCATCAAGGTCCGGCCCAGGGTGACGTTGCGGATGGCGGGCAGGGCGGGACCGGCGGCGGCCTGGCCGCGCCCGAAAAGGCTCTTGAACATGGCCCTATTTAGCGCCGGCCGCAGCGGCTGCGAAAGGGCGTGGCGCCGTGGGCCCAGTCCTATATGAGGGCTCCGACCGTGCGAGGACCCGCCATGACCGAGACGCCCTGGACCGTTCGCTCGCTCAAGGCTGCGCTGGACAGCGCGCCGGGGCTCCGCCCCGAGGAGTTGTCGGTCCGCGTGGTCGAGGGGGCCGACCCGATCCTGTTGGTGACCATGCGGGAATACGGCGACCTGGACGTCTATGTCAGCGTGGGCGAGCAGCAGATCGCCGCCTCCGTGCTGCTCTGGCCCGTCGACGAGCAGCCGGACCGGCATGCCTTCAACGAATTCCTGCTCAAGGCGCAGAAGATCGTGCCCCTGTCGAACTTCGGCATCAGCACGGTGGGTGATCGCGATTTCTATGAACTGTTCGGCGAGCTGGCCACGACCACGCCGCTGGACACCATCCTGATCGAGCTTCGCACCCTGGCGGAGAACGCCATCGAGGCGGCCTCCGACCTGCGCCAATCCTTCCAAACCGCCGCCTGACCGGAGACCAACCTCATGTCCATCTGGGGCAAGCTGTTCACCCTGGGCCGCGCCGGCGGCCATGAGGCGGCCACCGCCGTGGTCGATAGGAACGCGATCCGCATTCTCGACCAGGAGATCCGCGACGCGGACGCCGCCCAGGGCAAGGCGCGTGACAACCTGGCCGGTCTGGTGGCGCGCCGCCGGGTGCTGGAGAACGAGGTCGCCAGCTTCCGGGCCCAGATCGAGAAGTACATGGCGTCCGGCCGCGCGGCCTACGCCAAGGGCGACGAGGCCTTGGCGCGCCAGGTGGCCCAGCGCATCGCCGACCTCGACGCCGATATCAACCTGAAGGAGCCGCAGATCGCCGACATGCGCGCGGCCGAAGAGAAGATCCATCAGGCGGTGGCGGCCACCGACCGGCGCATCGAAACGCTCCGGCGCGAGGTGGAGGTGGTCAAGGTCAATGAGTCCGTGCAGCGGGCGCAGGCCGCCGTGGCCGCGACCGGCGCCGGGGCGGGCAACAAGCTGGGATCGGCGGCCGACAGTCTGCAGCGGATCAAGGAGCGCCAGGCGGTCCGAGGCGAGCAGATCCGCGCCGCGGGCGAACTGGAGGACCGGCGCACGGGCGCCGACCTCGACGAAAAACTGCGGCTGGCGGGCATCCTGCCCGGCCAGACCTCGGCCGACGACGTGTTCGCCCGGCTGGCCGCCCCCGCCGCGCCGCAGCAGGCTCTGCCGGCGCCCGCGCCGGGACAGCTGGAGCATCAAGCCGAGACCTCGAAGACGCAGGGCGGCTGAGGTGAAGCGCCTCACCCTCCAGCCCCGCGCGGACTGGCGGGAAAAGGCCGATGCGGTGGGCTTCGTCTGGCACCACACGGGCGGCCAGCCCTATTGGGAGGAGGGCGCCGCCTACAGCTTCACCCTGCGCGAGATCGAGGAGGATCTGGAGCCGGCCGCGGCCGAGCTGCACGAGCTTTGCCTCGACCTGGTCGACGAGGTGATGCGCGACGAGGCCCTGCTGACCCGGCTGGCCATCCCCGAGGACCACTGGGGCTATGTCGCCGCCGCCTGGGCCGGGCGGGAACCCACGCTCTACGGCCGCTTCGACTTCGCCTACGACGGCGAAGGCCCGCCCAAGCTCTACGAATACAACGCCGATACTCCGACCAGCATCTATGAGGCCGCGACCTTTCAATGGCTGTGGCTGGAGGATCGCCTGCAATCGGGCGACCTGCCGCCCGGGACGGACCAGTTCAACAGCCTTTACGACAAGCTGCGGGACCGCTTCGCCACCCTGTTCCCGCTGGGCGGGTTCGTGCACTTCGCCAGCGACGCGGACTCGGTCGAAGATCGCCAGACGGTGCGCTTCCTGGAGGACCTGGCGGCCCAGGCGGGGCTCGAGCCCAAGTTCGTGGCCATGCGCGAGATCGGGCTGGACGGAGACGGCCGCTTCATTGACGCCGACGGCTTCGTGCTCCAGGCCGCCTTCAAGCTTTACCCTTGGGAGGACATGTTCCGCGAGCCCTACGCGCCCAAGCTGGCGGGTTCGGGCGTGCGATGGATCGAGCCGGCCTGGAAGTCGGTGCTGTCCAACAAGGGCATCCTGCCCCTGCTCTGGGCGCGGCACCGCGGCCACCCCAACCTGCTGCCGACCTTTTTCGACGACGACCCCGCCGCCGGCGAGCTCGGCGGGACTTACGTCCGCAAGCCGCTGTTCTCACGCGAGGGGGCCAATATCGAGGTGGTCGGCGACAGGCCGGAGCCCGTGCTGGACCAGGGCTACGGCGCCGAAGGCTTCATCCGCCAGGCCCTGGCGCCGCCCCCGGACTTCGAGGGCCGCCGCCCCGTCGTGGGCGCCTGGATGGTCGGTCATGAGCCCGCCGGCATCGGCCTGCGCGAGGACGACAGCCTCGTGACCAAGGACCTCGCGCGCTTCGTGCCGCACCTGATCGAGGCCTAGCGGCTCAGGCGCTCGGTCGCGCGTACGGCAGCCGCAGCTGGAAACAGGCGCCAGGGGCTCCCGGCACATAGGCGATCTCGGCGTGGCTGGCGGCCAGCAAGGAGCGCGCGATGGGCAGGCCCAGGCCCGTGCCGCCCTGGGCGCGACGATGGGTGAAGAAGGGCTCAAACAACCGGCCCTCGTCGGCGGCCGGGGCGCCCGGCCCGTCGTCGGCCACCTGCAGCACCAGGGCGCCGCGGTCCGCCTGCCCCGTGACGCGCACCTGCGAAGCGCCCGCCTGGCGGCTGTTCTCCAACAGCACGTTCAGCGCCGCCTCCACCGTCGCGGCCGGAACGGCGACGGGCGGCCCGGGCGGCAGCTCGACGGCGACGTCCAGGTCGCGGCCGCGGTGCGCGTCGGCGACGCGCAGCACGGTCTCGCGCACATCCACGGCCGATCCCGTCTCAGGAGACGCCATGTCCGCACGCGCGAGATCCAAGAGGCGTCCAACAAGCTGCGACAGCCGCGCGCTGTCGGCCGAGATGTTGCCTAGAAAGCGGGCGCGCTCCGCTTCGCTCATCGTCGCGCTGTGGTCCTGCAGCAGCTCCACCGCCCCGGTGATGCCGGCCAGGGGCGTCTTGAACTCGTGGCTGACGGCGGCGGCGAAGTCGCGCAGGTAGCGGGACCGGCGTTCGATGGCCTCGGCCATGATGCGGAACTCCTCATACAGAGTGCGGATCTCCACCGCCGCGGTGGGCGGCGTCTCGGGGATGGAGCCGCGTCCGGCCGTGACGTCGCGCGAGGCGCGGCTCAGCGCCTCGATCGGCCGGGTGACGCCGCGGGACACCAAGCCCGCCAGCACCACCAGGGCGCCCGCAATCACCACCACCCCCAGCAGGATCTTGCCCCGGTCCTGATAGACGCCCTTGAACAGCGCCCGCGGCGAGCGCGACAACAGCAGGGCGCCCACTACCTGGCCCCCGCCCATCACCACCGGCCGGGCGTGATGCAGCCGCAGGCCGGACGCCCGGCTCAGCCATTCGAACGAGTACCGCGGCCGGTAGTCGCCGTTCCGCCGCAGCACCGTGCGCGTCCGCCCCTTCAGCGCGGCCTGCACCTCCGGCAGGTGAGCGTAGCTTCCCCCCAACTCCGGGCCTCGGACCACCCGTCCGTTCCGATCCAGCAGCACGATAGAGGCCAGGGTGCTGGCGCTGGTGCGCTCGAACACCGGGTCCAGCGCGCGGGCGGCCCTCAGGGCCGCGGCGTCGCCCGGCCCGGCGGCGGGCCGCGCCGGGGGTCGCTCCGGCTGGAGCGCCGAGTTCAGGTCCACGGTGACGGGCTCCGGACGGTACCGCCCGGGGTCGCCCTCCGGGGGCAGCGGCGCGGGTGGCGGCGCGCCTGTCCACACCGTTTGGGCCACGGCGGCCAGGGCGGCGCCCTGGGCCAGCAGCTCGGCCTCCGTCTGGCGCACCAGGGAGTTCTCATAGACGCGCAGCGACACGGCGCCCACGCCCGGCATGGCGGCGGCGAACAGCAGCACCGCCAGCAGGATGGTGCGCAGCCGGAGCGCCGGCCAGTGGCGCTTGAGGAAGGTCTTGACCGCCCGGATCACCCCCTTCCGCCCGCGGCGGCTCCAAGGCAGGAGCCCAGCTTGTAGCCCACCCCCGCCCGCGTCTCGACGATGTCCGAACCGCCGGCCGCGGCGAACTTGGCGCGGAGGTTGCGCACATGGCTGTCCACCGTGCGGTCGGTGATGGCGAAGCCCGGCCCGTGCAGGCTGTCGATCAGGGCGTCGCGCGTGAACACCCGCCCCGGCGCCCCGGCCAGGGTTCGAACAATGCCGAACTCCGTCACTGTGAGCGGGACCTCCGCCTCGTCCCAGCGCGCGCGCCAGCCTTGGGGATCGAGGCTGAGGCGGCCTCGCCTGAGCTCCTCGGAGGCCTCAGCGGCCGCCGCCGGCTTGGCCGCGCTCCGCCGCAGGATGGCCGCGACGCGCGCCACCACCTCCCGCGGGCTGAAGGGCTTGACCACATAGTCGTCGGCCCCGAGCTCGATGCCGACCACCCGGTCGATCTCGTCGTCCCGCGACGACAGGAAGAGGATGGGCAGGTCGCCCTGCGCCCGCAGCCGCCGGCACACCTCCAGCCCGTCCATGCGCGGCATGTTGATGTCCAGGATCACCAGGGCCGGCGGGGCGGCCGCCACCGCCGCCAGCGCCGCTTCGCCGTCCTCGGCCTCCACCGCCCGCATCCCGGCCTTGCCTAGGGCGAAGCTCAGGAGCTGGCGGATGTGCGGGTCGTCGTCCACGACCAGAACGGTGGGCTGCATGACCGCCATGATCAGGGCTGCGCGGGCGTCGTCAACGGAACGGGCTCGGATCGCGCGGGAGGCGGCAGGCTCGGCGGCTCCGGCGTGGGCGGAGGGATGGGCACAGTCGTTCCAGGTGCTGGGAGCAAGACCGCGAGGGAGCCGTCGCAGGCGCGGCCTTGTTGGGCCTCGTTGGGCAGCGCCGCTAGGTCCGGCAGCTTCCAACGTCCTTGCACCGCCCGGGCGGCCGCCAGTTGGCGGGCTCCACGCCAGGTCCAGCGCCGCCAGTCGGATTGACGCAAGGCAAGCTCGTGCTGGAGTTGGGCGCGGACATGGGACAGCCGGTCTTGGAAGGTCGGGTCCGAGGTCTGCGCCTCCAGCCGGGCCAGCGGGACCACGGCCGAGCCGTCCATGCGGCGGAGGTAGCAGACGTCCAGCGCCGCCCCGCGCCCGCCCGCCTCCTTGGCGTGGCGCACGTTCCAGGCCGCCGAAGCGCCGTTCAGGTCCACGACCGAGACCGCTACCAGCACCAGCCCCGCCGACACGGCGTTCGCGTTGACCAGCCAGGCCGTGCTCTTGGCCCGCAGCATGCGCCAGCAGATCAGCGCGAGGCCCACGGCGACCAGCCCCATCCAGGCCAGGGCGGCGATGCGCAGCGGCGTCAGCGAATAGGCCTCGATATAGTCCAGGATCCGCAGCATGGTGGACGCCACCAGGAACAGGTTCTGCACCACCCAGACCACCACGAGCCGGCGCACCCCCGGCCGCCGCGCCGTCTCCGAGCCGGGGCTCAGCGCCACCAGGACGAACACCCCGGCCAGGAGCGCGGTGGCGATCAGCGGATAGGCCCCGCGGCGCGCATATTCGGCCAGGGTCACCCCGTCCGGGAGGCCTGCGCCGCTCCACAGGTAGGCCGCGTCCAGGCCGTTCTGCAGGGCGGACAGGGCGTTGAACACGATCAAGGACAGCAACACGGACGCGGGCGTCACCCCCGGCGGTTCGCGATCCGCCTCCGCCGGGAGCGCGATCAGCTTGCGCCGGCGCCGTGGGCGCAAGACGCTCCAGACGACCACCAGCACCACCAGCCAGAAGACGCCGCGAACCGCGTTGAGCTCAGGCCATTGAAAGCCGCCCAGCGCCTCGGAGATCACAGGGTTGGCGCTGGCGAACAGAGCCAGAAACACCGCCCCGCCCGCAATCGGCAGCGCCAGGGAGGCGAGCAGCCGCGGCATGTGCAGCTTGGGCGGCCCGCCCACCTTGTTGAGCCGCCGCAGCTCGGGGAGCGGTCCTCCCAGGCCTTTCAGGCCCAGCCACGCCAACCGCTGCGTCCAGCGCCAGACGTCGTCGAAGCGGCCCGTTCGGGGCAGCAGCACCGCGGCGCCCAGCGCCGCGCAGAACAGGATCCAGCCGAGCAGGTCGGGGTGGTCGATCAGCACGGCCGCCAAGCCGGCCGCGGCGAGCGCGACCAGCAGGGCGCGGCGGTCCCGCCAGATCTCCCGGTGGGCCGCGACCGTCAGCACCAGCCAGGCCAGGGCGAAGCCGCCCACCGTGGCGCCCGCACCCGTTGTGTCGAAGAACAGGAAATCCGCCAGCGCGACCAGGGCGACGGCCGCTGCGACCTTGCCCCAGAATGTCAGACGGGCCCCTCGCCCCAACACCGCACGCATGCCGCCCTCCCGAATTTGGAGGCAGGTTGCGGCCCGACCGCTCAGGGCCGATGGCGACGGCGGTGCGACTGCGGCCCTTTATCGGTGCAGAAGCCGTGCAGGGCGCTTGCCTTGTTCGGCCCCCTGCGCGGCCCCAGATAGGCTTCATCGCGGACGGTCCGCGCCGCTTACGGGCGGGCCGGGATCGCGGGTGAAGTCGCTTATCTGCGAGGGCTTCCGGTGACCACAACACGCACCCTTCTGTTCGACCATCCGAGCCTGCTCGGTTTTGAACGCACCCGGGCCCAGGTCGAACGCGCCCAGCGCACGGCCGCCGAGGGCTGGCCGCCCTTCAATGTCGAGGCGCTGCCGGACGACTCCGGCGTGCGCATCAGCCTGGCGGTGGCGGGCTTCTCCGCCGACCAGCTGAGCGTAACGGTTGAGGGTGAACAGCTTACGGTTAACGGTCGCCGGGACGCGGAGGCGGAACGCGCCTTTCTCCATCGCGGCATCGCGGCCCGCGGCTTCACCCGCCAGTTCGTTCTGGCCGAAGGCATGGAGGTCCGCTCCGCGGACCTCGAGCACGGCCTGCTGCACATCGAGGTGGTCCGGCCCCAGCCGCCCGTCCCCGCCGTGCAGACGATCCCCATCCGCACGGCCGGCTGACTCAGCAGCCGTTCACATCAGTCCTGTAGAGGTGGTCCTATGACACCCGTCCTGTCCAAGAAAGATTTCGCCGCCCTGGGCGCCCCCAACCTGGTCTATGTCCGCGAGGTCAGCGGCGCCGAGGTGATCGCCAGCTCGCCGGTAGACGCCATCGAAGGCATCGAGCTCGAGCCCGACCAGACGCTCTACGCCGTCCACGGGGCGGATGGTTCGCGCCTGGCGATCGTGACCGATCGCGACACCGCCTACGCCGCCGCGCTGGCCCATGAGCTGGTGCCCGTCTCGGTTCACTGAGCCGTCGTTGCTCCCCCATGCCGACGCATGGGGGAGGGCGGTCTCGTCGGGAGGGGGGCTCCCGCCGCCCCAGCGCTCCCGGCCTCTTGAAACCAAGCGGTGCGGGCCTAAGCCGCCGAGGGCTGGGCGCTCTGCACCAGAAGCGCGTGGATCGCGTCGGCGCCCTGCGCCTTGCGGATCTGCTCCCGCAGCCGCGGCTGGCGCAACAGCCGCGCCAGTTTGGCCAGCGCCTGGATGTGTTCGGCGCCGGGCGCCTCGGCGGGGACCAACAGAACGCACATCAAGTCGACCGGCTGGTCGTCCAGCGCGCCGAACGGAACCGGCGCGTCCAGGCGGATGAAGACGGCCTGGAGTCGATCCAAGCCCGGCAGCCGGGCGTGGGGCAGGGCCACGCCGTCGCCCACGCCCGTTGATCCGACCGCCTCGCGTTCGAGCAAGGCGGCCTGCACCATCCCGACCGGCAGGCCCACGTTGCGCGCCGCGGTCTCCGCCGCGAGGGACAGCGCCTGCCGCTTCGAGTTCACACTGACGCGCGCCGAGACGGCGCTCCGCGGCAGGAGGCCGCCGAGATCCAACGCCCCTGGTCCGGTCAGCGGGCGGTGGCGGCGGCGGCGTTGACCCGTTGGGGGTCGATCCAGCCGATGTTGCCGTCGGAGCGTCGGTAGATCACCGCCAGTCCGCCGTGCGCCGCATTGCGGAACAGCAGCACCGGCCGGCCGGACAGGTCCAGCTCCAGCACGGCCATGGCCACCGTCAGCGCGCGGAGGGGGGCGTCGGTTTCGGCGATCACCAGCGGCTCGTCGCCGCCTTCGGCGCCGCCGTCATCCGCCTCATCGACGTCGTCGTCGGCCGGGGCCTGCAGCACGATGTAGGGCGTGGTCTCGGTGTTGCCCCCGTCGCCGTTGATCGCCTTGCCGGCGGTCTGATGGTGGTTGCGCAGCTTGCGCTTGTAGCGCCTGACGCGCTTCTCGATCTTGGTCAGGGCGTCGTCAAAGGCCGCGTGGGCGTCGCCGCCCGCGCCGTGACTGTCGAGGTGCTGACCGGAGGCAAGGTTCAGCGACACGTCCACCCGGAAGCCGTGACCCTCGGGATTGACCCTCACCTCGGCCGAACCGCCGCGGTCGAAATACTTCTCCACATGGGAGGAGAGCTCTTCGGCGATGCGCGTGCTGAGCGCATCGCCGACGTTCATTTGGTGGCCTGAGACTGTGACATCCATGCCGCCTAAACGCTCAGGGCGGCGTTCGGTGTCAAGCGCGAGAGCGCGATTTCAAGCGCGCAGTCGCTCGGCGATCCCGGCCACGTGGCGCCCCTGAAAACGGGCTCCGGCCAGCTCGTTCTCGCTGGGCATGCGCTGGCCCTGTCCCCCGGTGATGGTGGTGGCGCCGTAAGGACTGCCGCCCGTGACCTCGTCCAGAGTGAGCTGCCCCTGGAAGCTGTAAGGCAGGCCCACGATCACCATGCCCATATGCAGCAGGTTAGTGATCCCAGAGAACAGGGTGGTCTCCTGGCCGCCGTGCTGGCTTGCGGTGGAGGCGAACACCGATCCCACCTTGCCGATCAGGGCGCCGCTGCCCCAGAGCGCCCCGGCCTGGTCCCAGAAGTTGGACATCTGAGAGGGCATGCGACCATAGCGCGTGCCAACGCCGATGACGATGGCGTCGTAGTTGGGGAGGTCGGCGACCTGGGCGATGGGCGCGGGCTGGTCCAGCTTGTAGCCGGCGCTCACGGCGATCTCTTCCGGAACCAGCTCAGGCACACGCTTGACGTCCACCTCCGCGCCCGCCTCCCGCGCGCCTTCGGCGACGGCGTAGGCCATCTGTTCGATGTGCCCATAGGTGGAGTGGTAGAGAACGAGAACGCGCGCCATGACCGAAGCTCCCTAAAGGTGAGCCGGATAACTGGCACCAACGATGTTTCAGTTCAAGAGCGTCGAAACCCGCTCCGACGCCGGCGCGGCCGGTTCACCACCAGCCGAAGCAGTCCGATCAGGGCCACGAGGGCCCAGGCGGTCTCCATCACGATCGCCGACAGGTTCCGCTCGAAATAGAGCGAGAACAGGATCAGCAGCGCTCCCACCAAATTCATCAGGAGGGCGGGCGCCTTTTTGGCGTCCAGCTGGTTGCTCACCCCGCCGGCGTAGGCCAGCAGGATCAGAAGAACACCGACCAGACCTGCGATGTCCGGTCCGCTCACGACTCGCTGCGCAGGCTCTGAATGAACAATCGGGCGATCTCGCGTACACGCTCGTCATCCTTGGTCTCGTCGTCAGCGCTGTCGCCGAGGTGGCCCAGGCTGCCCTCAAGCGCTTTCAGCAGGCCCGGATGCTGCTTCTCCACATAGCTGATCGTGCCGAACAGCAGGTGCTCCACCGCGATCTCGCGCCGCCGCTCCTCGGCGATCTGCTCCTCCAGCTCGGCCAGCTCCTCGTCGGAGATTTCGTTCGGATCGTAGTCGGACATGGCGAATTCCTGGTCAGCTGGATGCTCCCCCTCCGGGGAGCTGTCGGGGGAAGCCGACTGGGGCCCGCAAGGCGCGGCCCACCGGTCGGGGTGCGTCTATGTGGGAGCCGGTCACCCCGATCAAGCGAGGCCGGACGCTCCGGACGGAGATGACGCCAGACGATGCTCCCCGTCCAAGGGGGACCGCGAGGCGGCGGAGGGGCGGCGCCAGGCGGCCCCTTGAACGGGGTTCGAGGGCAGGACTCCGATGACGGGGCGCGGCCGCCGCTTCAGCCCAGACGCCTGCCCTCGGCCGGCTGCAACCGTTTCCGTAGGTGGCCCCACTCCGCATGCCATTCCGCATGCAGGGGAGGATCCCCTTCCCTCTGAGCGAGGGGATCGCACCTACTGGATGGTCGCTTCGGTCGCGTGCTCGGCCAGGATGGTCAGGCCGTCGCCGGTGACGTCAGCGAAGCCGCCGCGGATGCCGAACACCCGCCGCTTGGCCCCGTCCAGCACGATGACCTCGCCTTCCTGGAGCGTGGTCATGAAGGGCGCGTGCCCCGCCAGCACCCCGAATTGGCCCTGGCTGCCCGGCGCGATCACCTGGTCGACCTCGCCTGCGTAGAGTTCGCGCTCAGGCGCGACGAGGGAGAAGCGGAGCCTGGCCATTAGGCCTCGCTCGCCATTCTCTCGGCCTTGGCCACCGCCTGCTCGATTCCACCGACCATGTAGAAGGCGGCTTCCGGCAGGTGGTCGTATTCGCCGTCCACCAGGCCCTTGAAGCCCCGGATGGTGTCCTCGAGGCTCATCAGCACGCCGGGCGTGTTCGTGAAGATCTCGGCCACGTGGAAGGGCTGCGACAGGAAGCGCTGGATCTTGCGGGCGCGCGCCACCGTCAGCTTGTCGTCTTCCGACAGCTCGTCCATGCCCAGGATAGCGATGATGTCGCGTAGCGCCCGGTAGCCCTGCAGCGTTTCCTGCACGCGGCGGGCGACGTCGTAGTGTTCCTGGCCCACGATGCGCGGGTCGAGAATGCGCGAGGTGGAGTCCAGCGGGTCCACCGCCGGATAGATGCCCTGCTCGGCGATCGAGCGTGAGAGAACCGTGGTGGCGTCCAGGTGGGCGAAGGAGGTGGCGGGCGCGGGGTCGGTCAGGTCGTCCGCCGGCACATAGATGGCCTGCACCGAGGTGATCGAGCCCTTGTTGGTGGAGGTGATCCGCTCCTGCAGATTGCCCATCTCGGTGGCCAGCGTCGGCTGATAGCCCACGGCCGAGGGGATGCGGCCCAGGAGCGCGGACACTTCCGAACCCGCCTGGGTGAAGCGGAAGATGTTGTCCACGAAGAAGAGCACGTCCTTGCCCTCCTCGTCGCGGAAATACTCCGCCTGCGCCAAGCCGGCCAGCGCCACACGCGCGCGCGCGCCGGGAGGCTCGTTCATCTGACCGTAGACCAGCGTGCAGCGGCTGCCTTCACCGCCGCCCATCTTGTTCACGCCCGACTCGATCATCTCATGGTAGAGGTCGTTGCCCTCGCGGGTGCGCTCGCCCACGCCGGCGAAGACGGAATAGCCGCCGTGCGCCTTGGCGATGTTGTTGATCAGCTCCTGGATCAGCACCGTCTTGCCGACGCCCGCGCCGCCGAACAGGCCGATCTTGCCCCCCTTGGCGTAAGGGGCAAGGAGGTCGATCACCTTGATGCCGGTCACGAGGATGGCAGTCTCGGTCGACTGGTCGACGAACAAAGGAGCCTCGGCGTGGATTGGGGCCGTGTCGGTGTGGCCGATCGGGCCGCGCTCGTCGATTGGCTCGCCGATCACGTTCATGATTCGGCCAAGCGTCATCGGCCCGACGGGCACGCGAATTTGACCGCCGGTGTCCATCACCTGCTGGCCGCGGGTGAGGCCGTCGGTCGAATCCATCGCGATCGTGCGAACCGTGTTTTCGCCGAGATGCTGGGCAACTTCGAGCACCAGGCGGGTGCCGCGGGCCTCGACGACTGGGTACAGCGGGGAGGGCTGCACCACGGACGCGTAGGGGTGCCAGACCACTGCGCGGTCGCGCTCGACGAGGCACATGCCCGGGTGGAGCGCGCGCAGGCCGACCTCGAGGCACTGCAGGCCGAGGCCGGTGGGCTCGACGAGGGGGAGGTCGACCTCGACGAGCGGCACGAGAACGCCGCGGCGGCGCTGACGTCGGCGCAGGAGCGGCTGACGGCGCTGCAGGCCGCGGAGCGCGAGGCCGAGCGCGAGCGCAGCACCTGGGCCGCGCGCCGCGACGCGCTGTCGCTGTCGCTGGCCCGCAAGGACGGCTCCGGTGCGCTGCTCGCCGCCGACCTGCCGGGCGTGCTGGGCACGGTCGCGGCGCTCGTGCACGTGCAGGCAGGCAGGGAGCAGGCGGTCGCGGCGGCGCTCGGCGCGGTCGCGGACGCCGTCGCGGTGTCCTCCCCGGCCGACGCGGCCGCGGCCCTGGCCCGGCTGAAGGACGACGACGCCGGGCGTGCCGGGCTGCTGGTGGGAGGCGCGGCGTACGACCTGGATGCTGCGTGGCCGGCGCTGCCGGACGGTGCCCGCTGGGCGATCGACCTGGTGGAGGCACCCGAGCCGCTCAAGCCCGCGCTGACCCGGGCGCTCAAGCGGGTCGCCGTCGTCGGGTCGCTGGACGACGCGGCCTCGCTGGTCTCCCGCGAGCCCGCCGTCCGCGCCGTCACCGCCCAGGGCGACCTGCTCGGCGCCGACTGGGCCGTCGGCGGCTCGGCCAAGGCGCCGTCGCTG
>JAHWJX010000004.1 GCA_019348195.1 Pseudomonadota bacterium | reverse complement strand
GGCCCGGTGCAGGCGGCGGCGACCTCCGCTCAGCCCCTTGCTTTGTCCGCAGAGCAAGCGCTGCCGACCCCCTCAGCCTCAGCCTCAGCCTCAGCCGCAGTCGCAGCCTCAGCCTCAGCCGCAGTCGCATCCGCACCCGCAGCCGCGCTCGTAGCCGCAGCCGGACCCGGGCCTGTAGCCGCGGCAGCGGACTCCGGGGCCGTAGCTCCCCCAACGGAAACCATGGTGGGGTCAGACCGCGCAGGAACCCAGCCGGGTGAGGCGGTCCAGCCGAGGTCTGTGGATGCAGCAGACAGGGCCGCTTCGGTCGGGGCCTTGCTGCAGGCGGACGGAGCGCCTCCGCCCAGCGGGGCGCCCCCCGCGGAGGCGGCTCGATCGATCGAACCTGAAGCCTTTGCAGCGGCCGCTCTCCCGTCAGCGCGAATGGGCGCACCGGCTGCGGTTGTGAACGAGGCTTCGGCCTTCGATCCGCCTTCAGGGTCTCAGCGCACCTTGGCGGGGACGACCCCGGCCGCGACGCCGACGGTTGCATCCAACATCGCGCCTGCGCAGGCTCCCGCGACCGAGCTTCCTCGCCCCGAGCTTGCTGCGGCCAGCGCCGGCGCACCCGCCGCCCTTGCCGCGGCGCTCTCCAATTCGGCGCTGCTGTCGATCACCGGTGAACAGGTGGCCGCGCCTGTGGTGGCCCAGACCATACGCAACGCCATGGCGGAGCGCGGTGCGGCGTCAAAGGGGACCCCTCAAGCGTCGGGCCGTCCGGGGTTCAGCCCGCAGCCCGGATCGACGTCGACGGCCGCTCCGGAGGCGCAAACCTCCGCGGTTCGTGCGCAAGCCGGAGCGGGTTCGGGGTCCGGCGACCCCCTCGCGCCTGCAGCGGTCCCGGTTACGAGCCAGCCTGGCGTCCTTGAGGCGGCGGAGAATGCCCCGGAGCCGACCGGTCCCGAAGTGAAGGCGCCCGAGGCCGCGCCGTCCTCCACCCCCGCCTCGGCTGAGACCCGGTCCGCGTCGGTTCCGGTGCGGGGCTCGCCGGAGACGGTGGCCAGCCTGGCTGCGGAGATCGCGCGCAAGCTGGAGGCCCGCAACAGTCGTTTCGAGGTGGCGCTGGATCCGCTGGGCCTGGGGGTCGTCAACGTCAGCATCGACATCGGCGCCGATGGGCGCCTGTCGGCCCAGATGGCCTTTGAGCGGCCTGAAGCGGCGGCCGAACTGCGCAGCCGCGGCGCCGAACTCCAGCGGGCGCTGGAGCAGGCCGGCTTCGATCTATCCAAGGGCGGGCTCAGCTTCGAACACGGGCAAGGCCGCGAACGCCCGAGCGGCGATCAGCCCCAGTCTCGCAACGGGGGGCAGCAGGCCCGCGCTCAGGCCTTCCAAGCCGCGCTGCTCCAGGCTGAGTCCGCCGACAATCTTCCCGCTCTCCCCCTGCGCCTGCGCGACCGCGCTGGCCTCGATGTGAGGATCTAGACCCATGGCGATCTCCGCCGTTTCCGCCGCAACCGCCGACGCCAGCGTGGGCGCCGGGCGCACGCGCCTAGCCGAGAACTTCGAAACCTTTCTGTCGCTGCTGACCACCCAACTGAAGAACCAGGATCCCCTGGCGCCCATGGACGGCAACCAGTTCACGCAGCAACTGGTCCAGATGACGGGCGTCGAGCAGCAACTGTTGTCCAACCAGTTGCTCACCTCCTTGGTGAACAAGGGAAGCGACGCCATCGGCAGCGCGGTCAACCTGATCGGCAAGGAGGTCACCGCCGACAAGAGCACGGCGGAGATGAGCAGGGGCGTGGCGAAGTGGAGCTACGAGCTTCCCGAGGACGCCCACATGGCCACCGTGGAGGTGCGCAATGCAGCGGGCCAGGTGGTCAAGTCCTGGGACGTCGAGGGACAGCTGCTCGCCAAGGGGCGTCACGGCCTTGCCTGGGACGGCACGGTGGTGAAGGACGGCGTCGTTCTGCCCGACAAGGCCACGAGCGGGACCTACACCCTGACCGTCAAGGCCTGGGCGCCGAACGGAAAACCGTTGGAGGCGCCGGTGAACACGGTGGGCACGGTCACGGCCGTGGAGTCCATCGATGGGGAGCCCTGGCTGAGCGTGGGCTCCGCCAAGATCCCGATGAAGTCGATCACCTCCGTCCGCGCCTCCGCGCCGGTCGAAACCAAGGCCGCGGCCTAACCATCAACACCCGCGCCCGAATGGCGCGAGGCCGGTTCTCAAGAGCCGAAACGCAGAAGCGATCCCTCCATCAGTCTTCGAGAAGGATCACCCCATGGGCATCAACAGCGCGCTCCTCGCCGGCGTTTCCGGCCTGAAAGCAAATTCGGCGGCCCTAGCCGCCCTGTCAGACAACATCGCCAATGTGAACACGGTCGGCTACAAGCGCAGCCAGGCCGACTTCCAGACCATTGTCACCGCACGCGCCGCGGCCGGCAGCTACAACGCGGGCGGCGTCACCACCAAGACGCGGCAGTTCGTGGGCCAGCAGGGTCTGCTGCAGCAGACCACCACCAGCACGGACCTGGGCATCCAGGGGAACGGCTTTTTCGTGGTCACCGACAAGCCGGAGAACGTCCAGCCCACCGACGCCCGCTCCTTCACCCGCGCCGGCAACTTTCAATTGGACCAACTGGGCTATCTGAAGAACGCGGCGGGCCTGTACCTGCAGGGCTGGCCGATCGACAAGGAAGGCAAGGTCCTGAGCGACCCGTCCGACCTGACCAAGCTGCAGACCATCAACGTCACCGCCATCGGCGGCACGGCCGAGAAGACCACCCGGATCGGGACCAAGACGAACCTTAACTCCAACCAGGAGGTGTCCCCGGCCGCCAAGAACGTCGGCGTCACCCCACCGATCGTTACGCCCTACCAGGCGACCCCGACCGCCACGTCCCCAGCCAACAGCATGTCCATGTACGACCCGAACGCGACCCCGCCGGTCGGCGTGAAGCCGGATTTCTCCTTCCAGGTGCCTGTTTCGGACTCCAAGGGCGGACGCCGGTCGCTCACGCTCTCCTTCCTGAAGAGCAAGGAGCCCAACATCTGGCACGTGGAGATCCACGCGTCACCCGCCAGCGACGTCGTCAGCGGACCAGGCTTGTCGCCGGGGCAGGTCAAGGTCGGAAAGATCGCCTTCACACAAGACGGCAAGTACGATCCCAGTAAGGATTTCGGCGCTGAAGGGCTGTTCGGCGACATCCCGGCGAGCGGCGTCGTCCCGCCCCCCGTGCTCAGGATCGGAGCCTCCGACGCGGCGGCGCCCGCCGGCACCGACGTGAAGTGGACGCCCGACCTCGGCATCCAGGAGCAAGAGGTCCGCTTCGACTTCGGCCTGGCGGCAGGCGGGCTCAGCCAGTTCAGCACCAAGTCCTTCGTGGAGACGATCAACACCAACGGCACGCCGTTCGGGAACCTCACCTCCATCAACATCAACGATGAGGGCTTTGTCGCCGCCGAGTTCGACAACGGCGTCACGCGGCAGATCGCCCAGGTCGCGATCGCCACCTTCGGCAACACGGACGCGATGAAGGCGGTCTCCGGCAACGCCTTCCAGGTCTCGCTAGAGTCCGGCACCTACAATCTGAAGGCGCCGGGCACGGGTGGAGCCGGCTTCATCTCGCCTTCGACCCTGGAGGCCTCTACGGTTGATCTTTCGGCGGAGTTCACGGGACTGATCACGACCCAGCGGGCCTATTCCGCTTCGTCCAAGATCATCACCACCGCGGACGAGATGCTTGAAGAACTTCTGCGCATCAAGCGCTAGTAACACTGATTAACGACTATGGAAGGGGCCGTGTTCTCTTGAGCGCGGCCCTGTTCCGTTTCGGCACACCTTTGTTAGTGAGGCTTTCACCTTTGCGATTAAGCCGGCGTTGAGGCCCCGCGCTTATGGTCACGCTACGGAATGGGTGAGAGGCAGAAACGCCGATGTTGCAAGAGCGCCTGAACAACAAGGGCGAGCGTTACGTGATCGGGCCGACGGGCGAGCCGTTGACCCTGGCCGACCTTCCGCCGCCGCGGACCGACCGCTGGGTCATCCGCCGCAAGGCGGAGGTGGTCCACGCGGTGCGCGGCGGGCTGCTGAGCCTGGAGGACGCCTGTCAACGCTATCGTCTGACCCACGAAGAGTTCCTCGGCTGGCAGAGCTCCATCGACCGTCACGGCATGGCCGGCCTGCGCACCACGCGGATTCAGGCCTACCGCTAGGCGACACGTCGAATTGGGCGAAGGGCCGCGCTTCCGGACGGGAGCGCGGCCTTCTCCGTTCAGGCCTCTAGGAATGGTCGAACCTGCCCTGGGCTGGTCCGCAGAGACACTAAAGAGGCGCGCGCCCGCCTCCATAACTCCGCGTTAACGCCCGACCCGGCAAAACTTGCCCACCGGCGGGCGAAACCCGCCAGCGAGGGCGCGCGTGGGTCAGCTGACGGCTTTGTTGGGACGGTTCGGGATCGGGCGACTGGCGGCCCTGGTCGGCGGGGCGCTGGGGCTGGTGGCCGTGCTGGCGGCCATCTCCATGCGGATCGGCGGCGAGCCCCAGGCTCTGCTGTATTCCAACCTGGATCTGAAGGAGGCCTCGGAGATTGCGGCCGCGCTGGACGCGGCGGGTGTGGAGTACGAGGCCAAAGGCGACGGCTCGACCATCATGGTGCCGCGCGACGAGGTGGCCTCCTCGCGGCTGCTGCTTTCCGGGCAAGGGCTGCCGACGGCCGGCTCGGTGGGCTATGAAATTTTCGACGAAGCCTCGGCGCTGGGGCAGACGGACTTCGTCCAACAGCTGAACCGCCAACGGGCGCTGGAAGGCGAGCTGGCGCGCACCATCCGGGCCATCCAGGGCGTCACCAGCGTTCGGGTGCAACTGGCCCTGCCCAAGCGCGAGCTGTTCGAGGAGACGCCGGAGCAGCCCTCCGCCTCCGTGGTGGTGGGCTTCGGCCGAGGCGAGCTGCCCGCCGACAAGGTGGTCACGATCCGCAACCTGGTTGCGGGCGCGGTGACGGGGCTGTCGGCCCAGCGCGTCACCATCAGCGACGACAAGGGCAAGATGCTGGCGGACGGCTCCGGCGACGGTTCGGTCACGGGAGCCGCGGCCGATAGCCTGCGGGCAGAGGAGGAGGGCAAGCTCCGCCGCAAGGTGCTGGAGATCGTGGAAGGCGTGGTGGGGCCCGGTCGGGCGCGGGTGAACGTCACCGCCGAACTGGACCTGTCGCGCGTGACCACGGAGCAGAAGACCTACGACCCCGACGGCCAGGTGGTGCGCTCCACCCAGACGTCCGAGGAGACCAGCAACGAAACCGAGCCGGACGCCGCCGGCATGGCCACGGCCGCCGCCAATATTCCGGAAGGGCAGCAGACCCCCGGCGCCGCCATGGCGCAGAGCGCCGCCGAAGGGGCGACGGAGACGACCAATTACGAGATCAGCTCCACCACCCGGACCGAAGTGGTCGAGCCGGGCCGCATCAAGCGGGTGGCGGTTGCGGTTGCGGTGGACGGCGTCACGGCGGTGGGCGCCGACGGCAAGCCCGGCGCCTATACCGCCCGGGCGCCGGAGGAGATGCAGCGAATCAACGATCTGGTGCGGGCGGCGGTGGGCTTCGACGGCGCCCGGGGCGACCAAGTGGTGGTGACCAACGTCCGCTTCGCCCGCGACGATGCTGCGGCGGGCGGAACGGCGGCGGCCAATCCCCTGATGGGCTTCGACAAGAACGACGTGATGCGCGGCGTGGAGCTGCTCATCCTGGGTCTGGTGGGCGCCCTGATGATCTTCTTCGTCGCGCGGCCGCTCCTGAAGGGTGCGACGGGCGGAGCGGGCGCGGCCGTTCCGGCGTTGGCACCCGCGTCGAACGCCTTGCCCGCTCCCACGGCGGCCCTGGCCTATGAGGTTTCCGGCGAGACGCTGGCCCTGCCCGGTCCGGACGTTGAGAGCACGCTCGACATCGCTCGCATCGAGGGGGCGGTGAAAGCCAGCTCGGTCAAGAAGGTGGCGGAGTTCGTCGAGAAGCATCCTGAGGCTTCCGTCTCCACCCTGCGCAACTGGCTCAACGCCCCGGCCACCGCATCATGAGCAAGGCGCTCGCCCGCACCGTCGTCGATGATCCCGGCGCACTGACCGGTGCGGAAAAAGCCGCCGTGCTCCTGCTGGCGCTGGGCGAGGAGCACCGGGTGCTGTGGGAGGCGCTGGACGACGAGGAGATCCGCGACATCAGCCAGGCCATGAGCAACCTGGGCACGGTGACCAGCAATGTGGTCGAGTCGCTGCTCGTCGAGTTCGTGGGCGGCGTGGGCACGGGCGGCGCCGTGCTGGGCAGCTTCGACCAGACGCAAAGGCTGCTGGCCTCCTTTCTGCCCGACAGCAAGGTCGACGCTCTCATGGAGGAGATCCGCGGTCCCGCGGGTCGGACCATGTGGGACAAGCTGGGCAATGTGAACGAAGCCGTGCTCGCCGCCTATCTCAAGAACGAGTATCCGCAAACGGTCGCGGTGGTGCTTTCCAAGATCAAGTCGGATCACGCGGCTCGGGTGCTGGGCTGCCTGCCCGAGGAGTTCGCGCTGGAGTGCGTGAACCGCATGCTGCGCATGGAGCCGGTCCAGAAAGAGATCCTGGACAAGATCGAGCAAACCCTCCGCACCGAGTTCATGAGCAACCTGGCCCGCACGTCTAAGCGTGACAGCCATGAGCAGATGGCCGACATCTTCAACAACTTCGACCGGCAGACCGAACAGCGTTTCCTGAGCGCGCTGGAGGACCGCAACAAGGAGGCGGCCGAGCGCATCCGGGCGCTGATGTTCGTCTTCGACGACCTGGGCAAGCTGGACGCAGGCGCCGTGCAGACCCTGATCCGTACGGTGGAAAAGGAGCAGCTGGGGCTGGCGCTGAAGGGCGCTTCCGACAAGGTGCGCACCTTGTTCTTCGAAAACATGAGCGAGCGGGCGGCCAAGATCCTCCGCGAGGAGATGGAAGGCATGGGGCCGGTCCGGCTGAAGGACGTGGACGCGGCTCAGGGGGGCGTCGTTCAGGTCGCCAAGGACCTGGCGGCCAAGGGCGAGATCATGCTGGTCGAGCAGGGCGGCGACGACGAGTTGGTGTATTGATGCGACGCTTCGCCTTTGAAACCGTGTTCGACGATCAGGGCGCGGTGGCCTTTGAGCCGCCGGCGCCGAAGAAGCGCGCCTTTACGGTCGAGGAGATCGAGGCCGCGCGGGCGGAGGGCTACGCTCAGGGCGAGCGCTCGGCGGTGGTGAAAGCCGAGGCGGCCCAGGCGGCGGCCCTTCGCGAGATCGCGGGCGCGATCACCGGCGCCCTGGGCGCGCTGGCGGGGGTCGCTCACACGCACAAGGAAGGCGCTGCGGCCCTGTCGCTGGTCTGCGCCCGCGCGATCGCCGACGCCGCGCTGGACTGCTTCCCGCAAGCTCCCGCGGAGGCGGCGCTGCGGGCGCTCACGGGCGAACTGGAGACCACGCCGCGCCTGATCGTGCGCACGGGGGCGGGAGAGCCGGAGCGGCTGCGCCAAGCCCTGGAGCGCGTGGCGGACGAGGCCGGGCTGACCGGCGCGGTCCAGGTCAAGGCAGAACCCGGCATGGCGCGGGCAGCCTTCATTTTCGACTGGGGTGACGGCCGCGCAGCCTATGACCCTGAGCCGGCGGCCGTCCGGGTGCGTGACGCCCTGGCGGCGGCGCTGGCGGCCGAAGGGCTGCACGGCGATGCGCTTCACCCCTCTGCACCCAACCCTTCAGGAGCTTGAGTCCCATGTCCATGGAGGACAGCCTGTCCCTCGACGAACTGGAAGGCGGAGATCTGCCCAACGACTTCGGCGGCGACGGCGGCGAGAAGTCGGCGCACGATCTTGCGCCCGTGTTCGACGTGCCGGTGAACATCTCGGCCGTCCTGGGCAAGGCCAGCATGAGCGTAGCCCAGCTCCTCAAGCTGGCGCAGGGCAGCGTGCTCGAACTCGACCGCAAGGTGGGGGAGGCCATCGACATCTATGTCAACAACCGCCTGGTCGCCCGCGGCGAAGTGGTGGTCGTCGATGAGCGGCTGGGCGTGACCATGACGGAAATCATCAAAAGCGAGGACGCCTGATGCGCCTTCTGGTCGTCGGCCGCCTGTCCGGACAATTGGGCACGGCCGTGCGCATGGCCATCGCGGCCGGCGCCAAGGTCAGCCATGTGGAGTCCGCCAACGCCGCCACGGCGGCGCTGCGCGCCGGCCAGGGCGCCGACTTGATGATGGTCGACTACGACCTGGATATCGCGGCGCTGATCGCCGCCAACGCCGCCGAGCGGATCACCGTCCCCGTGGTGGCTTGCGGCATCGCCGCGGACCCGCGCCGCGCGGCCGAGGCGATCCGGGCGGGAGCCAAGGAGTTCATTCCCCTGCCGCCGGAGGCGGAGCTGATCGCGGCGGTCCTCAACGCCGTGACCTCGGAAGACCGGCCGCTGGTCACGCGCGACCCGGCCATGCAGTCGGTGCTCAAGCTGGCCGATCAAATCGCGCCTTCGGACGCCTCCGTGCTGATCACCGGGGAAAGCGGCGTCGGCAAGGAGGTGATGGCGCGCCACGTCCACACCCGTTCCAAGCGGGCGGACAAGGCGTTCGTGTCGGTCAATTGCGCGGCCATCCCCGACAACCTCCTGGAAAGCGAGCTGTTCGGGCATGAGAAGGGCGCCTTCACCGGCGCGCACGCCCGCCGTATCGGCAAGTTCGAGGAGGCGGACGGCGGCACCCTGCTGCTCGACGAGATCACCGAGATGGACGCCCGGCTGCAGTCCAAGCTGCTTCGCGCGCTGCAGGAGCGGATCATCGACCGCGTCGGCGGGTCCAAGCCGGTCCCGGTGAACATTCGCGTCATCGCCACCAGCAATCGCGACCTGGTCCAGGCGGTGCGCGAAGGGGTGTTTCGCGAAGACCTGCTGTACCGGCTGAACGTGGTGAACCTGGCCCTGCCGCCGCTGCGAGCCCGGCCCTCGGACGTGCTCACCTTGGCGGAGCATTTCGCCAGGAAGTACGCCGCGGCGAACGACTATCCGGAGCGTCCGCTCAGCGCGGCCGCGCGTGAGCGCCTGCTCGCGCACAGCTGGCCGGGCAATGTCCGCGAACTGGAGAACACCGTCCACCGCGCGGTGCTGATCGCCTCGGGCCCGGAGATCGGGCCGGAGGCCATCCTCCTGCCGGAGGTCGCCACAGCCTCGGCCGACCTAGCCACACGCGCCGCGGCGGCGGCCGAAAGCGTCACCCGCGGCTTCGTCGGCCGCACGGTGGCGGCGGTGGAGCAGCAGCTGATCCTGGACACCCTGGGCCATTGCCTGGGCAACCGCACCCACGCGGCCAACATCCTGGGCATCAGCATCCGCACCCTCCGCAACAAGTTGAACGAGTACGCCGAAGCCGGCGCGGCCGTGCCCCCGCCGCAGAGCGGTCTCAGCTCCGCCCAGGCCGCCTGAGGTGGCGAGCCGAGTGGAGCGCAGGGAGGTCTTGCTGGCCCTGGGAGCGGCGGGTCTCGCCTCGCCGGCCGACCGCGAGGCCGTGATCGCGAACGCCGCCCGCGCGGCGCTGGACGCGCTGAATGGCTGACATCGGCCTGAAAACCGGTTCGGGCCTGCCCAGCGCCAAGACGGCGCTGGGCTGGATCCTGAAAGGCGAGGTGGCCCTGGCCGTCGGCGTCATCGGGATCATCACCCTGCTGATCCTGCCTATGCCGCCGTTCCTGATGGACCTGCTGCTGGCGCTGTCGCTGGTCGCCTCCGTGCTGATCCTCATGACGGCGCTGATGATCAAGAAGCCGCTGGAGTTCACCGCCTTTCCGACGGTGCTGCTGGTGGCGACCCTGTTCCGGCTGGGGCTGAACCTGGCCACGACGCGCCTGATCCTCAGCCACGGGCACGAGGGCGGCCATGCGGCCGGCGCCGTGATCGAGAGCTTCGGCGAGCTCATGATGGGCGGCAGTTTCGTGATCGGGGTGATCGTGTTCGCGATCCTGGTGATCGTGAACTTCGTGGTGATCACCAAGGGCTCCACCCGCATCGCCGAGGTTGCGGCGCGCTTCGCCCTGGACTCCATGCCCGGCAAGCAGATGGCCATCGACGCCGACCTATCGTCCGGCCTGGTGGACGAGGCCGGCGCCAAGCTCCGCCGCAAGGAGGTGGAGCAGGAGAGCACCTTCTTCGGCGCCATGGACGGCGCCTCCAAGTTCGTCCGCGGCGACGCCGTGGCGGGCCTGCTCATCACCGCCATCAACCTGATCGGCGGCATCCTGATCGGCGTGGTTCAGCACAAGCTGCCCGTGGGCGAGGCGGCCAGCAGCTACACGGTGCTGACCATCGGCGACGGCCTGGTCAGCCAGGTGCCCGCGCTGATCATCTCCATCGCCGCAGGCTTCCTTGTGTCCAAATCGGGCGTGGAGGGGTCAGCCGACAAGGCGCTCTACTCGCAGCTGGCCCTGAACCCCGTGGCCTTGGGCATGGTGGCGGCCGCCTCCGGCGTGATTGGGCTGGTGCCCGGCATGCCGCTGATCCCGTTCGCACTCTTGTCCGTTGGTGCGGGCTATCTCGCCTGGCGGGCCACGCGCACCAAGCCGGAGCCGGCGATCGAGACCAGCGAGGCGGCCGAGGCCGTCGACCCCGACGCCGAGGAGCCGATCGCCCAGGCGCTGGCCATCGACGACGTCAAGATCGAGCTGGGTTACGGCCTGCTGAACCTGATCAACGACCTGGAGGGCCGGCGCCTCACCGACCAGATCAAGGCGCTGCGCCGGACGCTGGCGGCCGAGTTCGGCTTTGTCATGCCGCCCGTCCGCATCTTGGACAACATGCGGCTTCCCAACCAGGGCTATGCCCTGCGGATCAAGGAAATGGAGGCGGGCGCCGGCGAGGTTCGCCTGGGCGCCCTCATGGCCATGGACCCGAGCGGACGCCAGGTCGACTTCCCGGGCGAACACGTCAAGGAGCCCGCCTTTGGCCTGCCCGCCACCTGGATCGACGAGGCCCTGCGCGAAGAGGCCACCTTCAAGGGCTACACGCTGGTGGACCCGGCCACGGTGCTGACCACGCATCTCACGGAGATACTGAAGGAGAACATGGCCGACCTGCTCTCCTATTCGGAACTGCAGAAGCTGCTCAAGGAACTGCCGGACGAGCAGCGCAAGCTGGTGGACGACCTGATTCCGTCGGTCGTTACGGCCGCGACCTTCCAGCGGGTGCTGCAGGCGCTGTTGCGCGAGCGCGTGTCCATCCGCGACCTCGGCGTGATCCTGGAAGGCGTGGGCGAGGCGGCGCCGCATAGCTCCAGCGTGGGCGTGATCGTGGAGCACGTCCGCTCCCGCCTGGCCAAGCAGCTCTGCTGGCAACACCGCGGGGACGACGGCGCCCTGCCTATCGTGACGCTTTCGCCCGACTGGGAAATGACCTTCGCCGACGCCCTGATCGGCCCGGGCGACGACAAGCAACTGGCGCTGGCCCCGTCCAAGCTGCAGGAGTTCATCCGGGGCGTGCGCGAAAGCTTCGAACGCGCGGCGGTGAACGGCGACGCGGCCGTGCTGCTGACCAGCCCGGGCGTCCGCCCCTATGTGCGCAGCATCATCGAACGTTTCCGCGGCCAGACCACGGTGATGAGCCAGAACGAGATCCACCCCAAGGCGCGGCTGAAGACGGTGGGGCAGATCTAACCAAGCCGATGCTTGAGGCGCGCGGGCGCCTCCACACTCCCGAGCTGCCCCTCGCAACAGGCGACCAGAACCGCTTGATTTTGGCGGAGACGCCCTGCGCTCTGGCGGCCTGGACCCTCGTCGGCTAGCCCAACCCGGCGCGGCTGCAAGCTCAAGCGCGGCGACGGGGCAGCGGCGCTTAGCCTTCGCTCCGATCCTCCAGCAGGTCGTAGGCGGTGAAGTCGAGCGCGTCGTCGGGGTCGTCCAGCGATGTCTCGTTGATCGTCTGGCCGCGGATGCTCACGCCCGCCTCGTGCACGCTTTCGCGATCGCCGGTCAGGAGCGGGTGCCAGACAGGGAGCGGCTTGCCCTCGTGCAGGCGGCGATAGGCGCAGCTCCTGGGCATCCACTCGAGGTCTTCGATGTTCCAGGGGGTCAGCTTGATGCAGTCGGGGACCTGGGCCTTGCGGTTCGCATAGTCCTTGCATCCGCAGGCCTCCCCGTCGAACAGGCGGCAGGAGACCCGCGTCGGAATGATCTCGCCCGATTCCTCGTCCTCGAAGCGGATAAGGCAGCACAGGCCGCAGCCGTCGCACAGGCTCTCCCATTCGCCCACGGTCATCTGCTCCAGGCGCTTGCGCTCCCAGAATGGCGCCTTGTCGTTCATAGGCGGCGGTCTAACCCTGTGATGGCCGTTCAGATAGGCTCGCCCAAGTGACTTCGCCGCCCCCCGCCTTCCGCGCCGACCTGCGGCACGCGCGTTCGCGCCGCACCAGCCTGCGCGGCCGAGTGCTGATCACCGCCGGGGCGACCTTCGTGCTGCTGGCCGTGCTGCTGGCCGCGCAGCTGTACCAGAGCGTCTTCGTTGGGCTGCCGACCCTGCCGGACCGGGCTGGGCTGTGGTCGCTCAACCGGCCGCCCGGCTTCACCTTCATGGACCACGATGGACGGGTGATCGCCACGCGAGGGCCGCGGCACGGGCGCAGCGTCGATCTCCGGGCGCTGCCGGCCTATCTGCCGCAGGCCTTTCTAGCCGCCGAGGATCGGCGCTTTTACGAGCATCACGGCGTGGACGGGCGCTCCATCCTGCGAGCGGTGCAGGCCAACGCCCAGGCGGGCGGGGTGGTGCAGGGCGGCTCGACCCTCACCCAGCAGCTGGCCAAGATCATCTTTCTGACGCCGGAACAGACCTTTCGCCGGAAGATGCAGGAAGCGGTGCTGGCCGTGCGGCTGGAGCGGGTGCTGACCAAGGACGAGGTGCTGGCGCTCTACCTCGACCGCGTCTTCTTCGGGGAGAACGCCTACGGCGTAGAGGCCGCCTCACAGACCTTCTTCGGCAAGAGCGCGACGGAGGTGACGCTGGCGGAAGCGGCGCTGCTGGCCTCCTTGCCCAAGGCGCCCACGAGGTTGGATCCGACCAACGACCTGGACGCCGCCATCCGCCGCTCCCGGCTGGTGCTGGCCAACATGCGCGAGGAGGGCTGGATCACCGCCGAACAGGAGGCGCTGGCCCGCGCCGCGCCGCCTGAGATCGCCCCGTCGCCCCCGGGTGAGGGCGACATGGGCTATGTGCTCGACCTAGCCCAAGCTCAGGCGCTGGACCGGCTCCGCCAGGCGGGCGTGACCGCGCCGCCGGACCTGCTGGTGCGGCTGACCGTGGATCCGGCGCTGCAGGCCGAGGCGGCCGGAAGCCTGCGCGCGGTGATGGGACGCTGGGGCGGGCCGGCGCGGGCGCGCCAGGCGGCGCTTGTGGCGCTCGCGCCGGACGGGGGCATCCGGGCGATGGCCGGCGGCCTCGACCACCGGCGGAGCCCGTTCAATCGCGCGGTTCAGGCCCAGCGGCAGCCCGGGTCGGCCTTCAAGCCCTTTGTCTATGCGGCGGCCATGGAGGACGACGTCCGTCCGACCGACATCCGCCAGGACCGGCCGGTCCGCTTCGGGCGCTGGACCCCCGCCAATTACGGCGACATCTACCGCGGCGCGATCACGGTGGAGGACGCGCTGGCCCACTCGGTGAACACGGTCGCCATCCAGTTGGCGGCGGACACCGGGCGGGAGAAGGTGGCGGGTCTGGCGCGGCGCTTCGGCCTGTCCAGCGTACCGCCGCGGCCGGGATTGTCGGTGGCCCTGGGGGCCTATGAGACCAACCTGCTGGAGCTCACGGGCGCCTATCAGGTCTTCCAGCGCGGCGGCAAGCTCAGCCGACCGTATCTGATCGAGCAGATCACCACGGCCCGGGGAGACCTGCTTTACCGTCACGCCTCACTCGGGCAGCTGACCGTCTACAGCCCGCCGCTGAACGCCATGATGGTGAGCATGATGCAGCGGGTGATCGAGCAGGGCACGGGGCGGCGCGGTCAGTTCGGTCGACCTGCCGCGGGCAAAACAGGCACGAGCCAGAACCACAAGGACGCCTGGTTTGTGGGCTTCACCCCCGACTGGATCGCCGGAGTGTGGGTCGGCAACGACGACGGCCGTCCCATGAACCAGGTCACCGGCGGAGAGCTGCCGGCTTTGATCTGGCGGCGGTTCATGATCGCCGCCCACGAGGGCTTGCCCGTACGCGACTTGCGCGAACTGACGCCGCTTCCGGAGGGCCAAGGCGATGCGGTGCAGGCCGCCCGCTCGGACTTCTACAGCACCCTGGCGGCCGAGTTCGAAGGGGAGGCCGGAGCTGGGTCCGAACCGGCCCCTGCCGGGCTGGAGCCCCTGGCCGTTGTTGGGCAGTGACAGCAACTCTTAACCAAATCTCCCCAAGACTGGCCGAAGCAGTTTAGGCGGCACGGTGCGTGCGCCCTCTGCGCCCCTGGCGGACCATGGACGACCTGCTCGACGATTTCCTCCTCGAGACCGCCGACACCCTGCCCACGGCGGAGGCGGAGCTTGTCGCCTGGGAGGCCGATCCTTCCCGGCGCGCGTCGCTGGACGCGGTGTTCCGCTGCCTGCACACGGTGAAAAGCGCCAGCGGCTTTCTGCATCTGCATCGTATCGAGGCGCTGGCGGACGCGGCGGAGAGCCGTCTGGCCCGACTCCGCGAGACCCCGGAAGCGTGCACGCCGGAGATGGTGGGCCTGTTGCTCCAGGCGCTGGACCGCATTCGCGATACTGTGGGCCACCTTGAGCTCCTGGGCGTGGAGCCGGCCGACGATCACCGCGCGTTGATCGCCGCCCTCAGTCAGGTCGAAGCGGCTCCGCCTCCGCGGGAAGAGCGACGCCTGCCCCACTCGCCCATGCGGGCGGCCAGTGCGGAGGCGCCTCCACCGGAGCCGGCCAAGCCCGAGCGGTCGGTCCGGGTCAACCTGGACGTGCTGGACGGCCTGGCGGACAGCATCGAGGACCTGGTCCGCACTCGCGACCAGATGCTGGAGCTGCTGCCGACTCTGCGCGACGGGGCGCTCCGGGCGCCCTTGCAGCGTTTGTCGGTCATCACGGGCGAGCTTCAGGACGGCGTGGTGCGCGCACGGCTGCAGCCGGTCGGCGCGGCTTGGCGGGCCCTGCCGCGAACCGTGCGCGACCTTTCCCAGGCGCTGGGCAAGAAGGTGGAGCTGGTGCTGGACGGCGGCTCGGACGCTGTTGATCGCGAGGTGGTCGACTCGTTGAAGGACTCCATGGCGCATCTGGTTCGCAACAGCCTGGACCACGGCCTGGAGTGGCCGGACGAGCGCCGCGCGGCGGGCAAGTCCGAACGGGGGCTGATCCACATCTCGGCCTGGCTCGAAGACGGCGCCCTGGCGGTTCGGATCGTCGATGACGGTCGCGGGCTGGACGCAAACGCCATTCGGGAGACGGCGGCGGCTCGGGGCTGGCTCACCCCTGCGGAGGCTGCGGCCATGACCGACGCCCAGGCGCACCGGCTGATCTTCGTCCCGGGCTTCAGCACACGGGCCCAGGCCACCGCCGTCTCGGGTCGCGGCGTGGGGCTGGACGTTGTGCGCTCGGCGGCCGAGCGGATGAGCGGCCGGGTGACTGTGCGCTCCACCTTGGGGGAGGGCACAGCCATCACCGTTCGCCTTCCGCTGGTCCGACCGGCGGCCCTGGCCGACACACGCAAGGGGGAGCCGGAGCTCCAGGTCCCGCCGCTCCGTCGCGTGCTGCTGGTCGAGGAGAACGCCTTCTTCCGGCACATGATGGCCCCGTTGCTGACGGCCGCGGGCTATGACGTCACCGCGGCGGCCTCGGCCGACGAGGCCTGGCGGCTGCATGCGGAGGGCTCCGATTTCGACGTGGTCGTGAGCGATCTGGACGGCACGGGCCCGGGCTTCGCGCGCCGGCTCAAGGAGGAAAGCCGCTGGTCGGCCGCGCTCAGCGTGGCCCTCACCGATCTCCCGGTCGGTCGTGTTCCGGTTACGGACCACTTCGCCCGCGTTGTGCGCAAATCCGACCGCGCCGGGCTCATCGATGCGCTCGCCTCGTCCTTTCATGCGCCCGTCCAAGCCCCCGCGCCCGGTCAGGCCGCATGAGGACCTGCCTCATCGTCGACGACAGCCGCGTGATCCGTCGGGTCGCGCGCCGGATCCTGGAAGCGCTCGACTTTCAGGTGGAGGAAGCCTCCGACGGCGCCGAAGCCATGGCGCTCTGCCGCGACCGCTTGCCCGACGCCGTGCTGCTCGACTGGAACATGCCCGTGATGGACGGCCTGGAGTTTCTCCACGCCCTGCGCCGCGAGCCAGGCGGCGAGCGGCCGATCGTGGTGCTGTGCACCACCCGCAACGAGCCGGAGCACATCGCCGCCGCCCTAGCGGCGGGCGCCAACGAATACATCATGAAGCCGTTCGACGGCGACATTATCGAAGCCAAGTTCGCTGAAGCGGGGCTACCGTTCGGACGGACGGCATGACCCCCTCCGACATGGAGGTGCTGGCTCAGATCGTGGGCGCTCGCTCGGGGTTGGTGCTGCCGCCCGACCAAGCCTACTTGGCCGAAACGCGACTGGCGGCGGTGGCCCATGCCGAACATCTGCCGGGCGTCGACGCCCTGCTGCAAGCGTTGCGGGCCCAGCCGGGTGAGGCGTTGTTGAACGCCGTTACGGACGCGCTGGCCAACAGCGAGACGGTGTTCCTCCGCGACCGCCCCGTGTTCGACCTGCTGCGGGATGCGGTGCTCCCGGCCCTGGCGGGCGCACGACCGGGCGGGGCTGTCCGCGTCTGGTCGGCCGCCTGCGCCACCGGACAGGAACCCTATTCTCTGGCCATGCTGGCTGCGGACCTTCCCGGCGTGAGGCTGGATTTGTGTGCTTCCGACCTCAGCGAGCGTTGTCTGCACAAGGCGAAGGCGGGCCTCTACACCCAGTTCGAGGTGCAACGCGGACTGCCCATCGCTCAGTTGCTGCGCTGGTTCGAAAAGACCGAAGACGCTTGGCGGATCCGGCCGGAACTGCGGCAGGCCGTGCGGTGGCGCCGTTTCAACCTGCTGCACGACATGGCGCCGCTCGGCCGCTTCGACCTGATCCTGTGCCGCAATGTGCTGATGTATCTCGCGCCGGAGGCTCGGCGCCATGTTCTCCACGGTCTGGCGGGCAGGCTCGCCCCCGACGGCGTGCTGGTGCTGGGCGCCTCCGAAGCGGTCTGTGAGGCCCCGGACATGTTCGAGGCCGCGCCCGGTGGACGCGGCCTCTTCACGCTTCCTCGCAAGGCCGGGTTGACGGCCCCCAGAACGGGAACCTAGGTGTTGAAGTCTTCGGAGATCAGGGCGATCTGGTAGTAGCCGCCGTCCTGAAGGGCGTTCAGCACCTCCATAAAGGCCACATAGCGGACCTGTTCGTCGGCGCGGACGAAGACCCGCTCCTCGGTGACCTGGGTGATGCCGAAGCGGGCGTTCAGGTCGGCCGCGAGCCGGGCGGGCGCGGTTTCCTGATCGCCGATATAGACCGAGCCCGAGCGCTGGATCGATACCACCACGGGCTCTTCCGGTTGCGAGGTGCTGGGCGTGGCGGGCGGCAGGTCGAGGCGGATGGACACGGTGGCCAGCGGCGCGGCGACCATGAAGATGATCAGAAGCACCAGCATGACGTCCACGAAGGGCGTGACGTTGATGTCGGCGTTCTGCCCGAGCTCGAACTTGCCCTTGCCGCCGGGTCCGGAAAGCTTGGCCGCCATCTTGGGGAGTCTCCCTTGCTCGACGGAGGGCGCCTCCGTCGACTCCTTAACGTTCGACCCCCAGCCTGTATCCCAACCGCCCGGCTTGTAAAGCCGCTCGCGATGACGTGACTGCTCCCTTCGCAGGCGAACCGTCCGCCTTATCTTCAACGACCATGTCCGAGACGCTCTCCCCACCGCTCACCGGCGCCGCCCTGATCAAGGACGAGACGCGCCGGCTGCTTGATTCGCCCGGCGTGTACCGCATGCTGGGCGAGGGCGGGGAGGTGCTCTACGTGGGCAAGGCGCGCAGCCTCAAGAAGCGCGTGCTGCAATACGCCCAGGGCCGCGCCCACTCCCAGCGGCTTCAGCACATGGTCGCGCTCACCCGCGCCATGGAGTTCGTCACCACCCGCACGGAGACCGAGGCCCTGCTCCTCGAGTCCAACATGATCAAGCGGCTGAAGCCCCGCTTCAACGTCGTGCTGCGCGACGACAAGAGTTTCGCCGAGCTGATGATCCGCCGCGACCACCCGGTTCCGCAGATCCGTAAGCACCGTGGCGCGCACACCCTCAAGGGCGACTACTTCGGCCCCTTTGCGTCGACCTGGGCCGTGAATCGCACGGCGGCGACGCTGCAAAAGGCCTTTCTGCTGCGCTCCTGCTCGGACAGCGTATTCTCCACCCGTACGCGCCCCTGCATGCTGCACCAGATCAAGCGCTGCTCGGGCCCGTGCGTGGACGGGAATGTCACGCCGGAGGACTACGCCGAGTACGTCGAGGAGTGCGCGGCTTTTCTGAAGGGCAAGAGCCGCACTGTGATGGCCCGCCTGGCCTCAGACATGACGGCCGCCGCCGAAGACATGGAGTTCGAGAAGGCCGCTCGCCTGCGCGACCGCATTCGCGCCCTTTCCTCCATCACGCTGGAGCAGTCCATCAACCCCGAAAAGGTGGAGGAGGCGGACGTCTTCGCCTTGCACGCCGAGGGCGGTCAGGCCTGCGTGCAGGTCTTCTTCTTCCGCGCCGGCCAGAACTGGGGCAACCGCGCCTATTACCCGCGGGTGGACAAGACGGACTCCGAAGCGGACATCCTCAACGCCTTTCTGGGACAGTTCTACGAGGACAAGCCGGTCCCGGCGCTGATCCTGCTGTCCCACGATGTGCCGGACCGCGAACTGTTGTGCGAAGCCCTGGCCGAGCGGCGCGGCCGCAAGACGGAGATCGTGGCGCCCAGGAAGGGCGAGAAACGCGAACTGGTGCAACACGCGCTCACCAACGCCCGCGAGGCGCTGGGCCGCCGGCTGTCCGAAAGCTCGGCCACCGGCAAGATCCTGACGGCGGTGGCGGAAACCTTCGGCCTGGAAGGCATGCCCGAGCGGATCGAGGTCTACGACAACTCCCACATCGGCGGGACCAACGCCGTGGGCGCCATGATCGTGGCCGGCCCCGAAGGCTTTCAGAAGAACCAGTATCGCAAGTTCAACATCAAGAGCACGGACCTGGTCCCGGGCGATGACTACGGCATGATGCGCGAGGTGCTGCGCCGTCGCTTCTCACGCCTGGTCAAGGAGGAGGAGGAAGGCGAGAGCTCGGGGCGTCCCGACCTGGTCCTGATCGACGGCGGCGAGGGTCAGCTGGCGGCGGCGCTGGGCGTCATGGCCGAGCTAGGTGTGGACGACATCCCCGTCGCGGGGGTCGCCAAAGGTCCGGACCGCGACGCCGGCTTGGAGCGCTTCTTCTTCCCGCACAAGGAGCCCTTCATGCTGGAGCCGCGCTCTCCCGCGCTCTACTACCTTCAGCGGCTGCGTGACGAGGCGCACCGCTTCGCCATCGGGGCCCACCGCACCCGCCGGGCGATCGACCTCAAGAAGAACCCGCTGGACGAGATCGAAGGCGTGGGGCCCGGCCGCAAGCGCGCGCTGCTGCACGCCTTTGGTTCGGCCCGGGGCGTCGCGCGCGCGGACGTGCCCGACCTGCTGAAGGTGGAGGGCGTGAACCAGGCGCTCGCCGAGCGGATACACGCCTATTTCCGGAAGTGAGGACGCGCCCGTTACGGCCGCCGATCGACATCTCGGGGCATGGACGCTGACGCCCGGGCGCGTTAGACCAGACCTTCACGCGCTGCGCCTTCTCAGGCCGAAGCGGTTGGGTCGTGCTCCGGCGATTGACGCCTCAGGCGGTTCTCACCGACTGAAGATCTGGTCGCAGCGGGCCAATCAGGCGGCTCGGCCCGCGCGCGCGGCGATGTGCTCGTCCACCACCCGTTCGAGCACCGTCAGGGGCATGGAGCCCCCGGCCAAGGCCGCGTCGTGAAAGGCGCGGATGTCGAACCGCGAACCCAGCCGTGCTTTCGCCTTGTCCCGCAAGCGCAGCCAGGTGTTGTGGCCGACCTTGTAGCTCGTGGCCTGGCCGGGCCAGACCGAGTAGCGGTCCACCTCGCGTTGAGCGCGGCCTTCCGGGAAGCCGGTGATGTCGATGAACTCGCGCGTGGCGCGCTCGCGCGACCAGCGAAGGTCGTGCAGGCCGGTGTCCACCACCAGCCGGGCGGCGCGATAGAGCAGCGCCTGGAGGAAGCCCAAACGGCCCAGCGGGTTGTCGGCGTAGGCCCCGATCTCGTCGGCCAGTTGTTCGGAGTACAGGGCCCAGCCCTCGCCGTGCGCGCTGTAATAGGCCGTGCGTCGGATCAGCGGGATGGCCTCGTTCTCCTGCGCCACGGTGATCTGCAGGTGATGGCCGGGGTTGGCCTCATGGTAGGTGAGGGTGGGCAGGGAGAATCGCGGCCAGTCCGTCACCGTTTTGAGATTGATCCAATAAATGCCCGGCCGTGAGCCGTCCAAGGTGGGCGCCTGATAGTAGCCGTTCGGCGCGCCATCCTGGATGGCGGGGGGCACGCGCCGGACCTCGACGGAGGCCTTGGGCAGGGTTCCGAACAACTGGGGCAGCTTGGGCTGCAGCCCCTGGATCTGATCGTTGAGCGAGGCCAGCAGCGCCTCCCGGCCCGCGTCCGTGTTGGGGTAAAGCTGGTCCGGCCTGCGGCTCATCTCCACCACACGCGCGCCGACCGGCCCCTGGGTCAGGCCCTGCGCGCGCAGGATGGCGTCCATCTGAGCGCTGATCTGGCGCACCTGCTCGCGGCCGAGCGTGTGGATCTGGGCGGGGGTCAGGTTCGTGGTCGTGGCGGCCTGCACGGCGCGGGCGTAAAGCTCGCGCCCCTTGGGCAGGCGCCATGCCCCCGGCTCCGGCCGGGCCCGAGCGCGCAGGGTCCTCAAGGCGACCAGTTGCCGATCCAGGGCAGGATAAACGCTTCGTTCCACGATCGGCGCCGCCTGGCCGGTCCAGTCGCCGGCGACGCCCGCCTCACGCGCGCGGCGCCCCACGGAGCGGGCGAGTCCGCTTTGGCCGGCCGGCGCGGCCCGGAGCGCCTGGGTTTGGGCGATGGCGATGTCCAGCACGTAATCGGGCGGGATCACGCCCGCCGCGGCTTCCTGGCGCTGCCGCGCGAGGTCCTGGTCGATGGCGGTCCCGAGCGCGTTCAGGCGCAGGAGATAGGCCTCCGCGTCACCGCGCGTCTTGACGGTATGCTGGCTGTCCAAGAAGTCCGGCCCGCTCTGATAAGCGCCGGTCAGCTGGCTGAGCGCGTAGGGCGACCCGGGCGAGGAGACGAAGCCGGAGATGTCGCCGATCTCGCGTTCGAGCGCATAGCGGACCACGTCCTGGTCGACGCGAGCCGCCGGCGACAGCTGCCCGCGCGGGATGGCGGTCAGTTGCGCCAGCTCCCGGCGGGCTTCCGCAAGCCGCCGCGTCCGCGCCTCAGGGGAGCGGTCGTTGAGCCGGCTCTTGCGGGCCGCGTGGACGCCTGCGTCCAGCCCGGCGGCTGTGGCCTCCTCCGGATTGCGCTCCAGCTGCGCCTGGTGGAACCGGTCCAGGAGGGCGCGCAGGCGCCCATCCGGCGTGCCGGTTGCAACCGTGTTCACCGCCTGGGCCAGGGCAGGGGTGGAGCTCAAGGCGGACACTGCGGATCCGGCGGTCAGGAAGGTTCTGCGGTGCATGGGGGCGCTCCGGTGTTTGCGGCCGACTAGGCCCCCCGCCCGCGCCAGGGTCAAGCCGTCCGGCGCTTGCCAACCGTCAAGCCTGCCCGCAAAAGGCGAGCATGAATCTGGCCGCCCTGCCCAACCTGCTCACCGGCGCGCGCCTGGTGCTGGGGCTCGTGATGTTCATCTGCCTCGCGGGCGCGTCGGGCAACATTCCCTTCCTGAGCGACAGCCTGACGCCGGAGGCCCAGTTCGGCCTGCAGCGGTGGAGCTTCGTGGCCTTTGTACTGGCGGCGGTCACCGACTTCTTCGACGGCTGGGCCGCGCGCCGGTGGAACGCGGAGTCGGTCTGGGGCGCCATCCTGGACCCGATCGCCGACAAGATCCTGGTGGCCGGCACCATCCTGGGGCTGGGTTCGCTGGGGGCCAACCCGCACATCGTGGCGCCCGGCGCGCTGATCCTGTTTCGTGAGTTCTTCGTCTCCGCCCTGCGCGAAGTGGGAGCGGGCCGGGGCGTCAAGTTCCCCGTCACGCCCTTGGCCAAGTGGAAGACCACCCTGCAACTGGTCGCTTTGGGAGCGCAGCTGATCGTGGCGTCCTGGCCGGCCTGGCGACTGCCGTCCGACCCGGGCCTGCGCGGCCCCTTCGAGGTGGCCGCCGACGTCTCCATGTGGGTCGCCGCCGCCGTGACCTTGTGGACCGGCTGGATCTACTGGCGCGCCGCCCGCAGCCAGATGGCCGGGGCGCAGCCGGCGTAGCGGCTCACCAGAAGGGGTCAGGGTCGCCGCCGCCGAGCGCCTCGGCGATGCGGCGACGGGTGGCCGGCGTGGTTCCCGGCGGGAGGTCGCCAGGGCTGAACCATCCGACC
This sequence comes from Pseudomonadota bacterium, assembly GCA_019348195.1. Lineage (GTDB taxonomy): Bacteria > Pseudomonadota > Alphaproteobacteria > Caulobacterales > Caulobacteraceae > JAHWJX01. The sequence continues at coordinate 38,455 of JAHWJX010000004.1, read as the reverse complement.
CTCAGGATCTCGCCGCGCGAGGTGGCCGCCTCCTGCGTCCAGCGCTCGACGCGGTAGAGCAGGACGTGGTCTCCGCGGAAGCGTCGGCGATTGTCGTGCACGGACAACAGGCGCGGACGCTCGGCCGGCCGCACGCCGGCCTCCTCCACCAGCTCTCGCGCCGCCGCCGCTTCCGGCGTCTCATCCCGGTCCACGCCGCCGCCGGGCAGGTGCCAGCCGGGCACATAGCTGTGCTCCAGCAGCAGCACGCGGCCGTCTCTGTCCGTGACTAGGGCCCGGACTCCCAAGGTCGCGCCTCGGGTCAGCCGGGCCCACATCTGGATGGCGGGCCGCAGCCGACGCTCCATTGCGCGTTTCACTCGGCTCAAGCTTGTTCCTCCCGCTCGGCGGGTTTAAGCCGTCCGGCCATGGGCGCCATCCTCATCATCGCGATCTTCCTGGCCGTGTTCGTCGGGCTGAACTTCTACGAGTTCGGCCGCGGCGACTGAGGCGTGAGCGGCGCGGCGCCAGGAACGGCTCTCGTCACTGGAGCCGGGCGGCGCATCGGCCGCGCCTTGGCCCTGGCCGCCGCGGAGGCCGGCTACGACGTCGCGGTCCATTTCCGCAGCTCCCGCGAGGAGGCCCATGAAGTCGTGGGGCTCGTGCGCGCAAAGGGCCGCCGCGCCGCCGCGCTCCAGGCCGACCTGGGAAGCTGGAGTGAAGTCGAGGGCCTCGTTCCCCGCGCCGCGGATGCCTTGGGCCCGGTGACCCTGCTGGTCAACAACGCTTCGCTCTTTGACGACGACCGCTTGGGCAGGATCACCCGCGAAAGCTGGGCCGCGCACATGGACGCCAATCTTCGCGCGCCGGTCCTGCTGGCGCAGAGCTTCGCCGCGGAGATGCCGGCGGATGGCTCCGGCCTGGTGGTCAACATGCTGGATCAGCGGGTCTGGCGGCCCAATCCGCTGTTTTTCAGTTACACGCTCAGCAAGGCCGCGCTGTGGTCCGCCACGCAAACCCTGGCGCAGGCGCTGGCGCCCCGCATCCGGGTGAACGGGATCGGCCCCGGCCCGACCCTAGCCAGCATCCACCAGGCTGCCGGGGAGTTCGAGGCGGAGGCGGCCGCCACGCCCCTGGAACGGATCGTCGAGCTGGCCGACATCACGACGGCTTTCCGCTTTCTCCTGCAAGCGCCTACCGTGACCGGGCAGATGATCGCCGTCGATTCCGGTCAGCACCTGGCGTGGCGAACCCCGGACGTCGCCGGCCGATGACCCGGCCGATGCTGCAACGCGTGTTCGTGCACGGACTCAGGCTGGAAGCCGCCATCGGCGTCCACGCCCACGAACACGGGCGCACACAGCCCTTGCTGGTGGACGTGGAGCTGGATGCGGAGCTCGAGCTGGACATGGGGCTGGACTCGACGATCAACTACGAGACGGTGGTCGCAGCAGCGGCGGCGGTCCTGGCCGACGGTCACCTGCAGCTGGTCGAGACCTTCGCCGACCGCCTCGCCCGCGCCTGCTTGGATGACGCCCGTGTCCGCCGTGTCCGCGTCCGCGCGGAGAAGCCTGAAGCGCTCGCCCAGGCCGCCGGCGCGGGCTTCGAGCTCGTGCTGGAGCGATAGCTCTCCTCACCCCTGAACCGGTGGGGCGAGGGCCTTCGCCAAGGACAGCAACCAGGCACAAGGAACAGGAAGGTCGTGCGTCGTTCCGGCATGCGTGAAGAGCCCCTCACACCCCCCACGGGAGCGAAGCGCCGCGTAGGATCGCGTCCACCTCGGGTCGCCACGCGCCCGCGCCGCGCTCTTGGAGGACGAGCGGGGGCAGCAAAACCAAAGGCGCCCGGCCCGTCTTGACGGCGCGCACCAGCACCCGTTTGGCAGGGGCGTCGATGAACGGGTGGACCGGACGGACCCGGAAAGACCCGGCAGTCTCGCCCAGTAGCGCCAGGATGTCGGCCAGGCGATCGGCCCGGTGCACCACGGTGATTCGGCCCCCCTCCCGAACCGCTTTGAGCAGGAACCGCGTCCAGCTCGCCAGTCCGCCGTCCGCCATCCAAGCGGCGTGCCGCGAGGGGTGCGGCGCCCGGAGCGCGCCCGGATCGTCGAAAAAGGGCGGGTTGCTGAAGGCCGCGTCGAAGAGGGGCAGGGCCAAGGCGCGGAAGCCCTCGTCGACGTCGCCCCCCAGCGCCTCGACCCGCCCGTCGAGGGCGTTCGCGGCCAGGTTCTCTCGGGCCAGCGCCAGAGCGGCCGGATCCCGCTCGACGCCGACGAACCGCGCCTGCGGGGAGCGCAGCGCCGACTGCAGGAGCGCCGCCCCGACGCCGCAGCCCGCCTCCACCAGGCGCTCACCCGCATGGGCCTCCACGGCGGCGGCCAGCAGGGCTGCGTCGAGCCCGGCCCGGTAGCCGTTCCGGGGCTGGCGCAGAGCCAGTCGCCCGTCCAGCAGGGCGTCCGTCGTGGTGTCCGCCTCCTTGTCCAAGCGCCGCCTCGCCTTGACCCTCTTGGGCCGCGCCACCATTGTGCCCCGGGTGTGCGGAGGCGCGCCAGAGCCGGCAGTCGCCGAGCTTCGGGCGGTTCGGCGACCACTCTGAGGAGCCTTCTTGAGCGCCACCGCCGTCGCCAGCGCCTCCCACCCCGCCTCCGGGCCGTCCATCGACGACCTCCTGCGCCTGGCCTCTGCGGACATGAAGGCCGTCGACGCCTTCATCCGCGCGCGCATGGAAAGCCCGGTCGCGGTGATCCCCGCCCTGGCCGATCACCTGATCGCGGCGGGCGGGAAGCGGCTCCGGCCGCTGCTGACGGTGGCGGCCGCCCGGCTTGCACGAGAAGGACGAGGTGCGGGGGAGACCGCGCACAAGCTGGCCGCCTCCGTGGAGTTCATCCACACCGCCACCCTGTTGCACGACGATGTGGTGGACAGCTCGCGCCTGCGCCGGGGCAAGGTCGCCGCTCATCTGATCTGGGGCGCGCCGTCCTCCGTCCTGGTGGGCGACTTCCTGTTCGCGCGCGCCTTTGAGCTGATGGTCGAGACCGGTTCGATGCGGGCGCTCAAGATCCTGGCGGGGGCCAGCCGCGTGATCGCCGAAGGCGAGGTGCTGCAGCTGACGCGCGCCCACGACATCCGCCTGGCCCAGGAGACCTACCTCGAGATCATCTTGGCCAAGACGGCCGAACTGTTCGCCGCCGCCGCCGAATCGGGTGGGGTGGCGGCAGGCGGGTCTGAGCCGCAGATCGCCGCCTTGCGCAGCTACGGCCTGAACCTGGGGCTGGCCTTTCAGCTGGCCGACGATGCGCTCGACTACGCCGGCAGCTCCGAGGCGCTGGGCAAGAACATCGGCGACGATTTCCGCGAAGGCAAGGCGACGCTGCCGCTGCTGCTTGCGGTGGCCCGCGCAGGCGAAGCCGAGACGGCCTTCTGGGAGCGCGCGCTCGGCGGGACGGAGCAGGCGGAGGGCGACTTCCGCCGCGCCCGTGAGCTGGTCGCCTCCACTGGCGCGCTTCGGGACACGCTGGACCTTGCCGCCGATTACGCCCGCGCAGCCAAAACCGCGCTCGGCGCGTTCACCCCGGGCGAATGGCGAGCGGCGCTGGGGGCGCTGGCTGATTTCGCGGTCGGCCGCGCGGCCTGACGGGGTCAAACCCGAGCAGCCCTGCGGCTTGGAGGAGGGGAGCGCGGGCATGGTCGACCATAGCGACGCGGGAGCGGCGACGACCGACCATCCGCATCACCATCCTCGTTCGGCGGTCGCCGGGAAGGCCTTGGGCCGAGGATTGGGCGCACTGGCCATACTGGCCGGGCTGCTGATCATGTTCGGGCCCTTCCTGCTGGCCCCGCTGACCCTGGCCGTCCAGAGCTTCCGGGCCGTGGATGATCAAACCTGGCGCTGGGTGATCGCCATCGGGGTGGGTTTCGGGGTGATCGGGCTGCAGCTGCTGCTCGCCATCCAGCGAAACCCGCTGGTGCGGACGCTGACCGTCGCCTTTGCGTCCTTCATCTTCATGGTCGGGGCCTGGTTGTTCTTAGCCCGGCCCGGAGCCGACCTGCCGTCCTATGCCGAGGTCCAGCCCTGGTGGGAGAGGCTGACGCAGACCGGCTGGATCGTCATCGGCGCAGGGACGCTCATCTATTCTGCGGTCTACCTGTACCTGCTGCACCGGCTAGACGACCGTCCGTGGGCGCAACGGTTGCAGCTGTTCGGGGGCGGGCGGTCGAAAGCCGAGCCCGTAGCCGAACCCACCCTGCACTAAGGACCAGCGTGGCCAGCATCAGTCCGGCGAAGGCCCATTCCGGTGCGTGAAGCTCAAGCAGCAGCCCAACCGCGGTGGTGAGGGCGCTGAGCGCCCACACCCGCCAGGCCAGTGCGAGGTGGGGTTGTCCGGTCACCTGCAGCCAGACTTGGTACAGGTGCTCCTTGTGGGCCTCGAACAATCGCCCGCCGCCGCGGCGGGCCCGAACCACCAGCGTCAGCAGCACGTCCACGATCAAGGGCAGGGCAGCGAACACGACGAAATAGGGCGTGACGGCTCCCCGCTCCGCCAGCAGCAGACCCAGACCGCCCAGGAAGGCCGCCGAAAAGAAGGCGCCCACGTCGCCCTGGAACACCCGTCGGCCCAGATTCCATGGCAGAAAGCCCGATCCCGCCGCCGCCGCCGCCAGCGCGGCGGCGGCGGCCGCCCCCTGCTCGGCCTGCCAAGCCGCGGCGGCCAGCCCGGCTCCCGCGACCACCGCCCATCCCGAGGCCAGCCCATCCGAGCCGTCCATGAAGTTGACGGCGTTGATCAGGACCAGCAGGAAAAGCGCGCTCCCGAGAACGCCCAGGAGCGTCGGCAGCTCAGCGATGACCCCCGGAGCGAGGGGGAGGGTGGTGACCCGTGTCGCGGCCGAGGCGATAAGGAGCGCGGTGGCCACCTGCGCCAGCAGCTTCACCAAAGCGCCGAGATCCAGCAGGTCGTCGGCCGCGCCGAACAGACCCAGAGCGGCCGCGGCCCCCAGCAGCACCGCGACCACCGGGTCGCCGGGGGCCAGCAAGGCCGTTCCTCCGGCCGTTCCGGCCAGCACCGCCAGCCCCGCCCCCGTCGGGGTCGGACGGTTGTGACTGGAGCGGGCCTTGACCGTGTCGATCGGCCCGGAGACGGCCACCAAACCGGCCAGCAGGGCGGACAGCCCGGCCGCGAACAGGGCGGCCGCAAGCGGCTCCAGGCTCAAACCAGGCTCGCGCAGAAGCGCTGGATGCGCCGGCAGGCTTCCTCCAGCACGTCCTCGGAGGTCGCATAGGAGATGCGGAAGTTGGGGCCGAGCCCAAAGGCGGAGCCATGCACGGCCGCCACGTCCTCCGATTCGAGCAGCTCGGTCACGAAGGTTTCGTCGTCCTCGATGACCCGTCCGGCGGGGGTCTTCTTGCCGATAAGAGGGGCCAGCGACGGATAAACATAAAAGGCGCCTTCCGGCTTGGCGCAGCTCAGCCCCGAGGCCTGATTCAGCATCGACAGGACCAAATCCCGGCGCCCCTCGAAGACCCGGGCTCGTTCGGGGATGAAGTCTTGGGGCCCGGTCAGGGCCTCCAAGGCGGCGTATTGGGCGATGGAAGAGGGGTTGGAGGTCGACTGCCCCTCCACCTTGCGCATGGCCGCGATGAGCGGCTCGGGACCCGCCGCATAGCCGATCCGCCAGCCCGTCATGGCGTAGGCCTTGGACACGCCGTTCATGGTCAGTGTGCGGTCGTACATCTCCGGCGCAGCCTGGACGAAGCTGGTGAACGTCATTCCGTCATAGATGATGTGCTCATACATGTCGTCCGTCAGCACCCAGACGCGCGGATGACGGGCCAGTACGTCGGCCAAGGCGCGCAGGTCCTCGGGCGTGTAAACGGCTCCCGACGGGTTGTTGGGCGAGTTCAGGATCAGCCAGCGGGTGCGCGCGGTGATGGCCGCTTCCAGCGCCTCGGGCGTAAGACGGTAGCCGTTCTCCTGGGTGGTCGGCGCACGCACGGGCTCTCCCCCCGCCAGCAGGACCATCTCTGGGTAGGAGGTCCAGAAGGGCGCGGGGGTGATCACCTCGTCGCCGGGGGAGCAGGTGGCCATCAGGGCGTTGAAGATGACGGCCTTGCCGCCCGGGGAGACGTTCACCTGACCCGGTTTGTAGTGGAGCCCGTTCTCGCGTTCGTATTTGTCCGCGATGGCCTGTTTCAGTTCGGGGACGCCGTCCACGTCCGTGTACTTGGTCTTGCCCTCACGGATGGCGCGGATCGCGGCTTCCTTGATGTTTTCAGGGGTGTCGAAATCCGGCTCGCCGGCGGACAGGCCCAGTACGTCGCGTCCTTGACGCTTCAGCTCGCGCGTTTTCTGCGTCATGGCCAGGGTGGCGGAAGGCCTGACGCGCTTCAGCGCCGCGGATTCTTGAAACACGAGCCGTCCCTTGTTGCGGCCCGCAAGCTATGGAGCCGAACGCCGGCTGTCCACCGGACTCACCGGACGGGCGGATAGCCTGTTTGGGCGAAGCGCCAGCCCAGCAGGGCGCCCGTGACCATTCCGGCCGTCAGGGTCCAAAGGTGGTCGCTCGCCGTGCGGACGGGTTGGGCGAAGAGGCCCTCCTCCGGGCGTAGCCAGACCCAAGCGCCGACCCCAGTGGTCAGGGTCCAGAACCAGATGTCGGTGCGCGGCCGAATGCGGTGCTTGCGTCGGCAGAGCGTCGCGCCGGCGTAGAGAACCGGCAGCAGGACCCAGCCGATCCGCCCCAGTATGGCGAAGGTGCGCGCAAAGGCGCCAACCAGCTCCGACAGGAACTTGAGCACGCTGGGGTCGCGCAAACCGTCCAGCAGACCCAGAAAGAGCCCCGGCGCCAGCACGCCGAAAAAGGCTGACAGGGTCAGGGCGTTCGGCCGGCGGAGCTCGTCGCGCGCCTCCCAGCTGTTCACCGCCCAGACGGCGGCGACCGAAGCGGCGGGAATCAGAAAGCCGACAGGATCGCTCCAGCGCCGGGTGATCTCCTGCAGCCAAAGGGCCAGCGCGAACACCGCGCCGGCGCAGGTCAGAGAGAGGAAGGTCCCCACCCGCGCCCCGCGGCCCGGTCAGGCGGCGGCCCGCAGCCGCTCCAGCACCACGGGATGGAGGTCAAGATTGGAGGCCAGCACCGTTCCGGCTTTGAGCGGGTCGCCGTCGCCGTCAGCGGTGGTGACGGCGCCGCCGGACTCGGTGATCAGCAGCAGGCCCGCGGCGATGTCCCAGGGCCGCACGCCGCGTTCCCAATAGGCGTCGTAGCGCCCGGCCGCCACGCCCGCCATGTCCAGCGCCGCGGCGCCGAAGCGGCGCACGCCGGCCACCCGCGCCGTCATCTGGTGCAGCTCCTTGAGGAACTGCGCGTGCCCGGGCCGACCCGCAAAGGGGATGCCGGTGGCCAGCAGGGCGTCGTCGAGGTTGCGGCGGGCCGCGACCCGGAGGCGGCGTTCGTTGTTGAGGAAAGCGCCTTTGCCCTTTTCGGCCCAGAACAGCTCATCGGCGGCGGGGTTGTAGGTCACCGCGGCGACGACGCCCGCCCCCATGCGTTCCAGAGCGATGTTGATGGCCCAGTGCGGGATGCCGTGGAGATAGTTGGTGGTGCCGTCGAGCGGGTCGATGATCCAGGTGTGGGTCTTGTCCGACCCCTCGACCAGCCCGCGCTCCTCCATGAGGAAGCCGTAACCAGGGCGACTCTTGTTGAGCTCGTCAAAGAGGACTTGCTCGGCCTGGAGGTCCGCCCGGCTCACGAAATCGGCCGGGCCCTTCTTGGAGACTTGCAGCTGCGACACCTCGCCGAAGTCGCGCAGCAGCCCGCGCGCCGCCTTGCGGGCGGCGTCGATCATGACTTTGATGGTGGCGGAAGGCGTGGCCACGCTCAGTCGGCGCGGCGGACGTATTCGCCGGTTTCAGTGGAGACCAGGATACGTTCTCCCGCGCTCATGAAGGGCGGGATCATGATCCGCATCCCGTTGGAGGCGGTGGCGGGCTTGTAGGATGACGACGCGGTCTGGCCTTTCACGGTGGGTTCGGTCTCGGTCACCTCCAGTACGACTTGCTCGGGCAGCGAGATCGAGATCGGACGGTCTTCGTGGAATTCGACGGAAACCACCATTCCGTCCTGCAGGAAGCGGACCTGGTCTTCCCCGACCCAATCCTTTTGCAGCTCGATCTGGCTGTAGTCCTCCTGGTTCATGAACACGAGGGCGTCGCCCTGTTCGTACAGGAACTGGTGATCGCGCTGCTCGAGCGTCACGCGCTCGACCTTGTCCTCAGAACGGAACCGGGTGTTGAGCTTGCGCCCGTCGATGAGGTTCTTGAGCTCCACCTGCGCAAAGGCGCCGCCCTTGCCAGGCTTGACGTGGTCGGCCTTGACCGCGACCCACAGCCCGCCCTCGTGCTGCAGGACGTTGCCGGGCTTGATGGTGTTTCCATTGATCTTGGGCATGGCGCGGGGAGGTAGCGGCGCGGGGCGGTTCAGGCAAGGCGCTCAGGGGATGATCATGGCCCGGAGCGCATAGGCGACCGTGGCCACCGCGCCTGTGCTCGCCAGCGCGATGGCCACGAACCAGAACAACCGTCGCCAGAGCGGCGGGGTGGGCTCCCCGGGTTCGGGCGGGCCCTCAATGATAGCCGGCATCGGGACGCACCTTGCCGCGGAAGACGAAGTAGACCCACGCCGTGTAGCCCAGGATCAAAGGCATCAGCACGCTCACCACCACCAGCATGAAGCTGAGCGTGTTGGGGGCCGCGGCGGCTTCTTGATAGGTCAGGCCATAGGGGGCGATGAAGGGTGTGAAGGACACCGCCAGTCCGATGTAGCCGGACAGAAAGATCAGCATGGCTCCGAAGAAGGGCGAGCGGTGCGCCTTGCGGCGAAGTCCCCAGGCGAGCAGGGCGAACCCGGCGAGGCCCAGCGCGGGGATCGCCAGCAAGGGCAGGAACTGGGTCAAGTCCACCGCCCTGTCCGGGGCGGCCGCAAGCTCTCCCGCCGCTTCGGCGGCCGTGGCGAGGGGCCCGTCCGGGCCCGCCGCTTCGTTGTCGGCCAAAAAGCCCGGCAGGCCCCATCGCGACGCCACCCGGGGGTGGACCAGCACGGTGGCCAGACTGACGGCGCCCAGGAAAGCCATCACCGCCCCGCCGCTGATCCAGGCCCATCTTCGGGCGTCGCCGTGCAACTCGTCCTCGGTCTTGAGCACGATCCAGCAGGCGCCCAGGAGCGCGTAGCCGGCCACCACGCCCACCGCGACGAGGAGCGTGTAAGGGGTCAGCCAATCGAACGGCTCGCCCGCGAACCGACCATCCACGACCTCCACGCCTTGGATGAACCCGCCCAGGATCAAGCCCTGCGCAAAGGCCGTCAGCAAGGACCCGAGGGAGAACATGGCCGTCCACAGCGCCCGCCCGCGCACCCGGGCGCGGAAGCGGAACTCAAAGGCCACGCCGCGAAGGATAAGCGCCACCAGCATGATCAGGATCGGCAGGTAGAGCGCGGGCATGAGCACGGCGAAGGCCAGCGGAAAGGCCGCAAGCAGCACATTGCCGCCCAGCACCAGCCAGGTCTCGTTGCCGTCCCAGACCGGCGCAACCGTGTTCATCATCACGTCGCGGTCCTGCGCGTTGCGCGCAAAGGGGAACAGGATGCCCACGCCCAGGTCGAAGCCGTCCAGCACCACATAGAGCAACACGGAGAGCGCGATCACGCCCACGAAGAAGAGAGGCAGGTCCAGGCCCATCACCTTACCGGTCCTTCGGCCTCGGCCTGCGGCGCGGCGCCCATGGTCCAGCCGGGGACGCGCTGCACATAGGGCGCCTCCGAGCCCGCCGCGGACTCAGGGCCCTCGTGCAGCAGACGGAAGATGAACAGAGCTCCCGCTGTGAAAACGATCGCGTAGATCACCATAAAGGCCATCAGCGAGGCCCCGACCTGGCCCGCCACCAGCGGCGAGGCCGCGTCGGCGGTGCGCAACACGCCGTAGGCGACATAGGGCTGGCGACCCACCTCGGCGGTGATCCAGCCGAACAGCACGGCCAGGAAGCCGGCGGGGCTCATGGCCACCGCCGCGCGCAGGAACCAGCGGTCGCTTTCCAGCCGGCCTCGCGCCCACTGCACGGCGCCCCAGGCGCCCAGTCCGATCATGAGCAGGCCCAGGCCAACCATGAAGCGGAAGCTCCAGAAGACCAGGAAGACCACGGGCCAGTCCTGGCGCGGAAAGCTGTCCAGGCCCCGGATCACCTCATCCTTGGGCAGGCCCTGGATGATGTTGCCCACGCCTGGCACGCTGACCTGGAAGTGGTTGCGGCCGGCCTCGCGGTCGGGAACGCCGACCAGGTGCAGCGGCTGGTTCGCGCGCGTCTCCCAATAGCCCTCGATGGCGGCGCGCTTGAGCGGCTGGTGGTGACCCACGACCTCACCCGACCAGTGACCGATGACGAGCTGAGCCGGCGCTAGCAGCGCGAACATGCCCACCGCCATCTTGAGGGCCGTGCGGGACTCGGCGTGGTCGCGACGTTTGAGCAATTGATAGGCGGAGGCGCCGCCCACCACGAGCGCGGTGGTGAGGTAGGCGGCGCTGACCATGTGAGTGAGACGCGCCGGAAAGGACGGGTTGAAGATCACCCGCAGCCAGTCGGTGGCCACCAGCCGACCGTCCGCCGCGGCCGCAAAGCCGTCGGGCGTCTGCATCCAACTGTTGGCCGAGATGATCCAGAAGGTGCTGGTCGCCGTGCCGATCGCCACCATGACGGTGGCCAGGAAGTGGAGCCGTGGCCCGACCTTCTTCCAGCCGAACAGCATGACGCCAAGGAAGGAGGCCTCCAGGAAGAAGGCGGTGAGGACCTCCAGCGCGAACAGCGGCCCCAGCACATTGCCGGTGACCCGCATGAACTCGCTCCAGTTGGTGCCGAGCTGGTAGCTCATCACGATGCCGGACACGACGCCCATGCCGAAGCTGATGGCGAACACCTTCACCCAGAACAGGTAGAGGCGCTTGAACAGGTCCCGCTTGGTGAACAGCCACAGCCCTTCCAGCACGGCCAGATAACTGGCCAGGCCGATGGTGAAGGCGGGGAACAGGATGTGAAAGGCGATGGTGAAGCCGAACTGGATCCGGCCCAGCAGGAGCGCGTCGAAGTCCATGCTCACCCTTCCTTCCGCCGCCCGCCGATCACGGGAATGCGGCCCTTGAACTCCAGCAGCCGCGACACCGCCGCGCCCATCTTGAGCAGCTGGAGCAGTTCCTCGTTGGGCAGGCGCTGGACGTCGTCCGCCCAGGCGGTGAGCAGCTCGATCTGATGCAGCAACTCGCTCATGCGGCTTTGCGCATGCTGCTCCTCGGAGCTGACCGGGGTCTCCATGAGCACGTCGCGCAACATGGTCAGGGTTGGGTCGACCTCCCGCCGCCGCCGCTCCTCGGCCAGGATGCGCAGGATCTCCCACACGTCCTCGGGCGTAGAGAAGTAGTCGCGCCGATCGCCGGGCAGGTGGCGCTTGCGCACCAGCCGCCAGGACTCCAGCTCCTTGAGGCCCATGGAGGTGTTGGACCGGGACACGCCCAGGGCTTCGGTGATCTGCTCAGCATTGAGCGGCTGGTCGGAAACGAACAGCAGGGCGTAGATCTGGCCCACCGTCCGGTTCACGCCCCAGCGCCCGCCCATCTCGCCGAAGTGGAGGACGAAGGCCTGGATGAGCGGAGGGAGGTTCACGTCGTTCCTGACGTTTCAGTAGAAATTGAAATAGGGGGATCACTCGCTTGGCGCAAGCTCGCTGGAGCCCGCCAACAGCGCTTTCAAGCGCAGGGCGTCGCGAGGCGCGGCGCCCCCGATGTCGTTGTCGAAATAGCAAAACACGTCCCGGCCCTCGGACTTCCAGTTCGCGATCCGGGCGGCCCAATCCTGCAGCGCCGCCTGCGGATAGTCGCCCCAGTAGCGGCCCCCGGGACCATGGCCGCGGAGGTAGACCCAACTCGCCGTCGTCTCCCAAGGCGCGGGCGCGTGGTGGTGGTCGGAGAGCACGAGCGAGGCGTCGTGCTCGCGCAGGAGCTCGAACACGGCCGGTTCGTACCAGCTCGGATGGCGGAATTCGAAGGCATGGCGAGGACCTTGCGGCAGCACCGCCAGAAAGGCCGCAAGACGTTCGTGGTTGAGCTGCATGCCGGGCGGCAGCTGATAGAGGATGGGTCCGAGCTTGGGCCCCAGACCTTCGGTGCGGCTGAACATGAACCCGACAGGCTCCTCCGGATCCTTCAGCCGCTTCAGGTGGGTGATGTAGCGCCAAGCCTTCCAGGCGAACACGAACCCTTCCGGAGTGCGCTCGCGCCAGCCGGCGGCGGCCGTTTCGCCCGGCATGCGATAAAAGGAGGCGTTGATCTCGGCCGTGTCGAACCGTTGGGTGTAGAAGGCGAGCTCGTCCTTTTGCTTCAGGCCCGAGGGGTAGAAGTCGCCCCGCCAGTGCTTGTAAAGCCAGCCGGAGCAGCCGATCCGAACCTCGCTCACGCCAGCAGCACGATCTTGCCGAGGTGTTCGCCGCCTTCCATCCGGGCGTGGGCGGCGGCGGCTTCGGCCAGCGGGAAGGCCTCGACGGGCAGGCGAAGGCGGCCGTCCAGCACCCAGGGCCAGACCTGGCGTTCCACGGCTCCCGCCAGTCGCGCCTTCTCCTCTGCGGGACGCGCGCGCAGAGTGGACCCCGTCACGGTGAGTCGCTTGGCCATGATCGGGCGGAGGTCGAGCTCCACCCTGGCGCCCGCCTGATAGGCTATGTTGACCAAGCGTCCGCCGGGCTTCAGCGCGTGGAGGTTCCGCTGGACGTAGTCGCCGCCGACCATGTCCAGGATCACGTCGGCCCCGCCGGCCTGGCGGACGGGCTCCAGCCAATCGCCGGCCGTGCTGTCGACCGCGAGCTCCGCGCCCAGCGCCCGCGCGGCCTGCGCCTTGGCGGCGCCCCGGGCCGTGCCGATCACCCGCGCGCCCCAGAGCCGGGCGGTGAGGATGGCCGTGACCCCTATCCCGCTGGTCGCGCCGTGCACGAGCAGGGTCTCGCCGGGCTGGAGCGCCCCGGTTTCGAACACGTTCGCCCACACGGTGAAAAGCGTCTCAGGCAGGGCCGCCGCCTCCGCCCAGCCCAACCCGTCCGGAACGGGCAGGGCGTGCCGCGCGTCGACGCTGACGAACTCCGCATAGCCCCCGCCGGCCAGCAGGACCGCGGCCCGGTCGCCGACTTGCCAGCGCCTGACGCCTGGGCCCAAGCCCGCCACTTCGCCCGCGGCCTCCAACCCCCGGGTGTCGGGCGCGCCGGGCGGGGGTGGATACAGCCCGCGCCTTTGCAGCACGTCGGCACGGTTGACGCCGGCCGCGCGAACCCGAAGCAGGATCTCGCCTTCACGGGGCTCCGGGCGGGCCCGGTCCACAAGCGCCAAGGAGTCCGCAGAGCGCCCGTCGCCCTGGACAGCGACGCTCTTCATCAGTTCGGGCGTCATCACTTCGGGCTTGATCCGTTCGGGCTGAGGCATCGGTTGCGTCAGGCGGCTTTCGTGCGGCACATAGGCCCCCTTGCGCGAACCGTGAACCGGGAGGCCGACCATGTTCGAAGACGTCCCCGTCCGCCGCACCCGCGGCCAGGCGCTGGCCGAGCTCGCCCGCGAGGACCTGGAGCTCTACGGGGTCGAGGAGCTGCGCGAACGGATACAGGCGCTGGAGGCCGAGATCGCCCGCGCCCAAGCGGCCATCAGCAAGAAGCAGAGCGGGCGGGCTGCAGCCGACGCCCTGTTCGGCGGCTCGGAATGAGGGCGACCCTGGCGCGCCCCTTGCAACTTCGGGCCTTTTCGCGGGAACGGCGCATATGAACGACACGTCCACGCCAGCCGCCGTGACCGCCCTGCGTGATTTCGCCCGCTCGGAATTGTTCGAGCGCACCTTTGCAGAAGGCATGCAGCTGGTGGAGGAGACCGCCGCCTATCTGGACGGGGCCGGGCGCAAGGAAAGCAAGCTGCTGTCGCGCAACGCCGCCCTGGCCTATGCCGGCGAGAGCATGAAGTTGACCACACGGCTGATGCAGATCGCCTCCTGGCTTCTGGTCCAGCGCGCGGTTCGCGAAGGCGATATGGCGGTGAACGAGGCTGCGCAGGACCGCTATCGCATTCGCCCGGAACAGCCGCGGAGCGAGGCGGCGGAGGGCGGCGAACCCCTGCCGTATGGGTTGCTGGAGTTGCTGGAGCGCTCCGCCCGCCTGCACGAGCGCGTGCTGCACCTGGACCGGCGCATGTATCTCAGCGCGCTGGAAGGCGAGGCGGAGAACCCGGTGCAGTCGCAACTGGACCGGCTGCGGAACGCGTTCGGCGGCTGACCGCAAACCGAAGAAGGCCCGCTTTCGCGAGCCTTCCGGAGTCTTAGCTCTTCAGGAAGCCGCCGTACTTGGCGGCGAAGCGGGACACGCGACCGCCGCGGTCAAGCAGGGTCTGCTGGCCGCCGGTCCAGGCCGGGTGGGTGCGCGGGTCGATGTCGAGGTTCAGCGTCGCGCCTTCCTTGCCGTAGGTCGACCGGGTTTGATAGGTCGTGCCGTCGGTCATCACCACGGTGATGAAGTGGTAATCGGGATGGGCGTCCTGCTTCATCGTAGGGTCTCTGGGCGGCGCGATTCGCGCGAAACGGAAAACCCGCCGGGGGCCGGCGGGCGATGGCGGGGGCTATAGCTTGAACAGGCTTCGCGGGGCAAGTCCCAAGGACGGCTGGTGAGCGCGCCGGACAGCGGAGCCGTGCCGGCCGGCGCCGTGATCGGCCGCCCCAACGCGGGCGCGCAGCTGGCCGAGACCATGATGGCTGCGGCCGACCGCCGGCCCAAGGGGCGCGACCTGCGGCCGTTGCGCAACCTCCTGCCCTTCATGGCGCGTCACAAGCTGGAAGGGGCGGTGGCGGCCGTCTTCCTGATCCTGGCGGCGGCCGCCACGCTCAGCATCACCGGCGCTGCGCGGCTCTTGGTGGACGGCGGCTTCCGCCAGGGCACGACGGAGGCGATCAACGACTACTTCCTGCTGCTGGTTTTGAACGCGGTACTGCTGGCGGGCTTCACGGCGGGACGGTTCTATTTCGTCACCCGGCTGGGCGAGCGGGTGGTGGCCGACATCCGCCAGAGCCTGTTCCGGCACGTGCTCACGCTGGACCACGCCTATTATCTCCAGGTGCGGCCGGGGGAGGTCATGAGCCGGCTCACGACCGATCTCGCGGTTGTGGAGACGCTGGTGGGGGCCTCCATCTCCGTGGCCATGCGCAACCTCCTGATCCTGATCGGGGCGCTGGGCGTGCTGACCTATGTCAGCGTCACCCTGACCGGGCTGGTGATCCTGCTCCTGGCCCTGATCATGGCGCCCTTGTTCCTGTTCGGGCGGCGCGTGCGCAAGCTCACCGTCACCGCGCAGGACCGCTTCGCCGAGGCGGTGGGCTATGCGGGCGAGAGCCTGGATGCGCTGGATACGGTGCAGGCTTTCAACCGGGAGGCTACGGTGGCCGATCGGTTCTCGCGGGCCGTGGACAGGGCCTTTGCGGCCTCGCAGCAGCGGGTCAAGGCGCGCTCGGTGATGACGGCGCTGGTCATAGCCCTGACTTTCACCGGGGTCATGGGCGTTCTGTGGCTGGGCTCGCGCGCCGTGGTGGACGGCCGCATGAGCGGGGGCGCGCTGGTTCAGTTCGTCTTTCTGTCGGTGATCGCGGCGGGCTCGGTAGGGTCGCTGAGCGAAAGCTGGGGCGAGGTGCAGAAGGCTTCGGGCGCCATGCAACGCATCGCTGAACTGCTGGCGATCCGCCCCTCCATCGCCGCGCCTCCCAATCCCGTGCCTCTGCCCGAACCACCGCGGGGCGAGGTGGCCTTCGAGAACGTCACCTTCAGCTACCCCGGGCGCGAGGACGCTCCGGCCTTGACCAACTTCTCCCTGCAGGTCGCACCCGGCGAAACGGTGGCCTTGGTCGGCCCGTCCGGCGGGGGCAAGAGCACGGTGTTTCGCTTGTTGCTGCGCTTCTACGACCCGCAGGAGGGCTCCGTCCGGCTGGACGGCGTGGACCTGCGCTGCACGGACCCGCAGGCCGCCCGCGCGCGGCTGGCCCTGGTGGCGCAGGACGCAGGTCTGCTGTCCGGCTCAGGCGCGGACAACATCCGTTTCGGCCGTGAGGATGCGACGGACGAGCAGGTCCGCGAGGCCGCCCGCCAAGCGGAGGCCTTGCAGTTCCTTCAAAAGCTGCCGGGCGGACTGGACGGGTCCCTTGGCGATCGTGCTCGCAAGCTGTCCGGCGGCCAGCGCCAGCGCCTTGCGATCGCCCGCGCCTTTGTCCGCGACGCCCCCGTGCTGCTGCTGGACGAGGCCACCTCCGCCCTGGACGCCGAAAGCGAACGCCTGGTCCAGCACGCCATCGAGGAAGCCATGCAGGGGCGCACCACCCTGGTCATCGCCCACCGCCTGGCCACCGTGCTCCGCGCGGACCGCATCGTGGTGATCGAAGGCGGCCGCGTGGTCGATGAAGGCGCCCATGACGAGCTGGTTCGCCGCGGCGGGCTGTACGCCAGGCTGGCGGAGCTGCAGTTCGGGCAGCGGGTGGCCTAGCCGCGCTCGGCCACCCCCGCCGCGATCTCTCCGTTGATCGCGCGCACCGCCGCCGCCGGCCCCCCTGCGTGCCGCCAAACGCCAGCGCAGACGGCCAAAAAGTCGGGGCCGGCGCGCGCCGCCTCACGCGCGTTCTCGGCCGTGATGCCGCCGATGGCCACGCAGGGGACCACCATGTCCAGGGCCCAGCCGGAGATCATGTCCAGCTCCGCGCGGGTCTTGGCCTGCTTGGTTCCGGTCGGGAACACCGCCCCAAACGCCACATAATCCGCGCCGGCCTCCGCCGCCTCCATCGCCAGGTGCAGGCTGTCATGGCAGGTGACGCCCACGGTGGCGTCCGGACCCAGGATCCGCCGCGCATCCGCATAGGACGCGTCGTCCTGGCCGATGTGGACGCCGTCGCAGCCGAGCTCGCGGGCGAGGTCGGGCCGATCGTTCAGGATGACCGCGACGCCCCGGTTCTGGGCGATGGGCGCAAGCGCGCGCACCGCGGCGGCGATCTCGCCTTCGGGGTGATCCTTGAGCCGGATCTGGAGCGCGGCCACATCGCCCGCATCCAGCGCGCCGGCCAGATCGCGGCCGAAGCCGGCCAGGTCGTCCAGGCGCGGAGGCGTGATCAGGTAAAGCCGGCAGGGTGGGGGCGAGGCCATGGCGGCGTTCAACGCGCGGCTTCGGCCTTCGTCAAGCAAGGAGCCTCGGACAATCTCGGCCCGCACTTGCGAATGAGTTGCAAAGGCGAGCGCGCGTGCTAGACACGCTCCGTGTTCGACCCCCACCTCTTGGGAGCGCCGCGTGTACGTCTGCAACTGCAACGGCCTTCGCCAGCGGGACGCCCTGACCGCCATCCAGGCCGGCGCGAACCGGCCGGCGGAGGTTTTCCGGCATCATCGCTGCCAGGCCCAGTGCGCCAAATGCGTCTGCGACCTGCGCAAGATGATCGATCAAGCCAGGAACGCGATGCGTTACGCCGCGGAGTAGGCTAGGGATCGCGGCATGAGAGGCGATATCGAGATCATCCGGGCGTTGAACGCCGTGCTCACCAACGAGCTGACGGCCGTCAACCAGTACTTCCTGCACGCGCGCATGTACGAGAGCTGGGGCTTCCAGCACCTTGGCCAGGTCGTCTATGACGAATCGATCGGGGAGATGCGGCACGCCGACAAGCTGATCAAGCGCATCCTGTTCCTGAACGGCCTTCCCAATCTGCAGGACCTGCACAAGCTCAGGATCGGCGAGAGTGTGGCCGAGGGCATGGCCGCGGATCTGTCCGTCGAGGTCGAGGGGCGCACGGCGCAGGCCGACGCCATCCGGCTGTGCGAAGGCAAAGGCGACTTCGTCAGCCGCGAAATCCTGCTGGCCATCATGGCCGACACTGAGGAGCACATCGATTTCTTGGAAACTCAGCTGAGCCTGATCCAGGCGGTCGGTGAGCAGAATTACCTGCAGGTCTCCATGGGTCAGATCGCGCCGGACAACAGCGCCACTGGCGGCGGCCTCCGGGGCGAGTGAACCGGCCTCCGGCGGCCTGAGCCCGGTCCGGGGTGCGGAACGAAGCTCGGCGGGGCGGGTTCATTGCCCGTTCCAGCACAAGGGTTTGCCCATGGCCAATGCGCTCCACGGCGCCATCGAAGACGCGTTCAACAGTCGCGGCCGCACCGCGGGGCACGTGCTGCGCGGGGTGGCGCTCGTGGTCGGGGCGGTCGCTGTGTCGGCGGCGCTGGGCCACCATGCGGACGCCGAGCTGCAGGAGGAGCGCGGCACGCTCGACGACCCTGACGACGCGCCGGTGTCGGCGGTTTGGACGCCGCTGTTCCTGGCCCTGACCGCCTCCGGCCTGCGGGTCTGGAACGCGCCGCGCAGCCCGGAGCGGACCGCCGGCCTGACGCTGTGGACGGTGATCCAGGCCGTGAACGCCGCTTGGCTGATTCTCGGACCGCGCCGCCTGGGCGGCAACACCACCGCCTCCCTGGCCGCCACCGCGGCGGCCTTCGCCTATCTCCGCTCGATCGAGCGGCTGGACCACCGGGCCGCGGCCTGGGTCGCGCCCTTCGTCAGCTGGCGCAGCTTCGCCAACATCCTCCTTGGCACCGCGCTCAGCAAGGCCAAGACCCCCGATCCGGACAAGGTCCCGCGGCGCCTGGCGCCGACCCGTTCGACTCGATGAGCGTCGTTGCGCCCTCTCTGTCCGAGGACGCTTTCGACGCCTCGCTGAACGAGCTTGACGACGTCCGCAGCCTTTGAGTGCTGCAGGCCGGAGGGGGTGAGCCGGTCGTCCTGCTGCATGGGGCGCTCGGCATGGCGGAAGACATGGCCCTGGGCCTGTTCTCCGCCCTGGCCACAAACCGTCGGGCCATCGCGGTGGATCGCCCGGGTCACGGCTTCAGCCGGCGCGAGCGTTTCGCGTCCTCGCCGATGCGGCAAGCGGAGCAGATCAGGGCGGGCCTGCAGCAGCTGGGCGTACAGCGCGCGGTGATGCTCGCCCACTCCATAGGAGCGCCCGTGGCGCTGGCCTATGCGCGAGCTTGGCCTGGTGAGGTGGCGGGGCTGGTGCTGCTGGCCCCTCTTGTCTACCCGGAGCTCCGCCCCCTGGAACACACCTACCTATCGCCCCGGGCTGCGCCCTGGGTGGGGCCGCTGATGTCCCAGGCGGCGCACGGTTCAGTGGACCCTGGCGTGCTGCCCCTGATCCAGAAGACCATGTTCTCTCCGCAGAAAATCCCCGAGTACTGGGCCCGCGGCTTCCCTCACGAGCAGGTGCGTCAGCCGGAGCGGATGACCGCCAACGGCGAGGACGCGGCCGACATGCCGGCGCTGGCTCAGCTGGCCATCAGCTACCGCACGATCGCGACCTCGACGGTGATCCTGAGCGGCGACAAGGACGCGGTGGTCAACCCCAATCGCCACGCGCGCGCCCTGGTGCAGGCCTTGCCCAACGCCCGGCTGGAGATGCTGCCGGGCCTGGGCCACATGATCCACCACTTCGCCCAGGACCGGATCAGGGCTGTGGTGGACGAGGTCAGCGGGACCTAGGCTGGGCTGGGGACGTCGACGGCGATGGGGTGAAAGGGCGGCCAACGGAGAAGCGGCCGTCCATGCCTGGTTCGGCCTTCAGGTGGACGCCGCGCGGAAGCGGGGCGCCTCGGGCCGGCCAAGGTTTGGGCCCGCAGCCCTCGGGCGTGCAGGCGGCGATCACTCCGCCGGGCAAGGTGGTCAGCACGGAGACCGTGCCCTCCGAAGGCAGGAAGGCTGCAGCGGGCGTGAAGGGGAGCTTCAACGGCTTGGCCGACTTGAGAGCGTGAACATTGCCCATGAGCCCGATCACGAGCGCTCGGGGATGCGAAGTCCCCAAGTCGCGCAGGGCGGACGCCATGGCGGCCTCGCCGTCTACCTGAGTCCTGTAGACACTCGGAGTACGCCGGAACGCCACCACCTCGAACGGCTGCCCGGCGTTGCGGAGGTCGCGTAGCCGGCGGAGCAGGAGGATCATGGCCTCGGACCGGCGGCCATCGCTGCTTTGGAAGACGAAGCGCGGCTGGGGCTCGTCAGAAGCCATGAAGGCATCCAGCGCCGCTTGTTCCTGCTCTTCCAGTTCAAGCGCGACCTTGACCGCCCGCCCGGACGTTCGTGCATGGCAGATTACGTCGCCGAACAGCGCTGGAATCTCAGTGGCGCCGTGAAATTCGCCGAAAAGGACGAACCGGGTCTCAGGCTTGGCCCAGAGCGCCTCCACGCCCGGGACGGGCGCGCACTCGGGCGCTTGGGCCTGGGCGGCCCACGCGAGCAGCCACCCGATCAGCGCGATCAACAAAGTTCGCATGAACCGCTCCCCCGAATGAATCGAAGGAGCGTTTCTGATTGGGGCGTTTTGCAGGCGGTCAGGCCGCTTGCTGCCGTTCCATGTCCGGCGACCACTGGCCGAGGCTGGCCAGGCCGTTCATGCGGGCGCGGTGGGCGAAGGCGGCCTGGGCCGCGGCTGTGTTTTCGCGCTTGCCGGCCCAGGCCTTCTGCGGCGCGGCCTGGAGCGCCCGGCCGTAGCTGAAGGTCATCTTCCAGGGGAAGCCGCCGATCTTGTTCATGGCGTCGAGGTGGGCCGTGGCCTCCTCGTCCGACTGGCCCCCGGAGAGGTAGGCGATGCCGGGCACGGCGGAGGGCACCGTAGCCTTGAGCGCGGCGATGGTGCGTTCGGCGACCTGCTGCACGGAGACGGGGCGCTGCCACTTCTTGCCGGGCACGACCATGTTGGGCTTGAGCACCATGCCTTCCAGCGCCACGCGCTGTTCGTAGAGCTCTTGAAAGGTGGTCTGCAGGATCCACCGCGTGACCTCGTCGCAGCGGTCGATGTCGTGGGCGCCGTCCATCAGCACTTCCGGCTCAACGATGGGCACGATCTGCTCCTGTTGGCAGATAGCGGCGTAACGCGCCAAGGCATGGGCGTTGGACTTGATGGCGCCCCAGGTGGGCACCCCATCGGCGATGTCGATCACCGCCCGCCACTTGGCGAAACGCGCGCCCTGCTCATAGTCCTTGCGCAGGCGTTTGCTGAGGCCGTCCAGGCCCTTGGTGATGGTTTCGCCCGGGAAGCCGGCCATCTTGCTGGCGCCCTTGTCGACCTTGATACCCGGAATGGCCCCGGCCCGCGTGATCAGGTCCACAAAGGGCGTGCCGTCCACGGCGCTCTGGTAGAGCGTTTCCTCGAACAGGATCACGCCGGAGATGTGCTCCATCCCGCCCGCCGAGCGGAACAGCAGTTCGCGGTAATCGCGGCGGTTCTCCTCGATGTTCTCCACACCGATCACGTCAAAGCGCTTCTTGATCGTGCCCGTGCTTTCGTCGGCGGCGAGTATGCCCCGTCCAGGCGCCACCATGGCGGTCGCCACCGCGTTCAGAGCCGCGAGATCCATTCCGATTTCTTCCTTGCTTATTCGCCCGGCGTTCGCGCGAGCTCGTCCCGGTCGGCTTGACGTCGCCAAACGGTCTCTTGCCAAAGATGGAGGGCGTAGAGAACCACCCCGATTGCGATCGCGCTCCCGCCGATGATGAGGTCGGTCGTCTCCATCCAATCCTCCAGGGTCCCAAGCACAAGCTGGGCCAGGCCGTGCAGACACGCCAATGTAGCACCGTAGCCGACCAGGCGCCCGAGCGTTTTGGCGCCTGGCGTCCGGGTCAGAAAGGGCGTGATCGCGCCGATGCCGAACGCGGTCAGGCCCAATGTGTTCAGGGTAACCGCCAGGAGCTCGCCACGTTCGTTCCGGGCCGACTTGCCTCTGCTCGGACCGGGGTTTCAAGCCGCCAGCGCGGCCACTCCGGGCAGCGTCTTGCCTTCCATCCATTCCAGGAAAGCGCCGCCCGCCGTGGAGACGAAGGTGAAGTCTTCGGCGACGCCCGCGTGGTTGAGCGCGGCCACCGTGTCGCCGCCGCCAGCGACGGCGATCAGGCGCTCGGTCTTGGCGTGGCGGGCCGCGAAGCGGGCGGCCTCCACCGTGGCGTGGTCGAAGGGCGGGATTTCGAACACGCCCAGAGGTCCGTTCCAGATCAGGGTGCGGGCACCGTCGATGGCGTCCTTGATGGACTTCAGCGTCTCCGGCCCGGCGTCGAGGATCTTGTCCTCCGGCCCGACCTCGCCCAGGGCGCGGACGTTCGCCGAGGCGCCGGGCTCGACACGGTCGGACACGACCACGTCGACGGGTAGCAGCAGCTCGCAACCGGAGCGCGCCGCGCTTGCAATGATCTCGCGCGCGGTCTCGGCCATGTCGCGTTCGGCGAGGCTGCCGCCGATGTCGTGCCCTTGCGCGAAGAGGAAGGTGTTGGCCATGCCTCCGCCGATGGCTAGCCGATCGAGCTTGCCCACCAGGTTGTTCAACAGGTCGAGCTTGGTCGAGACCTTGGAGCCGCCGACGATGCCCATGACGGGTCGCTCGGGTGCGCCCAGGGCCTTGTCCAGCATCTCCAGCTCGCGGCGCAGCGCCTCCCCGGCGTAGGCGGGCAGGACGCGGGCGATCGCCTCCGTGGAGGCGTGGGCGCGGTGGGCGGCGGAAAAGGCGTCGTTGACGTAGAAGTCGGCCAGCTCGGCCAGCTGGGCGGCGAAGGCCGGGTCGTTGCTCTCCTCGCCGGGGTGGAAGCGGACGTTCTCCAGCAGGAGGACGCCTTCGTGGGGTAGAGCGCCCACGGCCCGCTGCGCTTCGGGGCCGACGCAGTCGTCGGCGAAAGCCACGGGCTTGCCGAGCAGGGCCGCGAGGGGCTCGACCACGGGGCGCAGGCTCATCTCCGGCACGCGTTTTCCCTTAGGCCGCTCGAAGTGGGCCAGCAGCACCACCTTGGCTCCGCCGGCGTTCAGTCGCCTGATCGTGGGCAGCGCCGAGCGCAGGCGCGTGTCGTCGGCGACCCGGCCCGCTTCCATGGGCACGTTGAAGTCCACGCGAACCAGCGCGGTCTGGCCGTAGATCGTCCCGGCGTCGTCGAGGGTGCGGAAGGTCATTCAGATTGATTCATTTGCTTCTGACGGGGCCGACATCATCGCCTGGATGGCTACGGCGAGCGCCTCCGGAATGGTGATGGTGAACACGCCGCCTCGGGCCGATCGCCACTCGGCATAACCTGCGTCGAACCCTGGATGGGCTCCCACGCCGTCCCCGATCTGCGAACCAATGGAGCGACGGACAGCCTCTTCAGTGAACGGCATGTGTCCGAAGGTGAGAACTTGCCCGCTCTCCGGGTCGCCTGCGAGCACCCGGAGCACGCTGACGTGCACGACTGAGAGATCGCCAAGCTTCTCAAGCCGACCGATGACGACCTGTGCGGCGGGATAACGTTGATCCCTCAAGTTCCAGACCTGCCCGGGCCTAAGCGCTGGAGCCTTGGCGCTCGCGGGCGTGGCGACCGTCGCGAAGCTGCCGATCAGGCCGGCTAGAACCAAGCGGCGCGAGCTCATCGGCTAGAGCAGCTTGCCCATGGCCAGCGCCGTGTCCGCCATGCGCGTGCTGAACCCCCACTCGTTGTCGTACCAGGCCAGGACGCGGGCGAGCTGGCCTTCGATGACCTGGGTCTGGGGAAGGGCCACGGTGGCGCTGGCGGCGATGTGGTTGATGTCGATGGAGACCAGGGGGTCGGTGCTGGTCTCGAGCACGCCCTTCATCGGGCCCTCGTCGGCAGCGGCCCGCATCGCGGCGTTGATCTCATCCGCGGAGACGGTGCGGGTAGGCACGACCTTGAGGTCCACCACGGAGACGTTGGGGGTGGGGACGCGGATGGAGGAGCCGTCGAGCTTGCCCTTCATCTCAGGCAGGACCAGGCCCACGGCCTTGGCGGCGCCAGTGGAGGTGGGGATCATGCTCTGGGCCGCGGCGCGGGCGCGGTAAAGGTCCTTGTGCATCTGGTCCAAGGAGGGCTGGTCGTTGGTGTAGCTGTGCACGGTCGTCATATAGCCGCGCTCGATCCCGCACAGGTCCAGCAGGACCTTGACGACCGGGGTCACGCAGTTGGTGGTGCACGACGCGTTGGAGACGATCAGGTCGTCGGCGGTGAGCGCGTCGTGGTTCACGCCGTAGACCACGGTGCGGCTGACGCCCTCCGCTGGGGCGGAGATCAGGACGCGCTTGGCGCCGGCGTCCAGGTGGGCCTGGGCCTTGTCGCGGCTGGTGAAGATGCCCGTGCATTCCAGGGCGATGTCGACGCCCAGGTCGCGGTGGGGCAGTTCGGCGGGGTTGCGCACGGCGGTGCAGCGAATGGGACCCGTGCCCACGTCGATGGTGTCGCCGTCCACCGTGATCGGGCCGGGGAAGCGGCCGTGGGTGCTGTCGTAACGGAGCAGGTGGGCGTTGGTCTCGATGGGCCCCAGGTCGTTGATGGCCACCACCTCGATGTCGCGCCGCCCATGCTCGACGATGGAGCGGAGAACGAGCCGGCCGATGCGGCCGAACCCGTTGATGGCGACGCGAAGGGCCATGACGAATTCCCAAGGATTGTTGAGGCGCGCGGTGTCGCGGCGGCGGGCAAGGGAGTCAAGCCTGTTCCCCCTCTCCCTGCGCAGCGGACGAGGGACGCGCGGGTTCAGAGCGCCGCCTTGACCGCCTCCACCACCGCCTCCGGCGTGATGCCGAAGTGTTTGTAGAGGGCGGGGGCCGGCGCGCTGGCGCCGAAGCCGGTCATGCCGATGAAGCGGCCTTCGGGCCCGATCAGGGCGTCCCAGCCGAGGCGCAGGCCCGCTTCGACCGCGACGCGGACGGGGGCTTGGCCCAGGACCTCGCGGCGGTAGGCGGCGTCCTGGGCCGCGAACAGCTCCATGCAAGGAACGGAAACCACGCGGGTGGGAAGGCCTTCGGCCTGCAACTGCTCGCGGGCGGCGGCGGCCACGCCCACCTCCGTGCCCGTGGCGAACAGAGTAACCCGCGCCGGGCCGTCCGCCGGAAACAACTGATAGGCGCCGCGGGCCGAGCGGTTCTCGCCCGCCTCGGTCCGGACGGCCGGGGCGGATTGGCGCGACAGCGCCAGCACCGAAGGCGTCCCGGGCGTGCTCAGGGCCAGGGCCCAGCATTCCGCCGTCTCCACGCCGTCGGCCGGGCGGAAGACCTGCAGGTTGGGGATGGCTCGGAGGGAGGCCAGATGCTCGACCGGCTGGTGGGTCGGCCCGTCTTCGCCCAGGCCGATGCTGTCGTGGGTCATGACGTGCACGACGCGCACGCCCATCAGGGCGCCCAGCCGGATGGCCGGGCGGCTGTAGTCGGAGAAGACCAGGAAGGTGCCGGCGTAGGGCACGACGCCGCCGTGCAGCGCCATGCCGTTCATGGCCGCCGCCATGGCGTGCTCGCGAACGCCGTAATAGACGTAGCGCCCGGCGTAGTCGGGGGCGTCGAACACGCCCATGCCCTTGACCAGGGTGTTGACCGAGCCGGTCAGGTCCGCGGAGCCGCCGATCATCTCGGGGACGACCGGGACCAGGGCGTCCAGCACCTTGCCGGAATGCACGCGCGTGGCCGCGGTGGGACGCGCCTCCGCCGCGCGCTGGGCGAAGTCGGCCAAGGCGGTGAGCGCCGGCTGCGACTGCTCGCCGGACAAGGCGTGCTCGAACTCCGGACGACGGGAGGACTTGGCCAGGCGAGCGTCCCACTCGGCCCGCACGGAGGCGCCGCGGCGCCCAACCGGGCGCCAAGCGGCGTAGACCGCATCGGGCACCACGAAGGGGTCATGCGGCCAGCCCAGGTGGTCGCGCACCTCGGCCACCGCCTCCGGCCCGAGCGCCTTGCCGTGGGTGTCCTGGTGCCCTTCCATGGAGGGCGAGCCCCGGCCGATCTTTGTACGGCAGGCGATCAGGGCGGGCCGGTCCTGCTGGACCGCCCAGGCCAGCGCCGCCTCGACCGCGGCCATGTCGTGTCCGTCCACCGCACGAACGGCCCACCCCGCGGCTTCGAACCGCCGGAGTTGGTCGCCGGTCTCCGACAGGCTGGCGGCGCCGTCGATGGTGATCAGATTGTCGTCCCAAAGCACCGTGAGCTTGTGCAGGCCAAGCCTCCCGGCCAGGTGGATGGACTCGTGGCTGACGCCCTCCATCAGGTCGCCGTCGCCGGCCAACACCCAGGTGCGGTGATCCACCAGCTCGCCCCCGAAGCGCGCGGCCAGCGCCCGCTCGGCCATGGCCATGCCCACCGCCGTGGCGAGCCCCTGGCCCAAGGGACCGGTGGTGGTCTCCACCCCGGCCGTGTGTCCGTACTCCGGGTGTCCGGGCGTGCGGGAGCCGAGTTGGCGGAACTGCTTCAGATCCTCGAGGCCCACGCCTTCGAAGCCGGTCAAGTGCAGCAGCGCATACTGCAGCATGGAGCCGTGCCCGTTGCTGAGCACGAAGCGGTCGCGATCCGGCCAGTCGGGGGCTGCGGCGTCGAACTTCAGGAACCGGCTCCAGAGCACGGTGGCGACGTCGGCCATGCCCATGGGCATGCCGGGGTGGCCGCTGTTGGCCGCCTCCACCGCATCCATGGCCAGCACGCGGATGGCGTCGGCCATGACCCTGGGCGGCGCCGGGGCGTGGGCGGCCTCAGCGCTTGCGAGGTTTGACATGGAGCTCCAAGGGGTTGAGGCGTTCGGACCATCCGCCGCGCGAGCATCGCAAATTGCGACATCGCCGCCGGTGCGCGCTAGATAGTCCAAGACGAGCCGGAGCGAACCATGATTCGGAATGGGGAAGCATCGCTGGACGCCGCCGCCGAGCGTCTCCGCCGTGCGGTGGACGCCCTGGAGGCCGGCCTGGCCGCCCAGGCCGCCCGCCCGGTCGAGCCGCAGCGGGACCCCGCCGCGGAGGAGGCCTTGCACATCCAACTGCGCGAAGCCCGGCATCGGGAGCGCGCCCTTGAAGGAGCGGCGGCCGAAGCCAGCACCGTCCTGGGCCGCGCCGCCGACCGGATCCGGGCCGCCCTCGACGACGAGGACGCCGCCTTGTCCGAAGCCGCCCAAGCCCAGTCGGCGGTGGAGGCGGACGATCAGTCGGCCTCGCTGGACCACCTGTCCGACGACCAGACCGACCTGCACCCCCACCAGCGGGAGTTCTGAGCCATGCCTCCCATCAATGTGGAAGTGAACGGGCGCCCCTATGTGGTCGGCTGCGAGCCGGGCGAAGAGGAGCACGTGCGCAATCTGGCGCGCCAGTTCGACCGGCAGGTGCAGGACATCGCCGCCCAGGTAGGGGCGGTGGGCGAGCTCAGGCTGTTTCTGCTGGCGGCGCTGACGACCGCGGATGACCTGGCGGACACGCGCGCCCGGCTGGACCGATTGCAATCGGGCGCGGCCAATCTGCGGCCCGCAGCTCCGCCCCAGCCAGCGCCGGACACGGCGCGCATCGAGCAGCGCGCCGCAGCGGTTCTCGACGAAGCGGCGGCCCGGATCGAGACCTTGGCGCAACGGATCAGCTCGGAGCAGCCCGCCTCCGCTTGAGCATCGATCGTCGGCCGCCTACCTTCAACTCCGGCGGGTCTGCTGCGGCTCGCGTCGGAGGCATCAAATCCCGGGGACCTTAATCGCCTCTGAAGGGAGCTGTACCTCTCCAGGCTCGTGGGCTTGGAGACACGGCGCCCACCTGGTTAGCCAGGTCCGAGGGGATTTACCGCCCTCCACGGCTCTCGCGGCGCCGCCACTCACTCTGTGACCTCGAGCAAGGACGATCTGCGTCGGGCGGCCCGCGCCCGGCGTCGCCTGCTGGCGGCGGAAAACCCGCACGCCGCGGTCCAGGCTGCGGTTCACATGCTGGACAGTCGGCTGGGTCCCTCGCCGGTGACCAGCCTCTACATGCCGGTGGGCGGCGAGATCGATCCCCTGCCCATCGCCGAAGCGCTTCTGGAGCGCGACACGCAGCTTTGCCTTCCGGTCGTGGTGCAGTTGGACGCGCCCTTGGTGTTTCGGGCCTGGCGCCCCGGGGACGCGCTTGCGCCGGACCTCTTGGGCGCGCTCGCGCCCCTGCCGGGCGCGAGGCCGATCGAGCCCGAGCTGGTGATCGCGCCCCTGCTGGCCTTTGATGCCGATGGCAACCGGCTCGGGCAGGGCGGCGGCTACTTCGACCGCACGATCGCCGAGCTGCACAGGCGCACCAAGGCGGTGATCGTGGGGCTGGCCTATGCGGGGCAGGAGGTTCCCTCCTTGCCCGTGGAGGCGCATGACCGCCCGCTTGACGCCGTGCTGACCGAGCGCGGCTTTCGCTTATTCACACGCGAGACTCCATGCGGCTAGCTTTCCTCGGCGACGTCATCGGCCGTTCGGGCCGTGAGGGCGTGGCCGCCCACCTGCCCGCCCTGCGGCGGCGGCTCCAGCTCGATTTCGTCGTGGTCAACGGTGAGAACGCCGCCCACGGCTTCGGCATCACCGAAAGCAACGCCCGGGAGCTGTACGAAGCCGGGGCCGACGTGATCACCCTGGGCAACCACAGCTGGGACCAGAAGGAGGCGCTGACCTTTATCGAGCGGGAGCCGCGGCTGCTGCGGCCGGTCAACTACCCCCGCCTGTCCGGGGCGCCGGGGCAGGGCGCCTATCTGTACGAGGCCCCCGGCGGGCGGCGCGTGCTGGTGATGAACGTGCTCGGACGCGTGCACATGGACGCGCTGGACGACCCCTTCTCAGTGGTGGATCGGGAGCTGGAGGCCTGCCCTCTGGGCCTGGCGGCCGACGCGGTGATCGTGGACATGCACGCCGAGATCACCAGCGAGAAGATGGCCATGGGCCATTTCTGCGACGGCCGGGCGTCTCTGGTGGTGGGGACGCACACGCACGTGCCGACCGCCGACGCCCAGATCCTGCCCGGCGGGACGGCCTATCAGACCGACGCGGGCGCTTGCGCCGACTACGACAGCGTGATCGGCATGAAGAAGGAGGAGCCGCTGCGACGCTTCACCACCCGCATCAATCAGGCTCGCATGGAGCCCGCGAGCGGGCCGGCGACGGTGTGCGGCGTGTTTGTGGAGACGGACGACCGCACGGGCTTGGCGCGTCGCGTGGAGCCCATCCGCGTCGGCGGCCGGCTCCGCCCGGCGATGCCGGAAGCCTAGGTCTAATCGACTCTCAGCGCATTCAGATCGTTGCGGCTGCGATGTGGGCGAAGGCGAGGAAGTGGATCGCCGCCGAGCGGGCGGCCGTTGTACGACCGTCGAAGGCCGGTTCAGGTGGGGTGTCTAGGACGTCCACGACGCTGAGCGCCGCAAGACGGTTCTGCTCAAGTGTTGACTCCCCGAGTAGGAATTGAAGCCTGCAGATCCAATGAAGCTTGCGGAAACGCTGCTCCGCGCACGCTGAGCCTCGTGGCTCGAACGACGCCCTGCGGATCGCCGCGCTTTTGTCTGGACGTTCGGGAGCGTCTGCTCCACTCTTGGTGGCATGACCTCGTCGCACTCCACCCGCTCCCCGGAACACGCCGATGTGGAATTCGGCGCCCGAATTCGCTTGCGCCGAAGAGAACTTGGCATGTCGCAGGACGAGTTGGCCCGGCGGGCCAGTGTCACCTTTCAGCAGGTGCAAAAATATGAGCGGGGCGCAAATCGGGTCAGTATATCCCGAGCTGTTCAGATCGCGCGGGCGCTCAATTGCCGAGTGGCCGATCTGCTGGGGGACCTCGAAAGCGACCACGAACCCGTTGATATCACGGCCGGCGTCCCGGCCGGCATGTTGATGCTGGATGGGGCCGGGCCGCTGCTGACGGCCTTTTCGCAGATCGACTCGCCCCAGCTTCGCCGCCGCGTGCTCTCTCTCGTGAAGGCGATGGTCGAGGACAGCGGCGAGCCCCCCCCGCCATGACCCCAGCCGAGGCTGCAGCTCTGGAGTTCCTCCAGGCCGGCCCGGCAGCCTGTGACCTGAGCGCATTTCAGGACCGCTTCGAAGCCGCAATCCGACAGCACGGGTTCAGCCGCTATTCTTACGTGAAGCTGGCCGAGCATGGGCACCCCATCGTACCTCGACTGGCCTTTGGGCGTGGCGTGGACCAATGGGCGGCCTACTACATCGAGCAGGGTTTCGGCGCTCACGACCCTGCCATGGCCGGCATCTTCAGCAACACCCGCCCCTTCGCGTGGTCGGAGGTGCAGTGTCGGGCGACGACGCCGGAAGCGCGCCGGGTGTTCGCAGAAGCTCAAACAACCGGCGCACGCGAAGGCTTGTTAGTGCCCATTCATGGGGCTGCGGGTGAACTCGCCACCGTGCTGATGATCTCGGAGGAGCCGGGCTTCGACCCGAAGGCCAAGACCACCCTGCACGCCATGGCGATGCTGTACGCGACCCTCGGCCTCCCGCTGGCCGAGATCGAAGACGACGAACCCAAGCCGGGTAAGCTCACGAAACGCGAGATGGAATGCGTGCGCTGGATCGCCCGGGGCAAGTCGGATTGGGACGCCAGCGTGATACTCGGCATCAGCGAGAGCACGGTGAACATGCACATCGAGCGGATCAAACGTCGTCTCGGCGTTCGCAACCGGCCGCAGATGATCTACGAGCTTTTTCGGCGCGGCTGGCTTCCCCGTGAGGACGCCTACTGACCTGTCAATCTGGGTAATAACCCAGATAGCCTCGGCCCGCTTTGCGGCGACCATGGGGCAACTCTGGGAAGGTCGCCGCCATGATCCACGTAGTCACGCTCGATAACCGGGGCCTGTACGCACGCCAGCTGGCGGAGATGCACCAGCTGCGCAAAGCGTTCTTCATCGAGGAACGCGGCTGGTCCGATCGAACCACACGCGACGGCGGCGAGTTCGACGATCTGGACGATGACCGCGCCGTCTACCTGTTCGGTCTTGAGCCGGACGGGAGTATCGGGCTGAGCGCCCGCATCCGCCCGACGTGCGACAAGAGCATGGTGGCGGACCACTTTCCGGAGCTGCTCAGCGAACCCGCTTCGGAGGTGAAGGCGCCTGGCGTCTGGGAACTCAGCCGCTACTTCGCTGCTCCGCGTCATCGCGG
Organism: Pseudomonadota bacterium; assembly: GCA_019348195.1. Taxonomy (GTDB): domain Bacteria; phylum Pseudomonadota; class Alphaproteobacteria; order Caulobacterales; family Caulobacteraceae; genus JAHWJX01. The sequence continues at coordinate 7,480 of JAHWJX010000004.1, read as the reverse complement.
GCGGGAGGGATTGAGACGGAACATGGAGCTGCGGACGGCTGTAGTGGCCTCAGCTCTGCAAAGGGGAGCCCGCCGCGTTGTGGCTGTCACCGACGTGTACCTGATGAACACCGTGATCCGCACGGGGTGGGACCACCGCTTTCTGGGCTTGCCGATGAGCTACGCTCACGGGGACGCGATCGCGTTCGACGTCCGGCCCAGCGCGCGTTCGGTCGAAAGTCTCATGGAACGCCACGGTCTTTCAGCGCCGCTGCTGCTCGAAGTCAGTCCGGGGGAGGCCGAAGATGCCGAGCCACATGAGCTTGAGGTGCTGGCGAAAGCGGCGGCCGTCCTCGGTCAGGGAGATCTCCGAATCCTGGGGAAGCTGATGGGCCGGCTCGGCGAGCTCAGCGCCACAATGTCGGACGTGGAGGCCGACGCTTTGCTGCAGAAAGTACGTAGTGCGCTGTTATCTTAAGGGACCAGGCGCGACGACATAGCAGGGCGCGGTACTGGTTGGTCCGATCCTCGGTGAACGCCTGAAAGGCCTGCTCCCAAGCGGGGCCTTGCCCCAGGGCGTGAAGCGTTTGTGGACGGTCTTCCACTGCCGTAGTGCTCGGGCAGGTCGCGCCAGTGCGCGCCCGAGCGCTACACCCAGAAAACCCCGTTGACGAACAATCGGTGTCCGCGCCCGTCCGGCCGGGATCGCTCGCCTTGCCGGGCAGCATGGGCGATGCGAGACCACTGCGCCTCGCTCGCTCGTAGCGCTTCATCGCCAACCGCCTGCTCCGAAGCACCGGACGCGAAGCGTATTGAATCAGCACTCAGGCGCGCTGATCCCAAATGTCGATTGGACCTAGTCCTCTAGGACAGTGAGCTTGCGCACCACCAGCCTGTCCAGCGTCAAGGGCCGTCCGAACCCTCTGTTCAGCGCGGCCCGCGTCAGCGAAAAGCCGGCGTAGACCAAGGCGCCCAGGACCAGCGCCGCCATCCCCGCTGCGGCCGCCGGGGCCGTCCTAGCCATGTCGCCCGGCGGAAACCACTGCACGATGGGCTGCGTGGGCTGCTCGTCCGGATGGACCACTCCCTCAGTGTTCATGACGTCTCCCGTCCTGCTCGGCTGTTGAACAGCCCGGCCCCGGACCGGTTCCGCCCGGCCCCCGTCCGCGCTAGATACCCGAGGTCCTTCCCTAAGAGCCCTCGAGACCAGAGCCCCATGGCCGGCCATTCCAAGTTCAAGAACATCATGCACAAAAAGGGGCGCGCCGATGCGCAACGCTCCAAGCTGTTCTCCAAGCTCAGTCGTGACATCACCGTGGCGGCGAAGTCGGGCATGCCCGACCCCGCCATGAACCCGCGCCTGCGCCTGGCGGTGAACAACGCCAAGGCCGAGTCCATGCCCAAGGACAACATCGACCGCGCCATCAAGAAGGGCGCGGGCGGCGAGGCCGACACCATGGAGGAGATCCGCTACGAAGGCTTCGGCCCCGGCGGGGTGGGTCTCATCGTGGAGGTGCTGACCGACAACCGCAACCGCGCCGCCTCCAATGTGCGCAGCCTGTTCACCAAGCACGGCGGAGCGCTGGGCGAGACAGGTTCAGTGAGCTTCCTGTGGGAGCGGGTGGGCCAGATCATCTATCCCGCCGAGGCCGGCAGCGAAGACGCAGTGATGGAGGCCGCGATCGAGGCCGGCGCGGAGGACGTCGAGTCCGATCTGGCCAAGCCGGACATCTACGAGCCCGCTCCTGGGCACACCATCTACACCGCCTTCGAGGACCTGAATTCCGTGGTCGAGGCGCTGGTCCCCATCCTCGGCGATCCCAAGTCCACGGGCATCGTCTGGCGGCCCAAGGTCCCCACGCCCGTCCCCGCGGACACCGCGGCCTCCGTGCTGAAGCTGATCGACGCGCTGGACGACGAGGACGACGTGCAGAGCGTCTACTCTAGCCTCGACGTCAGCGAGGAGGACATGGCCAAGCTGGCCAGCTGAGGTCAGCGCGAGGCGTAGGCCTTGACCACCTGGTGGAGGAAGTCGCGGCCTTCGTAAAGGCTGCGCACGGGCATCCGCTCGTTCAGGCCGTGGGCGTTGGAGCCTTGCGGAGAATGGAAGAAGCCGGTCAGGCCATAGGTCGGGATGCCGGCCGCGTTGGTGAAACGACCGTCGGTGGCGCCGGTGGCCATCACAGGCACCACCGGCACGCCGGGCCAGAGCTTAGCGGCGGCGGCGCGCACCGGCCCCAGGATCGCCTCGTCGAGCGGCGGCGGGGTGGAGGGGTCGGCCGTGCCGATCGCGGTGATCTTGATGCCCGGATCGGCGAACGTCCGGGCCAGCTCGGCCTGGACCTGCGCCACAGGAACGCCCGGCAGGATGCGGCAGTTGACGTTGGCGGTCGCGCGCTGCGGGAGGGCGTTGGGCGCGTGGCCGGCGTTCACCTGGGTGGGCACGCAGGTGGTGCGCATCATGCTGTTCCAGGCCTTGTCCGCCGCCGCCACGCGGCCCGCTGCGGCCAGGTCGGTCCGCTCGGCGGAAAGCGCGCGCATGTCGGCGGCGTGGGCGGGCGTGAGCTTGGCCATCTCGGCGAAGTGCGTGCGCGTTGTGGCGTTCAGCGCCACGGGGAAGGCGTCCGGAGACAGCCGCGCCAGCGCCGCGGACAGGCGCACGATGGCGTTGTCCTTCAGCGGCATGGAGCTGTGGCCCCCCGGGTTGGTGATCTCCAGGGTGAAATCCTGGTAGACCTTTTCGCCCGCCTGGATGTTGAGCGCGACCCGGCGGCCCCCCTCATCCATGCGTCCACCCGCGCCTTCGTTCAGCGCGAAGGCGGCGTCCAGCGCGGCGGGCTCGGTCTTGAGCAGGTGCTCCACCCCGTTGAAGACGTCCGCCGTCTCCTCGCCGCAGGTGAGCGCGACCTTGATGCCGCGCTTCGGCCGGAAGCCCTCCTGCCGGTAGCGGATCAGGCTGTCCACCCAGACCGCGGCATGGGCTTTGTCGTCGCTGGCGCCCCGAGCGTAGAAAAAGCCGCCCTCCTCGACCAGGGTGAAGGGATCGCGTTCCCAGTCCGCCCGGTTCGCCTCGACCACGTCGATGTGCGCCAGCAGCAGGATGGGCTTGAGGCTGGCGTCCGAGCCCTTCAGCTCCGCAATAAGCGCGCCGTCCTTGGGCCGCTCCGCGGGCGCCAGCACGCGCACGTCGGCGGCCGGGTACCCGGCCGCGCGCAGCCGCGCGCCCATGGCCTCCGCGGCCCGGGTGCAGCTGCCCTGCGACAGGGTGGTGTTGATCTCCACCAACTCCTTGTAGAGTTCCCGGAAGCGCGCCTGGTCCGGCCGGAGCCCCGGTCCCTGGGCCTGGGCCGCACCCGCCAAGACCGCCACTGTCGTGGCCAGCCATGCCAACCGCTTCATGCTCACGCCCCCGCTGTCTCCGGTACGTTAGCCGGTCGCGGCGCGGCCGCAAGCTTTCCTTAACCCTCCCGGGTCGTCATGCTGGACGGAACACATGACGAACGCAATTCGCATCATCGGGCTCGACCCCGGTCTTCGCCGGACGGGCTGGGGCGTGGTGGCCGTGGAGGGCTCACGCCTGAGCTGGATCGCGCACGGCGTGATCGCGCCCCCCGAAGCGGCCGCATTCGCGAACCGGCTCTGCGCCTTGCTGGAGGGGGTCGCGGCCGTGATCGCCGCGCATGCGCCGCACGAAGCCGCCGTCGAGGAGACCTTCGTCAACGTCAACGCCGCCTCTACATTGAAACTTGGGCACGCGCGGGCGGCCAGCCTCATCGCGCCGGCGCAGGCCGGGTTGCCCGTCGCCGAATACGCGCCCGCTGAGGTCAAGAAGGCGCTGGTCGGAACCGGGCGGGCGGAGAAGGGGCAGGTGGGCTTCATGGTGCGGCGGCTCCTGCCGGCCTGCGGCGAGGTCTCAGTCGACGCGGCGGACGCCTTGGCGGTGGCCATCACGCACGCCCACCGCCGCGCGGCCAGGCGGGCGGCATGATCGGCCGCCTCCGGGGAGTCCTCGCCGAGGTGGGCGAGGAGGATGCGCTCGTGGACGTGGCGGGGGTGGGCTATGTGGTCCGCTGCGGCGCGCGCACGCTGACCCGTTTGCCTGCGCCCGGCGACGAGGTGCTGCTCCATGTCGAGACCCGCTGGGTGCAGGACGGCGGCCCCACCCTGTACGGCTTCCTGGCGCGCGAGGAGCGACGGGCCTTCGTGGTCCTGACCGCCGTGCAGGGCGTGGGTCCCAAGGCCGCCTTGTCGGTGCTGGACGTGCTGCCCCCCGGCGACCTCGCCCAAGCCGTCGCGCGCGAGGACAAGGCGGCGGTCGGCCGGGCGCAGGGGGTCGGCCCCAAACTCGCCCAGCGCATCGTGGTCGAACTCAGAGACAAGCCCCTGGGTGGCGAAACGGTGGCGGCCTTCCACGCGCAGGTAGCCGCAAGCGGCTACCCGCCGGCGGCGCCGAGCGTTGCGGGCGAGGCCACGGCCGCCCTGCTGGGCCTGGGCATAGCCGAACCGGCGGCTCGCCGCGCCGTGGAAGGGGCCGTGCTGCGGCTGGGCGAGGACGCGGCCGAGGCTGCGGTGATCAAGGCCGCGCTGCAGGAGCTGGCGCGTTGAGCCGGTTGGTCTCGGGCGAGCCTCAGGCCCAGGAGGCGGACAAGGCGCTGCGCCCCCAAACCCTGGCCGAGTTCGTGGGCCAGGCCCAGGCCAAAGGGAACCTCAAGGTCTTCATCGACGCCGCACGGGGACGGGGCGAGGCGCTGGACCATGTACTGCTGTTCGGTCCTCCGGGCTTGGGCAAGACCACCTTGGCGCAGATTGTCGCCCGCGAGCTGGGCGTGAACTTTCGGGCCACCTCCGGGCCCGTGCTGGCCAAGGCCGGAGATCTGGCCGCCATCCTGACCAACCTCGAACCTCGAGACGTGCTGTTCATCGACGAGATCCACCGGCTGGCGCCGATCGTGGAGGAGATCCTCTATCCCGCGATGGAGGACCAAGTTCTGGACCTGATGATCGGGGAGGGACCTTCGGCGCGTTCGGTGCGCATCGACCTATCGCCCTTCACCCTGGTGGCCGCCACCACGCGGGCCGGCCTCTTGGCCACGCCGCTGCGGGACCGCTTCGGGATTCCGCTTCGCCTTGAGTTCTACACCCCGGCCGAACTGAAACAGGTGCTGCTCCAGGCCGCCCGCAAGCTCGGGGTCGAGCTGGCGGGGGACGGCGCGGCGGAGATCGCCGCCCGGGCGCGGGGCACGCCCCGGGTCGCCGGCCGGCTGCTGCGCCGGGTACGTGATTTCGCGGGCGGGGAGCCGATCGATCGAAAGCTCGCGGCGGCTTCGCTGGCCAGGCTCGAGGTGGACGAAGCGGGGCTGGACGCCATGGATCGGCGCTACCTCCGAGTTTTGATCGAGAACTATTCGGGCGGTCCGGCCGGCATGGAGACCCTGGCCGCCGCCCTGGCGGAGGCGCGCGACGCCGTGGAGGACGTTATCGAGCCCTATCTGCTGCAGCAGGGCTTCATCCAGCGCACGCCGCGCGGGCGGACCGCTTGTCCCAAGGCGTACGGCCACCTGGGCCTTTCCCCGCCCACGGCTCCGCCCGGCCAGCCTGGCCTGTTCGAAGGTTGACGTGACCGGTCCGTCTTCCGGCGTCTTCCACGGTCGCGAGCATCGGCTGCCGGTGCGCGTCTATTACGAGGACACCGACTTCACGGGGGTGGTCTATCACGCCAACTACCTGCGTTACCTGGAACGCGGTCGGTCGGACTTCCTGCGCTTGGCCGCGGTCAGCCACACCGAGCTGCTGGACCGCCCCGACCCGGCCGTCTTTGCGGTAGTCCGCATGACGCTGGATTTCAGACGGCCGGCGCGCGTGGACGACGCCCTGACCGTTCGGACCACCTACGATAGCTTCCGCGGCGCACGCCTGCTGGTCGGCCAGACCGTGATCCGGGGTGCGGACTTGCTGCTGTCGGCCGTGGTGGAGGCGGCCTGCATCACTCCGGACGGGCGGCCGCGGCGGCCGCCGGCGGGTCTGGTCGACAAACTGCGCCCCTACCTCCTCGCCGAAAGCCGCCCTGACGCGCCATAGTTTCGGCCTCTGATTCGTCCACGGAGCCGGCCCATGGCGCCTGATCCCGCACTTACGGCCGAGAGCTTCTCCGCGGTTTCGCTGTTCCTGCGCGCGGACTGGGTGGTCAAGCTGGTCATGATCGGCCTGGCCGCCGCCAGCCTGTGGTCCTGGACCATCATCCTGGACAAGCTGCTCCGCTTTTCCGCGCTGAACCGCCAGGCGAACGCGTTCGAGGACGAGGTCGGCTCCGGGCGGTCCCTGGAGGAGGTGGCGGCCAAGGCGGGCGATCAACCCCGCCACGCGCTGCCGCGCATGCTGGTTGTCGCCCTGCGGGAGTGGCGGGAGACTCGCAGCCACGGCCCGGTTGGCGAGACCGCGGGCGCCCTGATGATGCAGCGGATCGACCGCGGCCTCGACGGAGTCATCGCGCGCGAAAGTCAGCGGGTGGAGGACGGGCTGGGCTCGCTGGCCATTGTGGCCACGGCCTCGCCCTTTGTGGGGCTGTTCGGCACGGTGTGGGGCATCATGAACGCATTCCAGGAGATCGCCGTGCAGCGGTCCACCAACCTCACCGTGGTGGCGCCCGCGATCGCGGAGGCCCTGTTCGCGACCGCCATCGGCCTGATTGCGGCCATCCCGGCCTATATCGCCTACAACAAGTTCAGCACGGACGCAGGGCGGTTCGCCGGGCGGCTGGAGGGCTTCGCCGACGACTTGACCGCCGCCATGGCCCGCCGGCTGGCCCAGCCGCAAAGGGCGGCCTAGGTGGCGCTGGCCTCGACAGACGCCTTTGCGCACAGCCGCGGCCGGCGTCGTCGACGCGGCCGGCGAGGCGCCTTGTCCGAGATCAACGTCACCCCTCTGGTCGATGTCATGCTGGTTCTGCTGATCGTCTTCATGGTCAGCGCCCCTCTGCTGACGGTGGGCGTGCCCGTTGAGCTTCCCCGAACCGAGGCGGGCGCGCTGGAAGAGCAGGAAGAGCCGCTCACCATCAGCATCCGGGCGGACGGCGCCGTCTTCCTGGGCGAGGAGCCCGCGCCCTTTGAGACGCTCCCAACGCGTCTGGCCGCCATCGCCGAGAACACGCCCGACCGGGCGGTCAACGTCCGGGCGGACGGCCGCGCTCCGTACGGACGCGTGGCCCAGGTCATGGCCCGGTTGCAGGCTGCGGGCCTGTCCTCCGTCGGCCTGATCACGGATGTGGCCGCGCCCGAGGACGAGTGAGGTGAACCGCGGCCCGGCGCTTCTCGCCTCCGCCCTGCTGCACGGGGGGCTGCTGGCGGCCTTTGTGGCCTGGCCCGACCAGGCGCAGCCTCCGCCGCCTCCGCCCGTACCTGTCAAGCTCATACCGCCTCCGCCTGAGGGCGCCGCGGAGATCGCCACCGCGCCTGAACCCTCGCCGGAGCCGCCCGCCCTCGAGCCCGCGTTTGAGCCTGTTCTC
>JAHWJX010000049.1 GCA_019348195.1 Pseudomonadota bacterium | reverse complement strand
CTCGCGTTTGGATGTTGAACGCGCGCTGGAGGCTCTTGCAGCCGCTGCGCCGACCTAGTCATCGAGGCTCTAATCGCTCGACGAGTTAGGGGGCCGGAAAGCTAGGGCGGCCCTGGCGATGTAGCGCCAGTGATCCTGACTGGCAGCGCGCAGCTAGGCCCGCCCTCTGCCGCTTTGTGCCCCATCCGTGCCCCATTCGCCACAGGGCCTGACGATCGCCTGAGCTAAGCCTTTGAAAAAGTTGGCGACCCCGAGAGGATTCGAACCTCCGACCTCCGGTTTAGGAAACCGCTGCTCTATCCTGCTGAGCTACGGGGTCACGCCGTGAGCCTTCTAGCAAAGACGAGCCGGGGCGCGATAGCCGCTTCGGCCGGCCTGATGGCTACGGCCTGCGGGGGCGATCCGCTGGACCGGCTGGCGGAAGGCGAGCGTGGACGGGTGGAGACCGTCTTCTTCGGGGGGCGCATGCGGCTGGAGGACGGAACGGAGCTGCGGCTGGCCGGCGTGGACGTTCCGGGGCGAGGCGAGGCGGGCGCGGCGGAGGCCAAGGCTGCGCTGGAAGGCGTGGTGGGCGGCAAGCCGGTGGCGCTTCTCTATGGTGGGCCGAGGCGGGACGGCTTCGGCAGGGCGGTGGCCCATGTGCGCACGCTGGGCCGGCGTCGCTGGGCTCAGGGCGACCTGCTGCAGGCGGGACTGGCGCGGGTGAACACGACCGCGGACGACCGGGCGCTGGCGGGCCCGATGCTGAGGCTCGAGGCGCGGGCGCGCGCCGCCGGGCGCGGACTGTGGACATCGCCCGAATGGCGGGTGCGGCTGCCGCAGGAGATCCGGGAGCCGGGCTTCCAACTCGTGGAGGGCCGGCTCGGACGGCTGGATCGGCGCTTCGCCGGGAGTGCGGCGAGGCTGGGGGACGGCGCGCTGACCCTGGAGGCGTCGGGCCGCGCGACGGCGGACATGGCCGCGGCCGGCGCACCGTTCGATGCCCTGGCGGGCCGGCTGATCCGGGTGCGCGGGGTGGTTCGCCGCCGAGGCGCCGGATGGGTGCTGGAGGTCGACCATCCGGAGCGGATCGAGCCGCTCACGAACGTTAAGCGGGCGTCAAGGCGCGGCTGAGACAAGCTGCAGGGGACTGAGCTGGATCCGTGATGCCGCCTGCGCCCCTGCACCGTCTGCTCTACGTCAGCCGCGCCGACAGCGTGGGTCGCGAGTTCGAGATCCTGACCGAGGACGTCGTCGCCGTGTCCGCCCGCAACAACGCCCAGGTGGGCGTGACAGGGCTGCTGGCGGCCTTTGACGGCTGGTTCCTGCAGGCGCTGGAAGGATCGCGGACCGAAATCTCCGCCACCTTCAGCCGGATCGCCAAGGACCCCAGGCATTGCGTGCTGGAGCTGATCAGCGCGGGACCGATCGACGCCCGGCTGTTCGGCCGATGGAGCATGAGCGCCCGAACGATCACCCCGGCGGCTGCACCCGTTCTGGACATGCTGGGCGCCCGAGGCGGAATGGATCCTCGCCTGCTGGACAGCGCGGGCGCGCTGCGCCTGTTGCTGACGGTGGCGCGGGTGTCCGAAGGCGTGCTGGAGCGGGTGACCCTCCGGGCCTGACCTTGGCCTTGAGCTGAGGCTTTCGGCTTGGGGGCTCTGGCTTGGGGTGACCCGCTCCAGGCTCCGCTCAGGCTGCGGCGGCCGAGCGGTTCAGGTTCTTCTGCAGCATGGCCACGGCGCTGTCCTTGTCGATGCGCTCCACCGCGGCGACTTCCCGCGCCATGCGGTCCAGGGCGGACTCGTACAGTTGGCGCTCTGAGTAGGACTGCTCCGGCTGGCTATCGGCGCGGTAAAGGTCGCGGACCACCTCGGCGATGGAGATCAGGTCGCCGGAGTTGATCTTGGCCTCATACTCCTGGGCGCGGCGGCTCCACATGGTGCGCTTGACGCGGGCGCGGCCCTTGAGCGTAGTCAGGGCCTGGCCGACCAGTTCGCTGTTGGCGAGCGGGCGCAAGCCGGCGGTCTTGGCCTTTTTGGTGGGAACGCGAAGCGTCATCTTCTCGTGATCGAAGGTGATGACGTAAACTTCGAGGGACAGGCCCGCCACTTCCTGGGTTTCGACCCCGCCGATCTTGCCCACGCCGTGCGCGGGGTAAACGACATGGTCGCCGACCTTGTAGTCGAGGGCTGACTTCACCGACATTGTTTCTGGCCTCTCGCCGAAAGACAAATTGCGAGCGTCGTCTCGCTGACGTTCACGCGCCGAAACCCGCCGTAAGAGGGCGGGGTGAACCCTGTCATGGAGCGGCGTCCGCTGCGACCAGGCCCGGTTCCGACGCGTCAAGCGACGCGGGAGCGACGAACCGCCGGACCCGAAGGGGTCTGCGACGGAATGATGAACCCTTACCACAGGTTCGGCTCCGTTCAAAGCCGGATGGCGCCGGGGGCCTCAGGAGCCCTTGCCGGGGTTCGGGCTGAAGTATTTCTCCAACTTGCCTGTCTCCCGCTCGTACTGCGCCGAGTCGGCCGGGGGCTCGCCCTTGAGCGTGATATTGGGCCAGCTCTTGCTGTAACGGCTGTTGATCTCCAGCCATTTGCCGTCCGGATCGTCCTCGGTGTCGGGCTTGATGGCGTCGATGGGGCACTCGGGCTCGCACACGCCGCAGTCGATGCATTCGTCCGGATTGATTACGAGGAAGTTCTCGCCCTCGTAGAAGCAGTCCACCGGACAGACTTCCACGCAGTCCATGTACTTACATTTGATGCAGGCTTCGGTGACGATGTAGGTCATGAGGAGGGGGACTGTTCGGGGCCGTCCCCCTGCCGGGCCGGGTCGGGCGTGTCAACGCCGGGCGCGACGTCGTCCTGGGCCGTGTCCAGCGCGGCGTAGAGGGTGCGGGCCTCCTCCGCGGGGCCGCGGCGCTCGCCCAAGGCCAAGACGCGGACGGCATGGACGCGGCCGCCGATCGCGAACACCAGCTGGTCGCCCGGGCGGATACAGCGGCTGCCCTTGTCCAGGCGGCTGTGTTCGCCGGAGCCGCGGGTGAGGCGCACGCGGCCGTCCTCGACGACGCGGCAGGCGAGCGCCCGCGTCTTGAAGAAACGGGCGCGCCAAAGCCAGACGTCCACCCGCGCGGTGTCGGTCGCCTCCGTCATGCCACCGGCGCGGGTCGGGCCCGCTTGCGTCGCCGCCGGAGTGGTGCGCCGGCCGGAGCGGGTCGGAGCGCGGCCAGCACTGCGAACGGCGAATCTGGGAGAAGCACGGGCGCCGGCGCCGGCTTGGGCTCGCGGCGGCGGAGCGGCGGAGGCTGATCGGGTTCCCGGCGGGTGGTGGGAGCGAAGCTGAGCGCGCGCAGGATGTCGTCGGCCTGGGCGGAGCTCCAGCCGAGCTCCTCACGAGCCTGGTCGGACAGCCGGCGCTGGCCGGTGAGGTGTTCGTTGGCGCGCAGGAGCTCGTCCAGGCGCTCCAAGGCGTCCACCGACACGATCCAGGGGCCCGCCGAACGGAAACCGTGCGCCGCCAAGGTCTCGGGCGAGGGCGGCGGCGCGGGCGCGCGGGTTATTCCTTCGGCGGGGGGGCGCCAGCCGGGCGTTTGCAGCTGGGCGTAGGCGGCCAGAAGCGCGTGAGCGTCCGGGGCGGCGAGCGAAGGCAGGTGCAGGGTGAAGGCGCCGAACTGGACGCCCAGGCTGCGCAGGGCGCGACGTTCGGCTTGACTGAGCGATCGGACCTCCGTCTCAACCGAGCGGCGGTCCAGCAGGCCTGCGCCCTCCAGCAACCGGTAAGCCAGGCCTCGGGCGATGCCGGAGAGCTTGCCCCCGTCCACCGCCTCGCGAAGCTGCTTCAAGGCGCGCAGCCGGCGTCCGGCTTCGGCCAGCAGCCAGGCCTCGAGCCGCTGGGCGGCGCGTTCACGGGCGGCGGGAGATCCGCCCGTTCCGGAGATGGCGTCGCCAGCCAGCGTGACCTTGGGCGCGAACGGGGAACCGCCCGCCAGTTTTCCCGCCGGGTCTCCGCGCCACAGCAGGACCCCGTCGGTCGCCAGGGCGAAGGCCTCGTCCCCGTCTGCGGCCAGCCGGCCGAGGCGGCGCGCGATCTCCGGGCCCACGGCGCGTTGGGCGGCGTGGCGCAGCGCCTTGTCTTCAAGCGCCGAGCCTCCGGCGGCGGGCTGAAAGGCGATGCCGCGGAGGCGGCCCACGTGGACGCCTTCCACCGTGACCTCGCCGTCGTCGGCCACGCCGGCCAGGACGTCCTCCCGGACATTGAGCGCCCGCATCAGCACGCTGGTGCGGCGGTCGATGAAGCGGGCCATGAGCCGCTCGTGCAGAGTGTCGCTGAGCCGGTCCTCCAGGGCGCGGGTGCGCGCCTGCCATTCGCCCGGGTTGCGCAGCCAGTCGGGCCGCGCGGCCACATAGGCCAGGGTACGGACGGAGGCGAGCCGGCTGGCCAGGGTGTCGATGTCGCCGGTCATGTGGTCCAGCGAGGCGTGCTGGGCGGCCATCCAGTCGTCCGGCACGCGTTCGTGGCGGCCGGTCAGGTGTTCGTAGAAAGATCGGACCAGGCGGACGTGCTCGTCCAGCGGCGACTTGCGGAAGTCGGGCGTCTGGGCCACGTCCCAGAGCCGCAGGAGGCAGGCTTTCGAGCGACACCCGCGGGCGATGTCTTCGTCTTCCGCGAGGCGCCGCAGGGTGGTTTCGTCCAGGCTTTCCCGGGCGAGGTGTAGGCCTTCCTCGGGCGGCGGCGCGGCCAGGGAGCGGAGCAGGCCGGGGAGGGATCCGAAGTCAAGCCTCGCGTTGCGCCATTCGGCGGCGGGGACCGGCTCGAAGCGGTGATCCTCTATGGACTGCACCAGGTCGGCGTCCATGTCCGGGGCTTCGCCGGTCACGCCAAAGGTGCCGTCGGTGCGGAAGCGACCGGCGCGGCCGGCGATCTGGCCCAACTCATGGGCGTGCAGCCAGCGGTTCCGCTTGCCGTCGAACTTGCGCAGGCCCGCAAAGGCCACGTGGTCGACGTCCATGTTCAGGCCCATACCAATGGCGTCGGTGGCCACGAGGAAATCGACCTCGCCAGATTGGTACAGGGCCACCTGGGCGTTGCGGGTCCGCGGGCTGAGACTGCCCATGACCACCGCCGCTCCGCCTCTTTGCCGGCGGATCAGCTCCGCGATGGCGTAGACGTTCTCGGCGGAGAAGGCGACCACGGCGCTGCGGCGGGGCAGGCGGGTCAGCTTCTTGGGGCCGGCGTAGGTGAGGCGGCTGAACCGCTCCCGGGTCTGGAACTCGGCCTCTGGGAGGAGACGGCGGATCAGCGGGCCCATGGTGGCGGACCCGAGAAGCATGGTCTCCTGCCGCCCGCGCGCGTGGAGCAGGCGGTGGGTGAAGACGTGGCCGCGCTCGGGGTCCGCGGCCAACTGGATCTCGTCGATGGCGAGGAAGTCGACCTCGCGGGCCAGCGGCATGGCTTCCACCGTGCAGACGAAATACTGGGCGTGCGGCGGGACGATCTTCTCCTCGCCGGTGATCAGGGCCACGGAACGGGTCCCGCGCAGCTTGACGATCCGGTCGTAGATCTCGCGCGCCAGCAGGCGCAGCGGCAGGCCGATCATGCCGGTGCCGTGGCCCAGCATGCGCTCGACCGCCAGGTGGGTCTTGCCGGTGTTGGTGGGCCCCAGCACCGCGATGAGACGGGACGGCGCAGCGCCGGTGGAGCGATCGCTCATGCGAGTGATGTGGGGGAGCAGGCGAGTCGGGGCAAGTTGGGCGACCAACGGCCTCGCCTTGCGAAAGTCCCCAGCTCTTGACTCCCCAACGTCGTTCGCCCCTTGCGCGAGCGGGGGGCTCGGGGCGAACAATGGGGGGAGCCGATTCGCGAGCGGGGGCCTAGCTCTCCGATTTCTCCGGTCGTGGAACGAGCTCGGGTTCTTAACCGCTGATTAACGACGCCGGTTTCTAATTGGTTACCAACCGCGTGGGGCCGCCGACCTCCCACGCGAGTTCTGAAGGAACAGCAGGCCCATGGCGATTTCGCTCTCCGCCCCGCGAACCACCGAGTTGAAGCCTCGCATCGTCGTGTTCGGCGTAGGCGGGGCCGGCGGCAACGCCGTCAACAACATGATCGAAACGGGGCTGGAGGGCTGCGAATTCGTTTGCGCGAACACCGACGCCCAGCAGCTCCAGTTCGCCAAGACGGACAAGCGCATCCAACTGGGCGTGGCGATCACCCAGGGTCTGGGCGCGGGAGCCCACCCCGAGGTGGGCATGAGCGCGGCCGAGGAAAGCACGCCGGAGGTGGTGGAGCACCTCGAAGGCGCGCACATGGTCTTCATCACGGCCGGCATGGGCGGTGGAACCGGGACGGGCGCCGCGCCCATCATCGCGCGATGCGCGCGCGAGCGCGGCATCCTCACGGTCGGCGTGGTCACCAAGCCCTTTCAGTTCGAAGGCCGCCACCGGATGCGCATGGCGGAGGCGGGCATCGCCGAGCTGCAGCGCCACGTCGACACCCTGATCATCATTCCCAACCAGAACCTGTTCCGCATCGCCAATGAAAAGACGACCTTTGCGGACGCCTTCACCATGGCCGACCAGGTGCTGCACTCGGGCGTACGCTCCATCACCGACCTGATGGTCCTGCCGGGGCTCATCAACCTCGACTTCGCCGACGTGCGCACCGTCATGTCCGAGATGGGCAAGGCCATGATGGGGACGGGCGAAGCTTCGGGCGAAGACCGCGCCCTGATGGCGGCGCAGAACGCCATTCAGAACCCCCTACTGGACGAGGTGTCGCTCAAGGGCGCCAAGGCCGTGCTGGTCAATGTGACCGGCGGTTACGACATGACCCTGCTCGAGGTGGACGAGGCGGCGAACGCCATCTCCGCCGAGGTGGACGCCGACGCCAACATCATCTTCGGCGCCGCCTTCGACCCGGAACTGGAAGGCAAGATCCGCGTGGCGGTGGTGGCCACCGGCATGGAAGGCTCGGCCGCCCAGGCGGTGGACCCGCGCCGGGGCGCCGCGCCCATCCACCCGCAGGGGCGCGCGCCCATGCCTCAGCCCGTCCCTCCGCCGGTGCGCCAGCCTGAGCCGATCCGCCCGGCCGCCTACCACGCGCCGGAGCCGCAATACGCGCCTCCGCCGGAGCCGCAACCCGTGGCCGCCATGGAGCCCGCGCCGGCCGCCCAGCCGCAGTCCGCGACCATGTGGAAGGAGCCCAAGCGGGTCGCCTTTGAAGAATACGCCGCAACGCCGACCGCCGACGCCCCCGCCCAGGCGCAGGCCGACCTGTACGGCGAGCCCGCGGCCGCACCGGTTCAGCCCGCCTTCGCACCGGCTCCACGCCCCGCGCCCGCTCCGGAGCGCCAGCCCGAGCCGCTTTCAGCCGAGGTGGAGGAGGAAGCGCCCCTGTTCCCGGACCGCAACTATGCGGGGGACCGTCGTCGCGGCGGCTTCCTGGGCCTGTTCGGCGGCCGAGCCCGCGCCGCGGGCCCGGAGGAGACCCCGTCCGGCGCGCCCAATTACCGGCAGGCCTCCGTGCCCGTCACACGCGGCGGTGCGGCGCCCAAGCTGGCGGAGGAGCAGGAGCCGCTGGACGCCAGCGACGACTTGGAGATCCCGAGCTTCCTGCGTCGCCTGGCCAATTAGGAGCCCTGAGCGGCGGCCTCCAACGGCCGCCGCTCAGTCCACCGGTCAGGCCGGCGCCCGAAACACTCCGAAACACCTCTTGGTTTGCCGCTGGACGGAGGCGGGCCTAGTTGAGCGGGGTGGCGCATGGCGTTCACCCCGTTTCAATGCTCCGGTTGCAAACTGTTCACCATGATCCTCGACGCGCGTCAGCACACCGTCGCCGGGTCCGCCATCTGCGCGGGCGTGGGCATGCACACGGGCCAGCGCGTGCGTTTGGCCATCCGTCCGGCTCCGGCCGACGGCGGGATCGTGTTCGTGCGCAGCGATCTCCCAGGCTCGGGCGGGAACGACAACCGCGTCCCGGTTTCGGCCGAGGCCGTGGTGGCCACCCGGCTGGGCACGGTGATCGCCAATGCAGCAGGTGTGACGGTCTCCACCATTGAACATCTCATGGCGGCCCTGGCGGCGCTGGGCGTCGACAATGCGCTGGTCGAGGTCGACGGGCCCGAAGTGCCGATCATGGACGGCTCGGCCCTGCCCTTCGTGGAATTGCTGGACCGCGCCGGGCGGCGCGCCCAGGCGGCCCCGCGTCGGGTCATCGAGGTGCTGCGGCCGGTTACGGTCAGCGAAGGGGGCAAGCACGCCTCCCTGCTGCCGGCCGAGCGGTTCGAGGTGGACTTCGAGATCCGGTTCGCTTCCGCCGCGATCGGGCGCCAGCGTGTGGTGACGGCCGCGGACGAGGCGGGTTTCCGCCGGGAGCTGGCCGATTGCCGCACCTTCGGCTTCCTGCATGAGGTGGAGAGCCTGCGGGCCGCGGGCCTGGCTCGGGGCGGGTCTCTGGCCAATGCGGTGGTGATCGACGGGGACCGGGTTCTGAACCCGGAAGGCCTGCGCCGCCCTGACGAGTTCGTGCGTCACAAGGCGCTGGACGCCGTGGGTGACCTGTACGTCCTGGGAGCGCCTATCCTAGGTCGGTTCGAGTCAAGCTGCGGGGGCCACGGCCTGAACAACCAGCTTTGCCGCGCCCTGTTGGCCCAGCCTGACGCCTGGCGCTTCGGCCTGTCCACGCCGGAGCTGGCCGAAGCAGTCTAGCCGCCTCTCACGCGGCCCGGGATGCCGCGTTGTCGCCACGCTCGCGGGCGAATACATACTCCTCACCAATTCGAAGAGGTGCGTGGTGCGCAATCAACTGCGGCTGACAGCCGGCGCGGGTCTGGCCCTGGCCATGGCCGCGAGCCTGGTCGTGAGCGGCTGCGCGGGCGACAAGGACAAGGCTCGGTTGGCCTATGTCGAACGCCCGGTGGAGCTGTTGTACGCCACCGGAGCGAAGCGTCTGGACCAGCGGCGCTGGACGGAGGCGGTCCAGTATTTTGACGAGGTGGAGCGGCAGCACCCCTATTCGGAGTGGTCGCGCCGTTCGATCCTGATGACGATCTATGCGCGCTACCAGGCCAACGATTACCCGGAGGCGATCGCCGCGGCCGAGCGCTTCATCCAGCTTTACCCGGGTAATCCGCAGGTGGGCTACGCCTATTACATGAAGGCGGTCAGCTATTATGAGCAGATCACCGACGTGGCGCGCGACCAGGCGGCGACGGCCCAGGCCCAGGCGGCGCTGCGCGACGTGATCCGGCGGTTCCCGGACAGCGAGTTCGCTTCAGATGCGCGGCTCAAGCTGGACACCGCCAACGATCAGCTGGCGGGCAAGGAGATGAACGTCGGCCGCTGGTACCTGCGTCAGAACCAGCCCCTGGCGGCGATCGGCCGTTTCCGGGCGGTGGTGGACAGATACCAGACCACGACCCACACGCCCGAGGCGCTGTACCGCTTGGTCGAGGCCTATCTGATGCTGGGCCTCACGGACGAGGCCAAGCGCAACGGCGCCGTGCTGGGCTACAACTATGGCGGCGATCCCTGGTACACCGACGCCTATGCCCTGTTGACCGACAAGGGACTGCGGCCGGCCACGGCGCCCCGAGCGCGCGGCTTGTTGGGCTTTGGGCGAGGTCGGGCGGAGGCTCGCGCCGCCGCTCCCAAGGTTAGCCTAAGCACCCCGCCGTCGGAGACGGCCGCCCCCGCCTCGTCAGGGCAGTGACGCCCGGCGAAGCCTGCTGACGGTCGGATGCTGACGGGGCTGTTCATCCGCGACCTGGTGCTGATTGAACGGCTGGATCTGCAGATCGGGCCGGGGCTGACCGCGCTCACTGGCGAGACGGGCGCCGGCAAGTCGATCGTGCTGGACGCCCTCGGGCTCGCGACCGGGCAGAGGGCGGAAGTCTCGCTGGTCAGGCAGGGCGCCGCCCAGGCGATCGCCAGCGCTGTGTTTGCGCCGCCCGCGGATCATGCGGTCTGGTCCATGCTCGCCGACAAGGGACTGGACGGCGATCCCGGCGAGGATCTGGTGCTCCGCCGGCAGGTCGGGGCCGATGGACGCTCGCGCGCTTTCGTGAACGATCAAGCCGCAAGCGTGACGGCGTTGCGCGACCTCGGCGCCGTGCTCCTGGAGGTTCACGGGCAGCACGAGACGGTGGGGCTGCTGGATCCTCGCACCCACCGTCCGTTGCTGGACGCTTTCTCGGGGACCGAACCGATGCTCGCGGCGGCGGCCGCGGCCCACGCCGCAACGCGCGAGGCGCAAACGCGCCGGGGGGCGCTGAGCCAGTCGGCGGCCCGCGCCGAGGCGGAGGCGACCATCCTGGCCGAGCGCTTGGCGGAGCTGGACCGCCTGGACCCCAGGGCGGGCGAAGAGGCGGTTTTGGCCCAAGAGCGCGCTCTCCTGGGCGCCGCCGAAAAGGCGCTGGCCGACATATCCTCCGCACGTCAGGCCCTGGCGGGCGAGGGCGTGTCGGGGCGCCTGGCCCAGGCGCTCCGGGCCATGGAGCGCGCGCGCGAACGGACGGTGGGCGCGGGCGCGGCTTCGGACGGCACGGCCGCCGGCCGGCTGACGGAGGCGGCCGGAGCGCTGGAGCGCGCGCTGGTGGAGGCCGACGAGGCGGCGGGCGCGATCGACCGCGCCGCCGAGGCGTTCCTGTTCGAGCCCGACCAACTGGAAGCGGCGGAAAGCCGGCTGTTCGCCCTGCGCGGCGCGGCGCGGCGGCTGGGCGTGGGGGTCGACGATCTCCCCCGTGTGCGGACGGAGACCGCCGACGCGCTGCGGGCGCTGGAGAGTTCGGACGAGCTCCTGCGGGCTGCGCGCGCGCAGGCCGAATCGGCCCAAGCCCATTACCGCACGGCCGTGGGGCGTCTCACCGCGGCCAGGACGGAGGCTGCGGCAAGGCTCGCCACGGCCGTGGAGCGGGAGCTCAAGCCCTTGAAGCTGGACCGCGCCCGGTTCCGGGTGGCGGTGGAGCCCTTGCCTCCGGAGCGGGCCGGGCCAGCCGGCGCGGACCGGGTGACCTTTGAGATCAGCACCAACCCGGGCGCCCCATTCGCGCCGTTGGAGGCCATCGCTTCCGGCGGCGAGCTGGCCCGCTTCGCCTTGGCGCTCAAGGCGGTGCTGGCGTCCGGCGCCCGAGGCCTATGGGGCGGGCCCGTGCTGGTCTTCGACGAGGTGGATCAGGGCGTCGGCGGTGCGGTGGCCGACGCGGTGGGCTTGCGGCTGAAGAGCCTGGCCTGCGCATCCCAGGTGATCGTGGTCACTCACAGTCCGCAGGTGGCGGCCCGCGCCGACGCCCATTGGCGAGTGACCAAGGGCGGCGACGCCGAGCGGGTCGCCACAGCCGTCGAGATCCTCGGCCCGGCCGCCCGCGAGGAGGAGATCGCCCGCATGCTGGCCGGCGCGGAGGTGACGGACGCCGCGCGGGCGGCGGCGCGGGCGCTGATCGCAGCCTAGCCGGCCGCCGCTGGGGCGCCCGTCCGGTCTGGCGTCCGGCGCGCTCGGGCCTTAACCAGCACGGGATGGTGGAGCCCTTCACCTTTGGAATCGCGGTGATGGCGCGGGCGACGGCCCGTGACTGGGCCCGCGTGCGTCGTCTGCTCGCCATGACGCTGCGGTCCGCGCAGGCGGCTGGAGATGCGGACACCCGGGTGCTGGTGGCGGGGCATGAGCCCGCCGCGACCCACGTCGAAAGCCTCCTGGCCGACTGGCCGGCCCCGGGCCGGCTCGATTTTGCGGCGGGGTGGACGACGCCCGTGCGCAGCGCGCGGAGCTGGCGGCGATCGAGGCGGAGGCGGCCTATCTGGTGAACACGGGCGAGAACAATTCGGAGTTGATCGGGCCGCACGGGGACTGGAAGGCCGGGGTGGTGCGGGAAACGGAACGGCTGGGGCGGGTGATGACGCAGGCTGATGCGGCGCGCTGGGGACTGACGCTGGCGGACCTTGAGCTGGCCCAACCGGCGGAGGCGGCATGAGCGGTCTGACGCCGGAACAGGCGGAAGCGGCCGAGGAGTTGCAGCGGCTCGCCGAGCAGATCGCCACCCACGACCGGCTCTATTACCAGCAGGAAGCGCCCGCGATCAGCGACGCCGAATATGACGAGCTCCGGCGGCGCAACGCCCTGTTGGAGGCCCGCTTCCCCCAACTGGTGCGGGAGGACTCGCCCAGCCTGCGCGTGGGCTCGACCCCGGCGGCGCGGTTCGCGCCCGTCGAGCATGGCCTGCCCATGCTGTCCATCGACAACGCGTTCGACGACGCCGCCCTGGTGGAGTTCGAGGCGCGGGTGCGCCGGTTCCTGCGCCTACCGGAGGACGAGCCGGTCGCCTTTACGGCCGAGCCCAAGATCGACGGGCTGTCGGCCAACCTCCGCTACCAGCGTGGGCGGCTGGTGCAGGCGGCGACGCGCGGCGACGGGCGCACGGGCGAGGACATCACGGACAACATACGAACAGTGGGGGAGATCCCGCAGCGGCTGCACGGCCAGGGGTGGCCGGACGAGATCGAGATCCGCGGGGAGGTGTACATGCGCCTCGACGACTTCGAGCGGATGAACGCGGGCGAGGCGCAGGCCGGGCGACGAACCTACGCCAATGCACGGAGCGGGGCTTCGGGCTCGCTGCGCCAACTGGATGCGGAGATCAGTCGCGGACGGCCGTTGCGCTTCTACGCCTATGCCTGGGGGCGGGCGAGCGCGCCTTTCGCCGGAACCCAGTGGGAGGCGCTGAACCGCTTCCGTGACTGGGGCTTTCCCGTGAGCGAGCTGTCCGACCGGGTGGAGGGCCCGGAGGGGATGCTGGCGGCCTATCGCGCTTTCGAGGGAGCGCGCCCGACGCTCGGCTTCGAGATCGACGGGGTGGTGTTCAAGGTCGACCGGCTGGACTGGCAGGGCCGGCTGGGGTTCGTCTCTCGTTCCCCGCGCTGGGCCATAGCCCGCAAATTCCCTGCGCAGCAGGCTGAAACGCTGCTGGAGGGCATCGACATCCAGGTCGGGCGGACGGGCTCGCTCACACCCGTGGCCCGGCTCAGGCCCGTCCCGGTCGGCGGTGTGGTGGTCAAGAACGCGACCCTGCACAACGCCGACGAGATCGCCCGGCTGGACGTGCGGGTGGGCGATACGGTGCGGCTGCAGCGCGCCGGCGACGTGATTCCGCAGGTGCTGGGCGTGGTGGACGCCGATCGACCGGATCGGGGAGAGCCCTACGCCTTTCCCAGCCTGTGCCCGTGCCCGCTGAGGACGCCGGTGGCCAAGGAGACGCGCCCGTCCGGGGTGGAGACGGTGGTGCGGCGCTGCACGGGCGAGTTCGCCTGTCCCTACCAGCGGCTGGAGCACCTGATCCACTTCGTTTCGCGGCGAGCCTTCGATGTCGAGGGGCTGGGGGCCAAGCAGCTGGAGCTGTTCAACGCGGAAGGCTGGGTGAATGAGCCCGCCGACATCTTCGCCCTCCCCCGGAACGAGGCGGCGCTGGCCGCGCTGCGGGCGCGCGACGGGTTCGGCGAGACGTCCATTCGCAACCTGCTGGCCGGCATCGAAGCGCGACGCACGATCAGCCTCGAACGCATGCTCTATGCTTTGGGCGTGCGCCACGTGGGTGAAACCACGGCGGTGACCCTGGCGCGGGGCTATGGAAGCTGGGCCGCGTTCCGGGCGGCCATGGACCGGCTCGCGACCGGCGACGAGGCGGCCGCCGCGGAGCTCGACGCCATGGACCAGATCGGCGACGCCGTCGTCGAGGCCCTGCGCAGCTATTTCGCCGAAGCGCACAACCGCGCGGCGGTGGACCGGCTCGTGGCGGAGCTGGACATCCAGGCCGCCGAACGGCCACGGGCCGACACGGCGGTGGCGGGCAAGACGGTGGTGTTCACGGGCAGCCTGGAACGCATGACGCGCGACGAGGCCAAGGCTCAGGCGGAAAGCCTGGGCGCCAAGGTGGCTTCCTCCGTTTCCAAAAAGACGGATCTGGTGGTGGCGGGACCGGGCGCGGGGTCCAAGCTGAAGCAGGCCGCTGAACTGGGGCTGGAAGTTCTGAGCGAGGACGACTGGCTCACCCTGGTCGGCGGCTGAGCAAATGAGGATCCGGGACGCGGAGGAGGCGGACCTGCCCGCCGTTGTCGAGATCTACAACGAGGTGATCGCGACCACGACGGCCGTCTTCTCGGTAACGCCCGTCACCCTGGAGGATCGGCGGGCGTGGCGGGCGGAACGGCTGGCTCAGGGTTATCCCGTGATCGTGGCCGAGGATGACGGGATGGTGGTCGGGTTCGGAAGTTATGGTCCCTTCCGCACCGGGGACGCTTACCGGCCTACGGTGGAGCACAGCGTCCACGTTCGCGCCGACCGACGGGGACGCGGCCTGGGCCGCGCGCTCCTGCAAGCCTTGATCGGCCGGGCGACGGCTCAGGGCCGGTGGAGCACGGTGGCCGGCGTGGCGGCGGAGAACACGGCGTCCATTCGCATGCACGAGCAATTGGGCTTTGAACGCGCGGCGCTCCTGCCGGGTGTGGCGGAGAAGTTCGGCCGACGGCTCGATCTGCTGCTGCTGCGCAAAGACCTCAGGGATCAGGGGGGCCTTGCAGTTTCTGGACAGGCCCACCGGTCGTCTCCCCTCGGCGCTCCCGGGAAGGCGTCAAGCAAGCGCCGATCTCCCCAGCCGCCCGCCCCTTAGGCGCCCGCGCGGCAGAGGCTCTCGCAGGGCACGCCGTCGCCATCGTTGTCCAGGCGGGGCAGGCTGCAGCGTTGGAGGTGAAAGCGGGCCTCTTCGCAGCTGGACATCTGGGTGCAGGTCCGTTTGGCGCCGCAGCTGAGGCCGGCGCGCCCGATTCGGGGCGCCTCGGATCGGCTTTGGCCGGAGCCTGGGTCGGCGCGCATGCCACCAGTGCGTTGAGTCGCCCGCCATTCCCACGGGGGCGTCTGCTGCGAGTCGGGCAGGGCCCACAGGCCCCGGTTGGCGCTGCGGGCGTCGGCCTCCAGCGTGAGCATGCGCCGGTCCGTCAGGTACTGGCGATAGGCCCAGGCGGAACCGTCGCGGACCATGGCCGAATTGATGTCCGCCCCGCCCGCTTGCACGCGGCCGAGCGTGCGCCCGTAGCGATCCTTGCCGCTGGACCGAACGGTGACCGTCTTGTTGAAGACCGCCGCGCTGAGACGGCGCTTGGCGTCGGCGCCCCAGGGCTGGGCGCTCTCCGGGGCGTCGATCTGGTCCAACCGCACCTTGTGCCGCACCCGGTCGGGCGTGAGCAGGGTCAGGGTGTCGCCATCGGAAACGCCGACGACGCGGCCGGTGCCGAGCTCCACCTGCGGCTGGTAGTGGACGTGGATCTGCTCGTCCTCGAGCGCCGTCCGCAGCTCCTGCTCGAGGGTCAGCCGCTGGGCGGGGGCCTCCCCCGACCCGTGCCTCCAGACGACCGCGCGGGCGCGGCCCTTGGCCTTGGCGCTGTACATCGACAGGTCGGCGTCGCGCAGCAGCGACTCCGCGTCGCGCTCCT
>JAHWJX010000048.1 GCA_019348195.1 Pseudomonadota bacterium | reverse complement strand
GGATGTCCTCCTACGGGCGGCATCCGCGCGCCGCGTTCCTGGACCGCTTGATGGAACGCGCCACCGCCTACGAGCCGGCGGACCGGCCGTCTGCCGAGGACTTGGCCGCGGAGCTGTGGCTCATCGTGGAAGGCCGGACCATGCCCCAGCACGACAGCGGCTCCGACATGGCGGCGGTCCGCGACGAACTGCGCCTCGCCGCTCGCGCGTCGTCTGGCGCGCCAGGCGGGACTGGACCTGTCCGGGATCAGGGGCTCCGGCCCGCACGGCCGCATCGTCAGGGCCGACGTCGAAGCCGCGCAGAAAGGCGGGGGCGTGCCTGCTCAGCCGCAGGCCCCCACGAGCCAACCTGCGCCGGCCCCCCAACCCGCCGCCGCTCCGGCCACCCCTGCCGCCGCGCCGCAGGTCCGCTCCCTGGAGCAGATGGGCGTGCAGCCCGGCAGCTACCGCCTGATCCCGCTGGACAACATCCGCAGGGTCAGCGCGCGCCGCCTCACCGAAGCCTTCCGCGACATCCCGCACTTCCCGCTGACGGTCGACCTGCGCATCGACAACCTGCTGGAAGCGCGCACTCGCATCAACAAGGCGCTCGAGAGCTCGGGCGTGAAGGTCAGCGTCAACGACATCGTCATGAAGGCCGCAGCCGTGGCGCTCACCCGCGTCCCGGAGGCGAACGCCTCCTTCACGCCCGAAGGCATCGCCCTCCACAACCACGCGGACATCGCCATGGCGGTGGCCATCGAGGGCGGGCTGATCACCCCGGTGATCCGCGCCGCCGAGACCAAGGGCCTGGCCCAGATCGCGACCGAGTCCAAGGACCTGGCCAAGCGCGCTCGGGACAAGAAGCTGAAACCCCACGAGTTCCAGGGCGGCACCTTCTCGGTCTCCAACCTCGGCATGTTCGGGATCAAGAGCTTCAGCTCCATCATCAACGAGCCGGGCGGGTGCATCCTGTCCGTCGGCGCCGGCATCGAACAGCCCGTGGTGGAGAAGGGCCAGCTCGCGGTCGCCACGGTGATGACGGTCACCCTGACCTGCGACCACCGCGTGGTCGACGGGGCCATCGGGGCGAGGTTCCTTCAGGCGTTCAAGCCGCTGATCGAAGACCCCATCGCGATGCTGGCGTGAGCGCGCGGCGCAGTTGGAGGGCGAGTTCGCGGCGCGGTTCGTTCAGGGCGTGACGTCCTTTCTCATCAGTCCTCATCCTGAGCTTGTCGAAGGGCGAGGGCGCACCAGGTGCAGGTGAAGCATGGCTGATTTCGACCTTCTCGTCGTGGGCTCCGGCCCGGGCGGCTATGTGGCCGCCATTCGCGCCTCGCAACTCGGGCTCAAGACCGCCATCGTCGAGCGCGCGGAGCTGGGCGGGGTCTGTCTCAACTGGGGCTGCATCCCGACCAAGGCGCTATTGAAGTCGGGCGAGCAGTTCGAGACGCTGTCGCATCTGAAGGACTATGGCCTGTCGGCCGAGAACCCGCAGTTCGATTTCCAAGCCGTGGTTCAGCGCTCACGGGGCGTGGCCAAGCAGCTCAACGGCGGCGTCGGCTTCCTGATGAAGAAGCACAAGATCGAGGTGATCGCCGGCACGGCCCGCTTCGAAAAGGGGAGCGGCGCGCCCAGGGTGGTGGTCGCACTGACCGCCGGCGGCGAGCGTGCCGTGCAGGCCAAGTCGGTGATCCTGGCCACCGGCGCGCGGGCCCGGACGCTGCCGCAGATCGGCATGGCGCCGGACGGCGAGCGCATCTGGACCTATCGTGAAGCCCTGGTCCCGAAGTTCGCGCCCAAGTCGCTGGTGGTGATCGGCTCCGGCGCGATCGGCATCGAGTTCGCGAGCTTCTTCCGCGCGCTGGGCGCGGAGGTGACCGTGATCGAGGCCCTGGACCGCATTCTCCCGGCCGAGGACGCCGAGATCGGCAAGGCGGCGCACAAGGCCTTCGAGAAGCGGGGGCTGAAGTTCCGCGTCGGCGCCAAGGTCAACAAGCTGGCCCGAGACGGCGCGGGGGTGGTCCTGGACGTGGAATCCGGGGGCAAGGTGGAGCAGCTCCGTGCCGAGGCCGCCATCGTCGCCATCGGCATCGTGGCCAATGTGGAGGATATCGGCCTGGAGGCGCTGGGCCTCAACGTTGAGCGCGGCCGCGTGGTCACCGGCCCGCACGGCGAGACCAATGTTCCGGGGCTTTACGCAATCGGCGACGTGGCGGGCGGCCCGTGGCTCGCACACAAGGCCAGCCACGAAGGGATCCACACGGTGGATCACATCGCCGGCGTGCCTGGGATGGGGCCGATCAAGGCGCCCATTCCCGGCTGCACCTACTCCCAGCCGCAGATCGCCTCCGTGGGTCTGACCGAGGAGCAGGCCAAGACCGCCGGGCTGAGCCTCAAGGTGGGCCGCTTCCCCTTCCGGGTGAACGGAAAGGCGATCGCTTCGGGCGAGATGGAGGGTTTGGTCAAGACCATCTTCGACGCCAACACCGGTGCGCTCATCGGCGCTCACATGTTGGGCGCGGAAGTCACGGAGATGATTCAGGGTTTCGCGCTGGCCATAACGCTGGAGGCTACCGAGGCGGAGCTGCACGCCACCGTCTTCCCGCACCCGACCATGTCCGAAGCCATGCACGAGAGCACTCTGGACGCCTATGGGCGGGTGCTGCACATCTAGCGAGACGCCCGCGGAGCCCGGGCCATGCGAGGTCGCCCGCCAGGACGGGTGGGGCTCAGCCCCCGTCGGCTTCCGCCATCTTCTGAAGGGCGCCGTAGTTGACCTTGCCGGAGCCCAGCAGGGGGATCTCAAAGACGTGCAGGACGCGTCTGGGGGCGGCGATCTCCGGCGCGCCCTGCTGTTTCATGAAGGCGGCCAGCGAGCCCGCCTCCGCGTCCTGGCGCTCGCTGACGAGGACCAGGCGCTCGCCCTTGCGCGCGTCGGGGACGGCGACCACGGCGTGGCCGGCGTCGGGCCAGAGCTTGCCCGCGAGGTCCTCCACAGCCGTGAGCGAGACCATCTCGCCTCCGACCTTGGCGAAGCGCTTGAGCCGGCCCAGCAGCCGGACCAGGCCGTCTGATCCGATGGAGGCTATGTCGCCCGTGTCGTGCCACCCGCCCGGGAGGGGTTCGGGGCGGCCGTCGGGGCCGAGGTAGCCGGCCATGACGTTGGGGCCGCGCACGAACAGGCGCCCGCCTTCGGGGATGCCATCGACGGGGTCCAGTCGGGGCTCGATCCCGGGCAGGATCCGGCCCACGGTGCCCGGCGCGTTGCGCTCGGGCTGGTTCACCGCGATCACCGGCGCGGTCTCGGTCGCGCCATAGCCCTCCAGCACCGGAGCGTGCGGATAAAGCTTCTGGGTTTCGGGGCGGACCTTCTCGGCGCCCACGACCAGGAAGAGCAGCTTGTCCAGGTCTCCCGGCTCGGCGGCGCGGGCGTATTGGTTGGCGAAGGTGTCGGTCCCGAACAAAACCTGCGCGCCCGTGTCCCGCACCAGGCGAGGGATCTGCTTCACGTGCAGAGGCGAGGGGTACTGGAAGGAGCGCAGGCCGTTGAGCAGCGGCACCAGCAGGCCCGCGGTCAGGCCGAAGCTGTGGAAGGCGGGCAGGGGGTTGAACATGGTCCAGGCGGGGTCGAGCCGGATATGGGTCGATATCTGCTGGGTGTTGGCCACCAGGTTGGCCTGGGTGAGCAGCACGCCCTTCGGCGCGCCGAAGCTGCCGGAAGTGAACAGGACCACGCCGGGGTCGTCCGGGTGCTCACGCGGCAGAACCAGCTTCGGGAAGGCTGCAGCGCTGAGGGCAAAAAGCTTGTCCGCCTTGCCGACCGACTTTCGGAGGTCGTCCAGCCAGGTGACGGCCGTATCCTGTTCAAGATCGGCAAGGAGTTCGTCGAGCTTGCCCTGCTGCACGAAGCGACGCGCGGTGAGCACGCGTTGGACCCCGGCGACCTGGCAGGCGGCGCGCACAGTGCGCGCACCGGCGGTGAAGTTGAGCATCACCGGCGTGCGGCCGATGGCGTGGAGCGCGAAAAAGGTGACGGCGAACCCGACGCTGGACGGGAGCAAGACGCCGACCCGCTCGCCGGGAGTGGTCAGGGGCTTGATCTTGCGGCCCAGCGCGAAGGCGGCGCGGATCAGGCCGTCGTAGGTGAACGGCCGGCGGTCGGCGTCCTCGATGATGACCTTCTCGCCACCGGCACGGCCGCGGGCTTGCAGCAGGGCGTCCCACAGCGACCTGCGCCAGAGCTCCGGGCCGAAGCTGCCTGTCATCGTTCCTCCGCCCGCAGCTTGCCACCGGGCGCGGGAAGCCCGATTTAGAACCGTCATGGCGACCGTGATCAACACCCTCGACGCGCGGGCTCTGCGCCATCCGGAAAAGGCGAACCGGCCGGAGACGCCGGTGCTGCGCAAGCCCGACTGGCTCCGCGTCAAGGCGCCCGGGTCTGCGGGCTATCTCGAGACGCGCAACATCGTGAAGAGCCACGGGCTGGTCACGGTGTGCGAGGAGGCCGGCTGCCCCAACATCGGCGAGTGCTGGACGCAGAAGCACGCCACCATGATGATCATGGGCGAGGTCTGCACCCGCGCCTGCGCCTTTTGCAACGTGCGAACCGGCCTGCCCGACGCGCTGGACGGCTCAGAGCCGGACCGGGTGGCGCATGCGGTGCGGGAGATGGGGCTGGCGCATGTCGTGATCACCTCGGTGGATCGCGACGACCTGCCCGACGGCGGGGCCGAGCACTTCGCCGCCGTGATCCGCGCCATCCGGCGCGAGGCGCCGCTGGCCACGATCGAGATCCTGACGCCGGACTTCCTGCGCAAGGAGGGAGCGGCCGAGGTGGTGATCGACGCCAGGCCGGACGTGTTCAATCACAATCTGGAGACGGTCCCCCGGCTGTATCTGCGGATCCGTCCCGGGGCGCGGTACTATCATTCCCTGCGGCTGCTGGAGCGAGTGAAGGAGCGCGACCCCGGCCAGTTCACCAAAAGCGGCGTCATGGTGGGACTGGGAGAGACCAAGGAGGAGGTGATGCAGGTCATGGACGACATGCGCTCCGCCGGGGTCGATTTCATCACCATCGGCCAGTACCTGCAGCCGACGCGGCGGCATGCGGCGATCGACCGCTTCGTGGAGCCGGACGAGTTCAAGGCGCTGGAGACCATAGCGCGGGCCAAGGGCTTCCTGATGGTCAGCGCCAGCCCGCTGACACGGTCTTCGCACCATGCGGGCGCGGACTTCGCCCGGTTGCGCGCGGCGCGGGAGGCGCAGCTCCGAGACGCTCCGACGGCGGGGACCGCGGCCTAGTGCGCAGGAGCTTTCGCCACCTGCTGCCCTATACGCCCGAGCAGTTGTTCGAGGTGGTGGCCGACGTGCGCCGCTATCCGGAATTCATTCCCTATCTCACCTCGATGCGGGTCTGGGACGAGCAGGAGGAGGGGCCGGGGTTCAGCACCTTCAAGGCCGAGGCGGGGGTGGGGTTCGGCCTCTTTCGGGAGCGGTTCGGGACCCTGGTCGGGCTGGACCGGCCACGCGGCGAGATCGAATGCCATCTGCTTTCGGGGCCCTTCCACAAGCTGGAGAACCGGTGGCGTTTTTCACCGCATGAACAAGGAACTGCGATCGACTTCTTCATCGAGTTGCAGCTCAAGTCGCGGTTGCTGCAGGGCATGGTGGACGCCAACGCCGACAAGGTCACAGGCAAGATCGTGAAAGGCTTCGAAGCCCGCGCGCGTCAGCTCTACGGAGAAGCGGCCGCGGCCTGACCGGGTCAGCCCTCCCGGAGCAGGCGGAGAGCGTGCAGGGTGGCCTCCGCGCGGATGAGACCTCGCCCGCGCTGGCCGAAGCGCTGAGTGGCGGCGATCGCCTCTCCTCCCCGACGGGCCACACCGAAGCAGACCAGGCCCACCGGCTTGTCAGCCGTGCCGCCGCCCGGGCCCGCAATGCCCGTCACGGACACGGCTAGGTGGGCGTCGGAGTTGGCGAGCGCACCGCCGGCCATGGAGACCGCGACGGGTTCCGACACCGCGCCGTGTTCAGCGATGAGGCGAGGATCGACGCCCAACTGACGGATCTTCGCCGCGTTCGAATAGGTGACGAAGCCGCGGTCGAACACGTCGGAGGAGCCGGCGATCTCGGTCAGGGCGGCTGCGACCAGGCCTCCGGTGCAGCTTTCGGCGGTGACGATCATCACCCCCGACCTCCGGGCCTCCGCGAGAACCTCCCGGGCGAGGGCGTCGCGTCCGATCCGTGGGTTGCGAGCGGTCAGGAACCGCAGGCGGGGGATCATGCAGGCAGCTCCACGGTGGCGACGGCCTGGGCGGCCAGGCCCTCCTCACGCCCGGTGAAGCCCAGGCGCTCGGTCGTGGTGGCCTTCAAGGAAACGCGGACCGGCGGCAGCTCCAAAAGTTCGGCCATGCGGGCGCGCATGGCCTCACGGTGCGGCTTCACCCTGGGGCGCTCGCCGATCAGGGTGACGTCCACGTGCAGGACGCGGCCGCCTTGGGCGCGGACCAGACCCAGACAATGGCGGACGAACTGGTCGGAGGCGGCGCCGCGCCACTGGGGATCGGTGGGGGGGAAGTGGTCGCCGATGTCGCCGGCGGCGATCGCGCCCAGCAGGGCGTCGCAAAGCGCGTGGAGACCCACGTCGGCGTCCGAATGCCCGACCAAGCCACGCTCGTGGGGAAGTTCGATCCCGCAAAGCCAGAGGCGATCGCCAGGGCCAAAGGCGTGGACGTCGAAACCCTGTCCTGTGACGGTGACCCGGGCCGTGGAGGCGAAGGCTTCGGCCAAGGCGAAATCCTCCGGACGGGTGAGTTTCTCCAGGCGGGGGTCGCCCGGAACCAGAACCACGCGCCCGCCCGCCGCTTCCAGCACACCGGCGTCGTCGGTGGGGGCGGCGTCTGCAGCCAGAACGGCGTAGGCTTCGGCGATGTTTGGATAGCGAAAGGCCTGGGGGGTCTGCACGCGGTGAACTCCGGCGCGGTCTACGGTTGCGGCCACCTGCCCGTTCTCCAAGCGCTTGAGCGTGTCCGCTACCGGCAGGGCGGGGCAAGCGCCGTCCGCCTCGGCCAGGGCTTCCAGCAGGGTGCGGACGTGCTCGGGCCGGACATAGGGGCGGGCGGCGTCGTGGATCAGGACGACGTCGGGGGGCTCGGCGCCCAGCATGGCCAGGCCGGCGCGCACGCTGTCCGTCCGGGTGGCCCCGCCCGGGGTCGTGGTCCAGCCGACCAGACCGGCCAGCGCGGCCTCGGCCTCGGCCTGGGCGCCGGCCGGGATCACGACCACGAGCCGTTCCAGGCCGCAGGCGAGAAGCCCTTCCGCGGCCCAGCGGATCACGGGTTTGCCGCCCACGGGGCGCCATTGCTTGGGCGGGCCCTCGCCGGCGCGGAGCCCGCTCCCGGCGGCGACAAGGACGGCGGCGAGGCGCATGGACTGCCCCTAACCGTTCCGCTCACCCCGGCAAAACCAGAACCCAGCTTTTTACGCCTGAAGCTCGCGAGGGAGCCACCCCCTTTGCCGGACTGCGCGAAGTTGGGACAGGTCGGATTGAGGTGTAGCAGGGAGCCATGCTTCGGATCGGAAACCTTGAAGTCGACAGCCGGGTCTGGCTGGCGCCCATGACGGGGGTCAGCGACCTGCCGTTCCGCAAGACGGCGGCCAAGCTGGGCGCGCGCTATGTGGCCACCGAGATGGTCGCCTCCGATCTGCTCGCGGCGGGGCGTCGCGATGTGGTGCGCCGGGCGGCGGTGGACGACTTCGCCCAGCTCAAGGTGGTGCAGCTGGTGGGCCGGGAGCGACGCTGGATGGCCGAAGGCGCGCGCATGGCCGAGGCCGCCGGGGCCGACGTGATCGACTTGAACTTCGGCTGTCCGGCCAAGGAGGTCACGGGCGGGCTGTCGGGCTCCGCCCTGATGCGCGACCTGAACCGAGCGGTGGACCTGATCGCGGCGGCGGTGGACGCCACCTCGCGGCCCGTCACCGTGAAGATGCGGCTGGGCTGGGACGACGCTTCGCGCAACGCGCCGGAGCTGGCCGCCCGAGCGGAGGCGGCCGGGGTGCGGGCCTTCACCGTGCACGGGCGCACGCGGCAGCAGTTCTACAAGGGCCGGGCGGACTGGGCCGCGGTGCGGGCGGTCAAGGCGTCCGTGGGTGTGCCGGTGATCGTCAACGGCGACATCGTTGACGCGGGCAGCGCCCGGACCGCCCTGGCGGAGTCCGGAGCAGACGGGGTGATGATCGGGCGCGGCGCCTATGGCCGTCCCTGGATTGCGCGCCAGCTGGCCAGCGAACTTGCGGGAGAGCTGGCGGGGCAGGGGGAGGCGGAGCCCTCGGGCGAGACGCGGCTAGGCATCGTGCTGGACCATCTGACCGAGAGCGTGCGGTTCTACGGCGAGGTCACCGGCCTGCGCTGCTTCCGCAAGCACCTGGGCTGGTACGTCGAGCAGGGGCCCGCGGTGGGAGATCTTCGGGCCTTGAAGGCGCAGCTGTGCCGTCTGGAGTCGGCGCGCGAGGTTGAGAACGCTCTGACCCGATTGTGGGGCAGCGAGGGTTCCCGCCTAGCGGCGTGACCAAATGGCCCTAGGGTCACGTCGGTGTTGCATCACAGGCACAGCTGTCTAAGCTGAAATCATGTCCCAGGCTTCGGCCATCGACGCTGATCGCACCGTTCCGGTGAAGGCCCGAGGGGGCGCACCGCTGGTCGCCGTGGCTTACGGGCTTGCGGTGGCGGTCACCGCCGCTGCAATCACCCTGGCCGCGTGGGCGCCGGGAGCGGGGGCCCTGGCGGACCGCAGCCGCCTGGTCATCGGCCTGCTCGGGCTCAATCTGGTGCTGATCCTGGCGCTGGCGGCCCTGATGGGCTGGCGTGTGATGCGGCTCTTTGCGGCGCGACGCGATCCGGGCGTGCGGCTGCACCTGCGCTTCGTCACCCTGTTCGCCGTGGTGGCGCTGGTTCCGGCCGTGGTGGTGGCGCTGTTCTTCGGCCTGCTGGTCACGCGGGGGGTGGACAGCTGGTTCAGCGAGCGCGCCCGCAGCCTGGTGGAGAACTTCGCCGCCGTGGCCGAAGCCTATGTGCGCGAACAGGTCAACGTGCTCGACGTCGAGATGGACTCCACGGCGACGGACCTGAACCGGGTGGCGGAGTCCTGGACGACCAACCGGGCGCGATACCAGGAGTTCCTGGAGCTTCAGGCGGAGGCCCGTCTGCTGGATGCGCTTTATCTGATCACGCCGACGGGAGCCGTACTGGCGCGCGCCGAGCAGCCCGGGGCGCCGCCCTATGTGGCGCCGCCGGCCAGCGCCTATCCCAAGGCGCTGGGCCGCGCGATCGTGGACACCTCGAAGGAGGAGAAGCTGTTCCGGGCCTTGCTGAAGCTGGAGGCCTATCAGGATCTATACCTTTACGCGGTGGACCGGGGGGATCCGGCCGTCTTCACGCGCCTGATCGAGGCCGAGCAGTCGGTTCTGAGCTACCGTGAGGCGCAGGAGAACCGTGAACGCATCCAGGCGGTCTTCGCGCTCAGCTATGTGGAGACGGCGCTGCTGGTGTTGGTGGGCGCGGCCTGGGTCGGCATCTCGGCGGCGAACGGGATATCGGCGCCGGTCGGGCGGCTGGTGCAGGCCGCGGACCGGGTGGCGGGCGGAGACCTGAACGCGCGCGTGGACACGCGGGGCGACCCCGAGGAGATCGCCGTTCTGACCCGCGCCTTCAATCGCATGACGGAGGACCTGCAGGCGCAGCAGCGCGCGCTCAGGGAGGCTGGTGAGGAGGCGGAGAGCGGGCGGCGCTTCATTGAGACGGTGCTGTCGCGCGTCAGCGCGGGGGTGATCAGCGTGGACGCCGAGGACCGCGTTTGGGCCGTCAACCAGCAGGCGCTCCTCTTGCTCGAGGCCGAGTGGCCGCAGGCCCGCGGCGGGCTGCTCTGCGAGATCGCGCCCGAGTTGGCGGGGGTGGCCGCGCGCGCGCGCCAGACCGCTGGCGACGCCGAGGAGGACCTGGATCTGTCCCGCGGCGGGGAGACCCGGCGGTTGCGCGCGCGGGCCAGCATCGCCGACGACGGCGGCCTGGTGCTGACCTTCGACGACATCACGCGGCTCATCGCGGCCCAACGCAACGCCGCCTGGCGCGACGTAGCCCGCCGGATCGCCCATGAAATCAAGAACCCGCTCACGCCGATCCAGCTGTCGGCGGAGCGGCTGCGTCGGCGCTTCCGGAGAGAGATCACGAGCGATCTGGAGATCTTCGACCGGTGCACGGACACCATCGTGCGGCAGGTAGGCGACATCGGACGCATGGTGGACGAGTTCTCGTCCTTTGCGCGCATGCCGGCCCCGCGGTTCGCGCCGGAGGACGCAGGCGAGCTATTGCGCGAGGCCGTCTTCGCACGGCGGGTGGCCTCGCCCGATATCGAGGTGGGGATGGAGGCGGTCGACAGGCCGGTGACCATCACCTGCGACGGGCGGCTGATCGCCCAGGCCTTGGCGAATGTGCTGAAAAACGCGAGCGAGTCGGTAGCGGCGCGCAGGGCGGCCGATCCGAACCACAAGGGACGAGTCTGGGCCCGGCTGCGGCTGGATGGTCCGGAAGCGGTGTTCGAGGTCGAAGACAATGGCGTGGGCCTGCCGGCGCGGGACCGTGACCGGCTGACGGAGCCCTATGTCACCACGCGAGAGAAGGGGACGGGCCTGGGACTGGCCATCGTCAAGCGCGTGCTGGAGGATCATGGCGGGCGGCTGCACTTGGGCGACAGCGAAGCGCTGGGCGGGGCCAAGGTGTGCTTACGGCTGCCGGCGTCCGAAGCCGCGCCCGGCTTGATTCCTGCTGAAGAGGCGGTGGCATGAGGACTCCGGTGAACGCCGACGTGCTGGTCGTCGATGATGAGGTCGACATCCGCGATCTGGTGGCCGGCATACTGGAGGACGAAGGCTACCGCGTGCGCACGGCCGCGGACTCCGACTCCGCCCTGGCCGCGGTACGGGCCCGCAAGCCGGCGCTGGTTGTGCTGGACATCTGGATGCAGGGCGGAGGCCTCGACGGACTGGAGCTGCTTCAGGTGCTCAAGGGGCTGGATGCGGACCTGCCCGTGGTGATGATCTCCGGCCATGGCACGATCGAAACGGCGGTGAGCGCGATCAAGCTGGGCGCCTACGACTTCCTCGAAAAGCCGTTCAAGTCCGACCGGCTGCTGCTGATGATTGAGCGCGCGCTCGAATCCACGCGATTGAAGCGGGAGAACCGGCGACTGCGGACCCAGGCGGGGCTGCCGTCCGGCTTTATCGGCCGGTCGCAAGCCGCCCAGCAGCTGCGGCAGTTGATCGCCAAGGTGGCGCCCGCCAATAGCCGGGTGCTGATCTCGGGTCCGCCCGGAGCGGGCAAGGAGCTGGTCGCCCACCTGATCCATGACAGCAGCCCGCGGGCCAAGGGCGAATTCGTACCGATCTCGGCCGCGGGCATGACGCCCGAGCGCATGGACATCGAGCTGTTCGGGGAGGAGGGGGAGGGAGGACGCCCCCGCAAGATCGGCGTCTTCGAGCGCGCCCACGGCGGCACCCTCTACCTCGACGAGGTGGCCGACATGCCGCGCGAAACCCAGAACCGCATCCTGCGCGTGCTGGTGGAGCAGCGGTTCCGGCGGGTGGGCGGCGACCAGGACGTGCAGGTAGACGTGCGGGTGGTGTCCTCCACCTCCAAGGACCTCCGGCACGAGATCGCGGAGGGACGCTTCCGCGAGGATCTGTTCCACCGTCTGAACGTAGTGCCGGTGCGGGTGCCGGGGCTCAGCGAGCGGCGGGAGGACATCGCCGAATTGGTCGAGGTCTTCATCGAGCGGATCGCCCAGAGCACCGGCCTGCCCAAGCGGCGGCTGGGCGAGGACGCGGTGGCCATGCTGCAGGGCCACGACTGGCCGGGCAACGTCCGGCAACTGCGCAACAATGTGGAGCGGCTGCTCATCCTGGCCACGGGTGATCCGTCTCAGCTGGTGACGGCGGAGATGCTGCCTTCGGAGGTGGCGGTCAGCGGTTCGAGCGGGTCGGTGCGGCCCGAGCAGATCATCGCCCTGCCGCTGCGCGAAGCGCGCGAGTTGTTCGAACGGCAGTACCTGACCGCGCAGATCCTGCGCTTCGGGGGCAACATCTCCAGGACGGCCGGCTTCATCGGCATGGAGCGCTCGGCCTTGCACCGGAAGCTGAAGTCGCTGGGCGTGGCCTCCGGGCGCGGCGGGGCGGACGAGCTCGAAGAGGAGTGAAGCCGCGGCTCGTCTATGTGAACGGACGGTTCGTCCCCTACCCATCGGCTTCGGTGCATGTGGAGGATCGGGGCTTCCAGTTCGGCGACAGCGTCTACGAGGTCTGGGCGGTGATGGACGGGGGGCTGATCGACGCCGCGGCGCACCTCCGCCGTCTGGAGCGCAGTTTGGGCGAGCTTCGGATGACCCCGCCCTTCACC
The DNA here is from genome assembly GCA_019348195.1 of Pseudomonadota bacterium. Classification (GTDB taxonomy): domain Bacteria; phylum Pseudomonadota; class Alphaproteobacteria; order Caulobacterales; family Caulobacteraceae; genus JAHWJX01. The sequence continues at coordinate 3,784 of JAHWJX010000048.1, read as the reverse complement.
CCGGCGGCGCTGGACCGGGTCTTGCGGGAGGCGGTGCGGCGTAACCGCGTGCGCGAGGGCCTGGTCTACCTCCAGATCACGCGGGGGGCGGGCCCGCGGGATCCCCTGTTTCCCCCACACGACCGGAGCGCCACGGTGGTGGTGATCGCCCGTGGGGTGGACCGGGCGGCCGTCGACGCGCGAGCCGAGGCCGGGATCAGCGTCAGCAGCCAACCGGACCAGCGCTGGGGCCGGTGCGACATCAAAACAACGGGGCTGCTGGCCAATGTGCTCAGTAAGCAAGCGGCGCGGGCCGTCGGCGCGGCGGAAGCCTGGTTGGTGGACGGGGAGGGCCGGGTGACCGAAGGGGCGTCCTCGACGGCCTGGATCCTGGACCCGGCCGGCCGCCTGCGCACGCGGGCGCTGGACGCTGCGATCCTGCCCGGCGTCACGCGGGCCAGGGTGATGGAGATCGCCCGCCGCGAGGGATTGGAAGTCGTGGAGGCCGCCTTCACTCCGGAGGAGGCGCTCGGCGCCCGCGAGGCGTTCAACACCTCCGCTTCGGGGTTCGTGACCCCGGTGGTGCGGGTCGACGGTCGTCCGCTGGGCGACGGACGGCCCGGGCCTGTGGCGCTTAGGTTGCGCGCCCTATATCTCGACCACGTCAGGAACACGCGCCCGCAGATAGGTGTTTGCGCACAGGAGCCCGGCTCCTGAACTATAAAAGAGGCCCAGCCCCATGTCCGCTCCCGAAAAGAAGCAGAGCCTCCAGGACGCCTTCCTCAACAGCGTGCGCAAAAGCAAGACGCCGCTGACCATCTTTCTGGTGAACGGGGTGAAGCTGCAGGGCGTGGTGACCTGGTTCGACAGCTTCTGCGTGCTGTTGCGGCGTGATGGGCAGAGCCAGCTCGTCTACAAGCACGCCATCTCGACCATCATGCCGGCCCAGCCGGTGCAGCTCTACGAACCAGCCGACGACGAGGGCGAGTGAAACAGAACGGCGTAGATCGCACCCCCCAGGCCCAGAGCGCAGTGGTCATCCACCCGGTGCGGCCGCGATCGGCCTCGCTGCGCGGGCCCGAAGCGCGGCTCGCTGAGGCGGTCGGCCTGGCGCAGGCCCTGGACTTAGAAGTGCGGGACGGGCTGGTCTCGCCCTTGCGGACCACCACCCCGGCCACCCTGTTCGGCAGCGGCAAGGTCGAGGAGCTCAAGGCCTATCGCGACGCCCACGAGGCCGATGTGATGGTGGTCGACGACGATCTCACCCCGGTGCAGCAACGCAACCTGGAGAAGGCCTGGGACGCCAAGGTCATCGACCGGACGGGGCTGATCCTGGAGATCTTCGCCCGGCGTGCGCGGACGCGCGAGGGCAAGCTGCAGGTTGAACTGGCGCGGCTGGCCTATGAGCGGTCGCGGCTGGTGCGGACCTGGACCCACTTGGAGCGGCAGCGCGGGGGCTTCGGTTTCCTGGGCGGCCCGGGCGAAACGCAGATCGAGGCGGACCGGCGGCTGCTGGCCGACCGCATCGCCCGGCTGAAGGCCGATCTGGAGGACGTGCGGCGCACGCGCGGACTGCACCGCGCGTCACGCAAGCGCGCGCCCTTCCCCACGGTGGCGCTGGTGGGCTACACCAATGCGGGCAAGTCGACGCTGTTCAACCGGCTGACCCGGGCGGAGGTGTTGGCTCAGGACCTGCTGTTCGCCACCCTGGATCCCACGCAGCGGCTCGTGCAGCTGCCGGACGGACGGCCGGCGATCCTGTCCGACACGGTTGGCTTCATCTCCGACCTGCCGCACGAACTGATCGAAGCGTTCCGGGCGACGCTGGAGGAGATCCAGGCGGCGGACGTGGTGCTCCACGTTCGCGACATCGCCGATGAAGAGACTGCCGCCCAGGCGGCGGACGTCCACGCGGTGTTGAAGCAGTTAAACATCGCCGCCGATGACCCGCGCATGCTCGAGGTCTGGAACAAGCTCGACCTGGTGCCCGAGGCGGACCGGCCGGAGCTAGTCACGCGGGCCGGTCGCATGGGCGAGCGCGTGGTGGCCGTTTCGGCGGAAACGGGGGAGGGGGTCGACGTCCTGCTTGCAAGGATTGCGGCCAAGGTGGACGACGTTCCGGAGGTCGAGGCCGACCTGCCGGCCGGCGACGGCGGCGCACTGGCCTGGCTCTACGAGCATGGACGGGTGGTGCGGCGCGACGATCAGAATGACGGGGGCGTCCACGTGGCCGTCCGTCTGGACGACCAGGCGCTGGGCCGGTTTGAACGCCTCTTCCCTGACGCCCAGCTGCGTCCCGCAGCCCAATAGCTCAGGCCTTTTCCGCCTGTTTGGCGGCCGTCCACAGCGCCTCCATCTCCTGCAGGCCGGCCTGCTCCGGCGAGCGGCCCTGATCGCGGAGCGCGTCCTCGATCGCGGCGAATCGGCGAATGAACTTGGCGTTGGCGGCGCGAAGGGCGTCCTCCGGCTCGATGTCCAGCTTTCGAGCCAAGTTGGCGCAGACGAAGAGCAAATCCCCGAGTTCTTCACGCATGGCGCGAGCATCGCCCTGGGCGATCTCGACTTCGAGTTCCGCCAACTCCTCCCGCAGCTTCTCCAGCACCTCGGCGGCGCTGGGCCAGTCGAAGCCGACCCGACCGGCGCGCTTGGTCAGCTTCACCGCCCGGGTCATGGCTGGCAGACCGCTGGGCACGTCGTCCAGCACGCCGGCCGGCCGATCGACCGCCTTTGCGGAGCGCTCCTGCGCCTTGATCTCCTCCCAGGCCCGGGTCTGCTCGGCCGAACTCCGCTGGGCCTCATCGCCGAAGACGTGCGGGTGGCGGCGGATCAGCTTGCCCACGATGGCCCGGACCACGTCGTCGAAGTCGAAGCGGCCGGCCTCTTCGGCCATGCGAGCGTGGAACACGACCTGAAGAAGCAGGTCGCCGAGTTCGTCGCGGAGGTCGCCCAGATCCCCGCGCTCGATGGCGTCGGCCACCTCATAGGCCTCCTCAACCGTGTAGGGGGCGATGCTGGCGAAGGTCTGCTCCACATCCCACGGACAACCCCGCTCCGGATCGCGCAGCCGCGCCATGATGCTGAGGAGCTGGTCGATGGGCCTCGCCGTTTCGGACATGCCAGGCGGTTAGCCGGGGCGCTCGCCTCCGGCAAGCGGGACCGAGTAAGCCGCAGGGCCGTCCGAGGCCGTCCGGGAAAGCCGTCTCCGGCCGTCGCACACGGCGCCCACCACGCCCTCGAGACGGCCCAGCGCCGTGGTCTCCACCGCCGCGATCTGCTCCCAACGCCGTCGGGCCGGAGAAGCGGAAGCTGCGCAGTCCGGCGGCCCCGAGCGCTTCCGGCAAGGTCAACCGCGGCCCGGGGGGCGCGATCAAGGCGTGAAGATCGGAAAAGAGAGCGCCGATCGGACGCAGGACGCCGTTGAACCCCGGGTGGCGAGGCAGAAGGCCCAGCGTCTGTTCGTTGCGCCTGAAGACCGTGACCCGCGCGTTGTCACGTACACGCTCCACGACGCGGGCCCAGCGGGGCCCGAGCAAAGGGTTGCTGAAGGCCGGATGCGCCTGGCGCATGGCCGTCCAGGACTGAACCTCGCTCGGGTGGAGCGCGTCGGGACGATTGATATCGGCCGTCAGCATGGGCGACGGCCTGCAAGGCCATGCCCGGCATCAGCGTCGGCGCGGAGCGTAGGCGAGGCGAAAGAGATTGGTCGCTCCCGGCGTCCCGAAGGGCACGCCGGCCACGATCAGCACCGCCTGGCCCGGCTGGGCCAGGCCGCTGGCCAGGGCGGCCTCCAGGGCGCTGGAGGTCA
>JAHWJX010000047.1 GCA_019348195.1 Pseudomonadota bacterium | reverse complement strand
GAGCGAGGTCCGGCCTGGTACTGGAACGACTTCTCGACCGGCGAGCACGTCGGCACCCACTTCGACGCGCCGGTGCACTGGGTGACCGGGCGGGACGGGCCGGACGTCTCACAGGTCCCCGCGCCGCAGCTGGTGGCTCCCGCCGTGGTCCTCGACCTGTCCGCCGAGTGTGCGGACGACCCCGACTTCCTGCTGGAGGTCGAGCACGTCCGCGCCTGGCAGGACCAGCACGGGGCGCTGCCCGACGGCGGCTGGCTGCTCTACCGGACCGGCTGGGACACCCGCTCGCGGGACCAGGACGCGTTCCTCAACGCCGACGAGACGGGGCCCCATACTCCCGGGATCTCCGCCGCCTGTGCGCGCTGGCTGGCGGAAGAGGCGCCGATCATCGGGCTCGGCGTGGAGACGGTGGCCGTCTTCTCCGACGCGGACGCCGAGGCTCCGCACGTGCGCGAAGCGGACCAGGCGGTCCGGTTGGGGCCGGCCCCGGCGCGCGAGAGCTATCTTCGAAGCGAGCTGGTCCTTGCGGCTGCAGCGCAGACGGGCGCGGACGCGGTCCACCCGGGCTACGGCTTCCTGTCGGAGAACGCCGATTTCGCCGAGGCGGTGGTGGCCGCCGGGCTGGTCTGGGTGGGGCCGCCGGCGTCCTCGATCCGCGCCATGGGCCTCAAAGACGCCGCGAAGACGCTCATGGCTGGGGCCGGGGTGCCCGTCACCCCCGGCTATCTCGGCGACGATCAGACTCCCGAGCGCCTCCAGTTCGAAGCCGACCGCATCGGCTACCCCGTCCTGATCAAGGCCGTGGCCGGCGGGGGCGGGAAGGGGATGCGCAAGGTCGACGCCGCTTCCGGATTCATGGACGCGCTGGGCGCCGCCAAGCGGGAAGCCGCGGCGGCGTTCGGGGACGACCGCGTTCTGCTCGAAACCTATGTCACCCGGCCGCGGCATATCGAAGTGCAGGTCTTCGCCGACAACCATGGCCAGGTCGTCCACCTGTTCGAACGGGACTGCTCGCTGCAGCGCCGCCACCAGAAGGTGATCGAGGAGGCTCCCGCGCCGGGCATGAGCGAGGACGCCCGAGCGGCGGTGACGGCCGCTGCGGTCCGCGCGGCCCAGGCCGTAGGCTATCAGGGCGCCGGAACGGTGGAGTTCATCGCCGACGCCAGCGAAGGCCTGCGCGGCGACCGCATCTTCTTCATGGAGATGAACACGCGCCTCCAGGTGGAGCATCCCGTCACCGAGATGATCACCGGCCAGGACCTCGTGGAATGGCAGCTGCGGGTGGCCAGCGGCGAACCCCTGCCGTTGAGGCAGGACCAGCTGGCCATCAAAGGCCACGCGGTGGAGGCCCGGCTTTACGCCGAGAACCCGGCCACAGGGTTCCTGCCCAGCACCGGCCCGCTCGACCACTTCGTCCTGCCTGAAGCAAACGATCCTCCCCCGCCGGCCGGGGAGGGGGACCGTGAAGCGGCTGAGGGGGCGGCCGCATGCCCGACGTCCGCGGCCCGTCTCCGGGTGGACAGCGCCGTCGAGCAGGGCGGCGAGGTGACTGTGTTCTACGACCCCATGATCGCCAAGCTGATCGCTCACGCGGGCGCTCGGGAGGACGCCGTCCGGGGGCTCGCCGCGGCTTGCCGCGACGTCCGGGTCTGGCCGGTGAGGACCAACGCCGCATTCCTGGCCCGCTGCCTGGAGCACCCCGATTTCCTGCGCGGGGACGTCGACACGGGCTTCATCACGGCGCGCGCGGAGCAGCTTATCGGGCCCACGGAGCCTTCAGCTGGCGCCCTCGCCAGGGGCGCCGCCGAGCTCTTCCTTCAGGCCTCACGGGAGTCACGGGGACCAACCGCCGAGCACCCGGATCCATGGGCGGGCGCGGGCGGAGGCGTGCTGGGATTCCGGCTGAATGCGGAGCGACGGGCGATGCTGGCCTTCGATGCGGAAGGCCAGCGCCACTCTGCGCGGGTGGTCATGGCGGGGTCGTCGCACCTGGGGCCCCAGTGGCGGGTCGAGGTGGAGGGCGGGCAAGCCCCTCTGCTGTTGGAGTACCCTCGCCCCGTCTATCCGTTGGAGCGACGAACCCCATCCGACCCGAGGATCAGCCTCGGGCGCGTGGAGGGCGGGGTGGTTCTCCACGAGCGCGGGGAGGCCTTTCTCTTACGCCTGCCGGACTACGCCCAGGATCACGCCGGAGCGGAAACCGACGGCGCTGTCCTGGCCCCCATGCCCGGCCGCATCGTCTCAGTCGACGCCGCCCCCGGCCAAACCGTGGTCAAGGGCGCAAAGCTGGTCACCCTCGAGGCCATGAAAATGGAGCACGGCTTGACCGCTCCCTTCGACGGGGTGGTGGCGGAAGTGAACGCCGCCCCCGGTGGACAGGTCAGCGAGGGAACCGTCCTGGTCAGGCTTGAGCCGACCTGATCCTCACCCGCCCAACAGGGGAAGATGGCGTACAGTCTGACGACTCTTGCCGCTCGCTGCTTTCGCCGCTCTCCCGAATGCGGAAAGTGCGCCCCGCAACCCCACCTTAACCAACCTCGGCCAAGGTTCGGGTTGATCATGCCCATGTCCGCCGACGAGATCCGTGCGCACCTGCTCCGGGCCTTTCCGGATGCGGAGATCGTCATCCAGGATCTGGCCGGGGATGGCGACCACTACCGCGCCAAGGTGACCAGCCAAGCCTTCGCCGGGCTCTCCCGCGTCAAGCAACATCAACTCGTCTACCAGGCCCTCGGCGGGCGCATGGGCGGCGAACTGCACGCCCTGGCTCTGGAAACGGCCGCGCCGCCCAAGGAGCCCGACTGATGCGCTATCGTCCGCTGAGCGGGCAGGGCGCGGTGGTCTCGGCGGTGTCGCTGCGGCTTCGCGCCGATACGCTGACGCACGCCGAAGCCGTGGCCGCCATCCACGGTGCGGTGGAGCAGGGAGTCAATTTTTTCGACCTGGCGGGCGACGATGTCAGGCTGCTCGAGGCCGTGGGCGAGGCGCTGGGCGGGGTGGATCGCGACCTGCTGGTCCTCGCGGTCCGCATCGGGGGCGATCGGAACTTCGATGCGCGCGTCCTGCAGGGCCGGATCGTGGACGCGCTGCGGCGGCTTCGCGTCGGCTATGTCAATGCGGTGATCCTCGACCAGCCGAGCGGCGAGGAGTTGAGCACCCAGACCTTGTCCATGCTCAAGGCCGCCCGGGCTTCCGGCAAGGTGCGCATGCTGGGCCTGGCCGGAACCGACGAGTCGCTGGACCTGCTGATCGCCACGGGCGCTTTCGACCTTTTGATGCTGCCCTTCAATCTCACATCGGGCCAGTGCGAGCGGCGGCGGCTGATGGAGGCCAGCAAGCGGGACATGGCCGTGGTCGGCTACGATCCCTGGCCGCAGATGTTCCGGGCCAAGCCCGCCACAAGCCAGGCCAAGCCGGGGCTGCTGGCCCGGGTGTTCCAGTCCAGGCCCGCCGATCCGCTCTCGGGCGTCGGCACCTACGCCTTCCTGGATCAAACCCCAGGGTGGACGTCCGAGGAGATCTGCCTAGCTTACGCCCTCACCGACGTGAAACTGGCCTCCGTCCAGGTGGAGGTCACAGACGTCGATCATCTCGCGCGCCTGGCCGCCATCGCCGACCGCGAACTCCCCCCCGCCAGTGCGGCGCAAGTCGAGATGGCGCGTTTCGCCGAAGCGGGCGCGGCCGCTTGAAGGCCGGCGCGGGCCCGCCTAGGTGAGCTCCATGACCGAAGTGCAGACCCCCGCCGACCCCGTGCAGGCCTTCATCAGTGAAACCGTGGGCGCCAATCCCGTGGTGCTGTTCATGAAAGGCGTGCCCGAGCAGCCCCGCTGCGGCTTCTCCGCCCTGGTGGTCCAGATCCTGGATCACATGGGCGTCGACTTCGTGGGCGTCGATGTCCTGCAGGACGACGACATCCGCCAAGGCATCAAGACCTACAGCGACTGGCCCACCGTGCCCCAGCTCTATGTCAAAGGCGAGTTCATCGGCGGCTCGGACATCGTCCGGGAGATGTTCCAGGCCGGCGAGCTCAAGCCCCTGTTCGCTGAGCAGGGCCTGCTTCCGGACTAACCCAGGAGGCGCAGGCCCCAGCCCCAGAGCTCCTGGGCGGCCTCCCACACCCGCGGGGCGACCAGCCACAGGATCGACACGGCTGTGGTCACGCCCGCCCAACCCAGCAGGGCCAACATTCCGTCGCGCTGCACCAAGGCCAGGGCGAAGGTCACGATCACCAGGGCGGGGACGAAATTCCCCCCGGGGATCGGCAGCACCAGCACGCAGGTCAGCAGCAGGGCGGCGATGCCGATCAGCCGCTCCGACGGGCCGGTCACCGCCCACCGCAGCCGAGGCTTGGTCAACCGCTCCGCTCGTCCCAGCCAGGGTTCCACCCGTCGCAGACCCGTGCGGAAGTTGCGCCGGCTGAACGAGGCTCCTCGGACCCACCTCGGCAACCAGAGCTGATCCTGTCCGATCGCCAGCTGAACCGTGATGAACAGCAGCGGCGCGCCTACGATCGTGGTTCCACCGGGAGGCCAGGGCAGCAGGTTCAGCAGCCCCACGGTCAGCATGAGGGCGCCGAACGCCCGCTCGCCGAAAGCGCAGATCACGTCGTTGATGGACAGCTCGTCGCCGTCCTGCGTGGCGAGGTTGCGCAGGACCTCCGAGAAGCGCAAGGCGTCATCCTCGGCCGTGGCGGGCGTGTCCGTCATGGCGGGCGGTGTTCCGGGGCTGGTGCGACCTGTCAAGAACGGGCGCCCCGACGGCCCGTTCCGGAATTGACGAACGCTCGCGACGCCCTACATTGGCGGTCCCTGTCCAACAGCTGAAAGGAGGTGATCCAGTGTCTCATTGTTTCAATCGTGGTTCGGAACACGCACTGGTCCTCGCTTTCGAGGTCCTCTCGTAAGCTAGTGCTCGTCGCGTGACCGTTCACACGGTCCGACAATGGAAGGGCCGCCCCGGGAAACCGGGGCGGCCCTTCGCTTTTGCGGCGTCGCTCCTCACTGAGCGATGGTATCCACGTTGCCGATCAGTTCGCGGCCGATCAGGAAGCGCCGGATTTCGTTGGTGCCGGCGCCGATGTCGTAGAGCTTGGCGTCCCGGAGGAAGCGCTCCACCGGCCATTCCTTGACATAGCCCGAGCCGCCGAGCGCCTGGATCGCCTCCAGGCTGGTCTTCACCGCGTTCTCCGAGGCCAGCAGGATGGCGCCGGCGGCGTCGAAGCGTGTGGTCTTGCCCAGGTCGCAGGACCGCGCCACGGCGTAGACATAGGCCCGGGCGCTGTTCAGGGCCACGTACATGTCGGCCACCTTGGCCTGCATCAGCTGGAACGAGCCGATCGGGCGGCCGAACTGCCTGCGCTCGCGGACGTAGGGCAGGACCACGTCGAGGCAGGCCTGCATGATGCCGAGCGGCCCCGCGGCCAGAACCGCGCGCTCATAATCCAGCCCGCTCATCAGCACGCCCACGCCGCCGTTCTCGGGCCCCATGACGTTTTCGGCCGGGACCTCGCAATCCTCGAACACCAGTTCCCCGGTGTCAGACCCGCGCATCCCCATCTTGTCGAGTTTCCGGCTCACGTGGAAACCGGCCATGTCCTTTTCGATGAGGAAGGCGGTGATGCCCCGCGGCCCCGCCTGCGGCTCCGTCTTGGCGTAGACCACCAGGGTGTCGGCATGCGGCGCGTTGGTGATCCAGAACTTGGTCCCGTTCAGGAGATAACGGTCGCCGCGCTTTTCGGCGCGGAGCTTCATGGAGACGACATCCGAACCGGCCTCCGCCTCGCTCATCGCCAGCGCGCCCACGTGTTCGCCGCTGATCAGCTTGGGGAGGTAGCGGCGCTTCTGGTCGTCGGTGGCCCAACGGCGGATCTGGTTCACGCACAGATTCGAGTGCGCGCCGTAGCTGAGGCCGATCGAGGCCGAGGCTCGCGAGACCTCCTCCACCGCCACACAGTGTTCGAGGTAGCCCAGGCCGGAGCCGCCGTACTCCTCCTCGACGGTGACGCCGTGCAGGCCCAGCGCGCCCATTTCGGGCCAGAGCTCGCGGGGGAATTCGTTGGTTTCGTCGATCTCGCGGGCGCGCGGCGCGATCCGGTTGGCGGAAAAGCGCGCAGTGGCCTCGCGGATGGCGTCGGCGGTTTCGCCGAGGCCGAAGTCGAAATCGGGGGCGGTGTTCGGGATCATGTGGCGGCGTTAGCACGCCACCGGGCGACCCCTCAAACCGGGGGTCCTGCGACACAGGGAAGGCGCGTCTCAGCCCCCAGTCAGCCCGGTTGCGCGTTCAGAGCCCAGGAGGAAGTCGGCGGCTCGGCTGGCGAAGGCTGGGCCGCGCCCAGGCGCAGCCGTGCGTAAAGGAGGGCGCACAGCGCGTAGCGACGGCCCAGCCGGACCGGGTTGGTCGCCAGGCGGTAGGCCCATTCCAGGCCGGTCCGCTGAAACAGCTTCGGCGCGCGCGTCTGGTGGCCGGAGATGAAGTCCAGGGCCGCACCGATGCAGACAAAGCCCAGATTCTCGTGCTGCGCGGCCATGCGGTCAGCGAACAGCTCCTGCTTCGGCGCCCCCAGCGCCACGAAGCACAACCGGGCCCCCGAAGCGGCGATGCGGGCGCCGGCGAGGGAGGCGGCCTCGCCCGTGGGGTCGAAGCCCATGGGGGGCGCCTCGCAGCCGCGGATCTCCAGGGCTGGAAAGCCCTGAAGGAGTTGCGTGCGCGCACCTTCCAGCGAGGCCTCGGAGGCGCCGAACAGAAACACGGGAACCTGCTCCCGTTCCGCGGCTGCGCAGAGCGGCAGCACCAGGTCCGCGCCCGTGGTCCTCTCCACCAGGGCGCCCTGGCTGGCCGACAGGCGCACGATCGGTTGCCCGTCGGCTGTGACGATGTCGGCGCGCGCGTAAGCCGCCCGGAAGCGGGCGTCAGCGCGCCGTTTCACGAGGTGGTCCAGATTCAGCGTGAACAGGGTGAAGCCGCGTCCGGAGCGCAGCCGCTCAACAACCGCCCGAATCACCTGCGCCTCATCGGCGGCATTGATCCCCTGGCCGTCGATGCAGGCCAGGGGCGGCAACGGAGCTGGAGCGGGGGTCAGGAGGGGGGCGACCACCTCGGCCTCGGAGTTCTGGCGCATCTGCTTCCTCGGTCCGCCCTGATGCGTCATCCTGAAACGCTGGCCGGCTTTCCCCTCGGCAGGAGCAAGCTCCGGGCCGAAATACCCCTAACGGGCGAGTAAGCTTTTCCGCATCAGGCCGAGGCGTTGAGACCCTCTACCAGGCTCCCAAGGCCCGTAATTCCACCGCCAGGTCGTGCGGGAGTTCCGCGCCGATGCCGGAATGCAGATCGCCGGGAGCCTCGTGGTGCTCCAGATAACGCCAGCCCTGGAACGGCGTCTTGCCCCGCGGCTCCACCAGGACAAGCTCATCCTCGAGGGTGAGTTCGCAGCGCGTCTTGAGGCCGTCCTCGTGCGTGTCCACCGCGGTGATCAGCTGGCGGCAGCGGACCTGACGCTTGATGACCCAGAACAGCGAACCGCCTTCCAGCACCTCCGCCGCGCGTTTGGGCGTGTTGCGCGTGTGGACGATGGGAAGACGGCCGGCTCGCTTCTGCTCTGTCCGCCAAGCTGCGAGTTCGTCGACGCTGTCCACGCCCACGCAGAGCTTGATCAGGTGCAGAGGCATGCGACTCACTTGGGAACGGGGCGGCGGACCGCCTGCATAGGCCGCGCAGACGGGGCCGCGAAGTCCCCGGCTGCGCGGACAAACGCCGCAGGTCAGGCGGCCTTGGGGCGCGCCTTCTGGATGGCCGCGCGGAGGGCGTCCAGGTCCGCGGCCGGGATGACCGAGCCGCCGACGATGAAGGTGGGCGTGCCGTTCACGCCGACCGCCTGGGCCAGGGCGTGGGTGTCGGTGAGCTGGGCGTCGATGGCGGGGGCGGCGGCGCTCTCGGCGATCTTGTCCGCGTCCATTCCGTGCTTTTCGATGATCCGCTCGATGGCGGCGTCGTCCAGCGCGCGTTCGGCCATCAGGTCGCGATGAACCTCGATGTACTTGCCTTCGGCCTTGGCGGCCAGAGCCACACGGGCCGCGCGTTCCGACACGCCCACCGTGCCCGTGTCGCGGTCCGGCAGGATGGGAAACTCCTTGAGAACGAAGCGGATGTTCCCGTCGCGTTTGACCATGTCCAGAACTTCGGGCGTCACCGCTTTGCAGTAGCCGCAGCGGTAGTCGAAGAACTCCACCACGGTGACGGCCCCGTTGGGGTTGCCGAACACGAAGTCGCGTTCGTCCCGCTCGAGAGCCGCACGGGCCTGGGACACCGCCTTGGTCTGGACCGCAGCGGTCTCGGCGGCCCGGTTCTGGTCCAGCTTGCGGATGGCCTCCTCCAGCACCTCCGGGTGCTCGAGCAGATAGGCGCGGACCTGTTGGCCGAACTCGGCCTCGTTGGTGCGCTGGCACCCGGCGAGACCGAGCGCTCCGGCGATCAGGAGAAGGGCGGTGAAAGCGAGCGTGCGCATGACCCCTGTTGTGGGGTGTCCCGAGGCCGGCGCCAAGCGTCAGCCGCCGCGGGCCAGGTCTCTCAGATCGCGATCATCGGGATCGGAGGCCAGAACGATGTCGGTTGCGCGGCGCCATTGGGGGGTGTCCGCACGAAGCTTCTCACGGGCGCGCATGGCGAACACCTTGGCGGCCGTAAGGTCCTTCACGGAGAAGTGAGCTTCGGCCGAGGCCAGACGGGCCCGACCCGGATCCCCCTTGCGGTCATAGGCTTGGGCGAGCAGACGCCAAGCTTCATACATGTCCGGGTCCGCTGCGACCACGCGGTTGAGTTCGCCGATCGCCTCTTCGGTGCGCTTGGGGTCGTCCAAGGCGACCAGCGTGCGCCCCAGATTGACCCGCAGCAGGGGCGCGTCCGGCTTGAGCTCCACCGACCGGCGGTGGGGAGCCTCGGACTCTCTGACCCTGCCGTTCTCGAACAGCACCTGCCCCTTGAGTTCATGAAGATAGGGATTGTTCGGCTGCTCGCGGATCAGGGCGTCGATGGCGCGCAAGGCGTGATCTGGCTCGGACCCTTTGTAATAGGCGATCGCACGGGCGTAGCGCGCCGGAAAGGACGGATCCTTCTCCTTGTACTTGATGTAGGTCTGGGCGGGCGGGTTCAGGAAGGCGTCGAGCTTGGCCTTCATGATGGCGTGTTCGCGCAGATCTTCTTCCGAATCCACCTTCCCGTAGTTGGACTGGCGCTCAACGGGGGCTCTGAGAGCGGCGATGCGGTCGGCGGAAAGCGGGTGGCTCTGGAAGTACTTGTATCGCCGCGCTTCCGAGAAGACCTGCTGGTAGCGGAAGTTGTCGAAGAACTCGACGAGGCCCTTCCCCGAGTGACCGGAGCGCTGGAGGTAACCCACCGCAGCCTGGTCGGCCGAGCCTTCGTTGCCCCGGCTGTGCTTGAGCACGTCGATCATGCCGAACTGGCCGGAACTGGCGATGAGCGCCGCGCCGCCGGTCGGCTCGCCGGCCAGCACGGACAGGAGCCCCAAGCCCATGGTGAGCAGCATCGGCTTCAGGCCGGCGCGCATCATCTCGCCCTGACGCGCGAGGTGTCCGCCCGCCATGTGGCCGGTCTCATGCGCCACGACGCCCAGGAGTTGGTTGGGGCTCTCCGTTTCGAGGATCAGGCCGGTGTGCAGAAACATCTGCTGACCGCCGGTGACAAAGGCCTGAAGCTCCTTGTCGCCCACGATATGCACCTTGACGTCCTTGGGCTCCAGGCCCGCGGCCTTTAGGATCGGATCGATGTCCTCGCGCAGGATCTCCTCGATCTCCGTGTCGCGGATCAGCGACTGAGCCGAGGCGGAGCCAGGCGTGAACAAGGCGGGCGCGAGCGCGAGCGCTGCGGCCAATCCACCGAGAACAACGCGGCCCCAACGGGCGTCACGCGGACCTTGAGCCATGCGCAAGCTCCTAAGCTGCCGCCGGCAGAAACGCAGGCGGGTCGCCCCCTCTTGCAATCTAGCGGCTCACGCGCCCCGGCGCCACCAGCCCCGACGCGGAGTGGCGGGGGGCGCCGAGATTTCAGCCGGGTCGGGCAGGGCCGGAGCCGCCGGCTCCGGCTCTGGCTCGAGCAAGGCCGCCGCCGCCGGCTCGGCCTGAAGCTCCGGCTGCGGTGCTTCGACGGCGGCCGGCTGGACCGGACCGGCCAGGTCGTCGTTGGCGGACACGGGCGTCTCGCCGGCGGCGCCCGCATCAGCCGCGGGCGCCTGGGGCGCTGCAAGCTCTTCAGCCGCCCCCTTGCGAGCGCGCGGCTTGCGGGGGGCGCGAACCCGTTTGGGCTTGGCGTCCGGCTCTGCGCCGGCGGGTGCTTCCGGCGTTTCATCCGCAGCGGGGACGGCGGCCTGAGCCTCCGCCGCGCCGGGGTCGATCTGGACCGCGCCGACCTGCGGCTCCGGATCGTTGGCCGCCAAGCGAGCTTCCGTCAGCTCAGGCGCGCTCCCCTCGAGGGGCGCGGGCTCCGGTGCCTCGACCGCGATCTGGGGCAGGGGGTCGAACCAGGCGTAGGGGTCCGCACCGTCCGGTGACCGGGCCCGGGTCCAGCTGTAGGGGTCGGTCCCCGTGCGGATCTCCTCGCGAGTACGGCGGCCGCCCCTTCGGCCGCGGCGGCGGCGGCGCTCGCGACCTTCCTCGTCGGTCTCCTCGCCGGCGAGGACGGAGGCGTGGTCCCCCTCGACCTCTGCGGGACGGGCCTGCAACTCCGGCCGTTCCTCGCCGCCCCGACGCCGTCCTCCCCGACGGCGACGTCCGCGGCGACCGCGAGCGTCCTCCTCCGACTCCCGGGCGCTGGTGGGAGCGGTCTCTTCGGCCTCGTCCTCCTCCTCTTCGTCCAGCTCGTCGTCGCCGCCTTCCTCGACCACCTCCACGCGGGCGGGGTGGACGGAAGGCGCCAGAGCGGCGCGCTCATCCACCTGCGGCGCGGGGCCGGTGGAGGACATGCGCTCGATGGCGTGGTCCGCGTGCCCCAGGCCGTCGTCGGTGATCACGATCACGCGCAGGCCCTGGATCTGCTCCAGCCGGGTCAGATAGGCGCGCTTCTCATTGAGGATGTAGAGCGCCACCGCCGTGGGCACGCGCAGGACCACCTCGCCGCCGCCGTCGCGCGCGACTTCGATCTCCACGGCCCGGAGCGCCGACAGGGCGCTGGACTCGGCCGAGCGGATGCGGCCCAGGCCTTGGCAGGAGGGGCAGACGTGGGTGGTGCCTTCCAGCACGCCGGTGCGGCGGCGCTGGCGGCTGATCTCCATCAGGCCGAAGGGCGAGATCTTGCCCATCTGCAGCCGGGCCCGGTCGCCGTCCAAGGCGTCCTTGAGCCGCTTTTCGACCGCGCGGTTGTTCTTGGACTCGTCCATGTCGATGAAATCGATGACGATCAGGCCGGCCAGGTCGCGCAGCCGTAGCTGACGCGCCGCCTCGTCCGCCGCCTCCAGATTCGTCTTGAGCGCCGTGGCCTCGATGCCCCGCTCGCGTGTCGACTTGCCCGAGTTGACGTCGATGGCGACCAGGGCCTCCGTCTGGTTGATCACCAGATAACCGCCCGAGCGCAGGGGCACGACCGGCGAGTGGATCTGGCTAAGCTGATCCTCGACCTTGTGGCGCACGAACAAGGGCAGGGGCTCCTTGTGGAGCATCACCTTCTTCACCTGAGAAGGCATCAGCATGCGCATGAAATCACGCGCTTCCTTGTAGCCCTCCTCACCTTCGACGTAGATGCCCTCGTATTCCTTGTCATACATGTCGCGCACGGCGCGCTTCACGAGGTCTTCCTCCTCGTAGATCAACGCCGGCGCGATGCTTTGCAGCGTGACCTCCCGGATGCTCTCCCACAGCCGCAGCAGGTAGTCGTAGTCCCGTTTGATCTCCGCCTTTGTGCGCGACGCGCCGGCGGTGCGGATGATCAGGCCCATGCCCTGCGGCACCTCCAGGGAGGAGACAATGGTCTTGAGCCGCTTGCGATCGGTGGCGGACTCGATCTTGCGGCTGATGCCGCCGCCCTTGGCGGTATTGGGCATGAGCACGCCGTAGCGGCCGGCCAGGCTCATATAGGTGGTCAGCGCCGCGCCCTTGTTGCCGCGCTCCTCCTTGACGACCTGCACCAACAGGATCTGGCGGCGCTTGATGACTTCCTGGATCTTGTAGCGGCGCATCAACCGGCGACGCTGGCGCGCGGCGGCCTCCAGGATGTCGGCGTCGCCTTCGTCCTCTTCCGTCGCGGAGGAGGCGTCCTCGATTTCAGCGGCCCCGCCGAACTCCGAATCGGCTTCGGCCTCGCCGTCCACCTCGCGAACGGCGGACCTGGAGCCTTGGCCGTTCTTGCTGATCCGGGCGTTCTCCTCCGCTTCTTCGCGCAGCAAGGCTTCGCGGTCAGCCGAGGGGATCTGGTAATAGTCGGGATGGATCTCGTTGAAGGCCAGGAAGCCGTGGCGCCCCCCGCCGTATTCGACGAAGGCGGCCTGCAGGCTGGGCTCTACCCGGACAACCTTGGCGAGATAGATGTTGCCGCGAAGCTGTTTGCGGGACTGGCTTTCGAAGTCGAATTCTTCAATGCGTTGGCCATCCACGACCACCACGCGGGTTTCCTCCGCGTGGGCCGTGTCGATCAGCATCGTCTTGGACATGGATGTCTCCGCGGCGCGCGCCGGCGTCGTACGCCGGGGGCCGTTGTGTGAGGGGCGCGCCCGCACGGCCGCCGAACCCGCGCGAGGTCGCGGCGGGAAGGCTGTCGTGATGCAGGGCGGGTGCGGCGCGGCCCATGGCGAGGGTCCTAGGTCGCGCTCGCGGGGCTACCCGTAGCGCGGATCGGATGAGGGCGCCGTCGCCCGTCAATGGCGGGGGCGGCGCGGTGGAGCGGGAGGCGGCGTCGCGTGTTCGCGGCCGAGTCCTCACGCAAGCGCAACTGTGCAACACTCGTGCATAAAAGGAAAGCGGCCCGCGGAAACTGTGGGCGAACGGGCCGCCCGTCCGTTCGGACCCTGTTAACCCTTTGACCAGAAGGCCGGATCATAGTCTTCTGAAGCCGGGCATCGGGGGCTGAGTTGGACTGGGCGCTGAGGCTCTTGGCGAGCGGGTGGGCGAAGGCGGGCGGAGCCCTGCTCGCGGCCGGCTGCGCGCTGCTGGCCGCCACCTCGCACAGCGCCGACGCCGGCGGCGTCATGAAGGTCCGCGTGGCCGGCACCGCCTCGGAAACCCGCGTCGTGGTTGAGCTTGACCAAGCCGCCAAGGCCCGCCTGATCGAGGGGCAGGGCGCCCGCAGCCTTGTCCTGGCCTGGCCCGACCTGGAGACGGGCAAGGAGCTCAGCGGCCCTGGCAAGGGCCTCGTGTCGGCCTGGACCGTCGACGAGGCCGCGGGCGCGGCGCGGCTGAAGCTGAGCCTGACCGAAGACGCCCAGATCGCCCGACGCTTCCTTTTGCCGCCCGGAGACGGGGTCGAGGTCTATCGATACGTCGTGGACCTGAAGCCCAAGGCCAAGCGCGTCCCCGCGAAGCTGGCCGTCACCTCCAGCCCGGCCGGGCCGGCTGCAAACGCCAAGCCCGAGATGCTTTCGGCGCCCCGGCGCGCCGCCGGAGCCAAGCGCGTGGTGGTGATCGACGCCGGTCACGGCGGCAAGGATCCAGGCGCGATAGGCGTTCACGCCCGCGAGGGCGCGGTCACGCTTGCGGCGGCCAAGGCGCTGAGGGCGCGGCTCCAGCGCGGCGGCTACAAGGTCGTGCTCACCCGGGAGAAGGACGTCTTCCTGCCGCTGGAGACCCGCGTGCGCATTGCGCGCCAGGCTCACGCCGACCTGTTCATCTCCCTGCACGCGGACGCGGGCGGCGACCCCGGTCTGAAGGGGGCCAGCGTCTATACCTTGTCCGAGAACGGCTCGGACCGCGTGGCCAAAAAGGTCATGGCGCGCGACAGATCGCTGGGGGAGGTCAAGCTGCCCGGTCAGGACGCGGCGGTGAACTCCATCCTGCTCGACCTCACCCAGCGCGCCACGCGCAACCAGTCCGCCACCTTCGCCCAGCTCCTGCTCAATGAGGTGGACGACGTCTGCGCCCTGCTGCGCCGCAGTCACCGCGACGCGGGCTTTGTGGTGCTGCTGGCGCCCGACGTCCCGGCCGTGCTGCTCGAGATGGGCTTCATGACCAATACCGAGGACGAGCGCCTGCTCACCGACCCCAAACACCGCACCGCCATGATGGACGCCGTGGGCGACGGCATAGACGCTTATTTCGCTCAGGCGGAGCAGTACGCCGCACGCTGAGCGGCGAAACGGGCCGGCTTGGTTCTCGCAACAGGAGAACAATCTGGTTAGATAGGGTGCTGCAGGGCGGGCGGACCGAATCCGCCCGGCGGAGGTTCCAGCTTTGAGTGCCAGGCGGTGGTTCGCGACGGCGGGTGGGGTGACCTTGGGCGCCGTGGGCGCGGCCGGGGTGGCGCTGGCCGTATACATGGGCCTCCTGATGAGCAGCCTGCCCAGCGCTCGAGAGATCGCGGAATACCGGCCGCCGACCGCTTCGCGCGTGTTCGCCTACGACGGAAGCCTGATCGGGGAGTTCGCCAAGGAGCGACGAACCATCGTCGAATACGAAGACATCCCGCCCGTGCTGATCCGCGCCTTCATGGCCGCCGAGGACCGGACCTTCTTCGAGCACGGCGGGATCGACTACGTCGGCATCAGCCGGGCGATGCTGAACAATGTCGGCAATGTGATCCGTGGGCGGCGGGTGGAGGGTGGCTCCACCATCACCCAGCAGGTCGCCAAGAACGTATTGCTGACCAGCGACGTCACCATCGGCCGCAAGGTCAAGGAGGCGATCCTGGCCAATCGGCTGGAGGAGACGCTCAGCAAGGAGCAGATCCTTGAGCTGTACATGAACGAGGTCTTCCTCGGCTACGGCTCCTATGGGGTGGGTGCGGCGGCCTACAACTATTTCGGCAAGCGGCTGGACCAGCTCACGCCCGACGAGGCGGCCTATCTGGCGGCGCTGCTCAAGGGGCCCAACAACTACCATCCCCGCAGGCGCAAGGAGCGAGCCACCGCCCGACGCAACTGGATTTTGGGCGAGATGGCCGAGCTGGGCTGGCTCCCCGAGGCGCAGGCGCGTGCGGCCCAACGGCGCGAACTGGTGGTTCGCGACGCTCCCGACGCGACTCAATACGCCGGCGCGGACTTCTTCGTGGAGGAGGTCCGCCGCCGCGCCGTCCAGGCCAAGTGGGGCGATGAAGTCAACGAAGGCGGCTACTACATCCGCACGACGCTGGATCCCAGGATGCAGGACGCGGCCAAGATCGCGCTCATGAACGGGATCGAGGCCTATGACCGCCGTCACGGCTGGCGCGGCGCCTGGGGCAGCGCGCCGACCCTGACCGGCTGGGACGCCCAGGCCGCCAAGGCGAAGAAGCCCACGGAACGCACGGCCTGGCGACCGGCTGTGGTGGAGACCACGAGCGGTGGAAGCGCCGCCATCCAGCTGGCCAACGGAGCACGCGGCGCGCTGGCGAGTGAAGACGTAAGCTGGGCCGCCGCGGGCGCCGGACTGAGAGCCGGCGACCTGATCTGGGTGGAGCCGGTCGGAGGGGGCCGGTATGGGCTGAGGCAGGTGCCGCAGGTGAACGGGGCGATTGTGGCCATTGACCCCTGGAGCGGGCGCGTCAAAGCCATGGTGGGCGGCTACAGCTTCGCCTTGTCCAAGCTGAACCGGGCCACCCAGGCGAACCGGCAGCCCGGCTCGGCCTTCAAACCCTTTGTCTATGCGACCGCGCTTGAGAACGGCTGGTCACCCAATTCGCGTGTGCTGGACGCGCCGGTGACCTTCCGCGGCGCCAACGGCCAGAGCTGGACGCCTGAGAATTACAGCCGTCGCTCCTATGGGTGGCAGAGCCTGCGCAACGGCCTGGTCTATTCACGCAACCAGATGACGGTGCGGCTGGCTCAGAGCGTGGGCATGAAGAAGATCAGCTCGGACGCTGTGGAGTTCGGCGTCACAGAAAAGATGGAGCCCCAGTTGGCCATGGCGCTCGGGTCCGGCGAGACCACCCCGTACAAGCTGACCGCGGCCTACGCCGCCTTTGTCAACGGCGGACGCCGGATCACGCCTCACCTCATGGAGGTCGTCCACGACCGGGACGGCCAGACTGTCTATACGGCTGAGGATCGCGACTGCCCGCGCGGCTGCGACAACGCCTGGACGGGCGAGGAAAGCCCTCGCGTCCCCGTTCTCGGCGAGCGGGTGATCGATCCGGAGACCGCCTTCCAGGTCACCAGCATGCTCGAAGGGGTGGTCCAGTCCGGCACCGCGGTGAAGGCGCGGGTGCTGAACCGCCCCGTGGCGGGCAAGACCGGCACCACCAACGAATATCGTAGCGCCTGGTTCGTGGGCTACACTCCCGACCTGGTGGTGGGCGTGTTCGTGGGCTTCGACGACAATCGCTCATTGGGCGAGGGCGAGACCGGCGGTGAATCAGCCCTGCCCGTGTTCGTCGACTTCATGGGCGCGGTTTACAAGGATGCGCCGCCCAACCCCTTCGCCCGCCCGGACATGTCGCGCTGGAACAGCGTGGCCGGGCAGGGCGCCGGGGCGGATCTCGGGACGTCCGGGTCCCTCCTCGTCCTGTTCGTCCCCACCGTCGGCCCGCCCCGGCACACCGCCAGCGCGGCCCCC
>JAHWJX010000046.1 GCA_019348195.1 Pseudomonadota bacterium | reverse complement strand
CCGGACGTCAAAGATGGGTGAGCGCAGCTTGCGTCGGCTGCTGATCCTGGACGCCAGCTCGGCTGCCAGGGTCGCGGCGCGTGATAGATCACGGGCAAGTCCATGGCTGGCCGGCATGCTGGCCCGCAAGCCACGCATGCTGGTGACAGTGGCACTGGCCAACAAGATGGCGAGGATCGTCTGGGCGCTGATGGCGCACGGCGGATCCTACAGAGCTCCGGCCGCGGCGGCGTAACCGCTACGGCCTGAGGTCGTCAGGAGGCAGGAAGGTCAGACGAGAGGTATGGCGCAACGGTCAGAGACGGGGTCGGGAAAACCAGGGAAACGTCCGAGCGCCTCCAGCGCGCCAAAGCGGTCTGGACCCGATCCGCGATCTCCATACAGGCCAGCGGCAGTGAACGGCCGCCCCAACAGGACGGACACACGGAAGCACCTGTCCTGCGCGCTCAAACCACTCAAAAGACTCTTGCATCCGAAGGGGCGTCCACACACGGACGTTCGGAGCGTCCGAGGGAGACCCACGGCGACGGCGCCCGGTCTGTCGCTCCAGAGCCGAGGGTCGGCGCCGCCTCCCGACCGACCCCGGCGCGTGGCGCTGCGATTTAGCGCCGACGGCTGTAGGCTGCGCCCGCGCCGGCCAGCGCAAGCCCGGCGCCCAGGATGGCGAAGGCCCGAGCGGTGGGGTGGGTCTCGATCCAGGTGTAGCCGCTGAACCGCCGCGCCTGATCGCTGAAGTCGCCCTGGGCGCGGTTGTCGGCCAGGATGGGCCGACGATCTCGAAGCTCAATGATCGCCAGAGCACCAGAGCGCGTTCGTTGGCGCTGACGACGAAGTTGAACTGCATCGCCCGATACCGCGCTTGTGGGCAAATTCGAGAGAGTGCTCCGCCATGCGGCGTGCGACGCCTCGGCCGGTGGCGGCCGCGCCCGTATATACCCGCAGCTGCAGGACGTGCCGTCCCCCGCCACCCTGGTTGGAACGCAGGTAGTAGGCCCCCAGGACGGCGCCCTCCTCTTCGGCCACGAAGATCGTCCTGTCGGCGCCCAGCCAATAAGCGAGCGCCTCGGCTTCCCTCAGATCGGGATCGAGCGCGTACGTCGCGCCTTCCACGATGACGGGCATAATGATGGACGCTATGGCCTGGCTGTCCGCAGGTTCGGCTACCCGGATGTGCATGAGCACGCACTACGCTTGCGCAACGATCATCCGCAACGCTCGGGACGAGCGGCGCGCACGGCTCCCGAAACGGACGCTCCGAACGTCCGCCACGAGTCAGCGGCGGTCCGTCGCGCGTCCGCTTTGCGCGGATTCTGTTGAAAAGGTCGGAGTAGGCAATTTCAGCGAGTCCTCCTTGATTTCGGAGCTTTCAGCGAACGGGTGGCCACGAACCGATCGATCAGCGCCGCCTTGGCTTCGAACGCACGGTGCACGTCTGGCAAACCTGCCCGGCCCGGCGGATACGGACTAAAGGCTTGAGAGCAGAGCGAGCAACCGCCGCTCAGCCGCCGAGCAGGCAGTGATTTGCATCCCACCTCACGGCTCTTCCGCGCCCGCGGATCCGGATCGGCCAGTCACCTTCGAATACGGCTCCGCTTAGAACCAAGAGGCGGCCCGCTGGTTAGGACTGGGGCGCCCGTCGAGGGTCCCGGCGATGTTTCGGAGCTGAAGCTGTACGAGTTCTCCAGCTATCACGTCTTGCTTGCGGCGCTGGGTGTGGTGATCATCGTCGCCTACTGGCTCCCCCGGTTCGTTTCGGGCCGGGAGCCCGCGGCTTCCGCCCTGTTGATCGGGCTCGGCTACCTCGCCTTCGGCTGGCTGCCCGGCATGCCGGAAGCCATCAGCCCCATTACCGTGCCCAAGCCCTGGGAGGTGGTTAGCGAGGTATGCGTCATCATTGGGCTGTTCGGCGTTGGCCTGCGCATCGACCGGCTCAGGAACCGCTTCCGTTGGATCCCCACCTTTCGGCTGCTGGCGGTCGCCATGCCCCTGACCATCGCCGGCGTCGCCGTTCTGGGCTGGGCGCTGGCGGGCATGACCCTAGCCGGCGCCCTGCTGCTGGGCGCGGTTCTGGCACCCACCGACCCTGTGCTCGCAGGAGATGTCCAAGTGGGCCGTCCCACCGAAGGTGGCGAGCATCCGGTCCGCTTCGCCCTGACCACGGAAGCCGGGCTGAACGACGGCCTAGCCTTTCCTTTCGTGCACCTGGCGCTGGCCATCGCCGCGGCCGGCGCTCTGACGCCCGCCCTGGCGGTCGAGTGGCTGGCCCGCGACATGCTGTATCGCGTGGTCGTCGGCGCGCTCTCCGGGATCGGGATCGGCTGGCTGCTGGGCAAGATACTGTTCGACATCCCGCGGGAGAACGCGCTCGCCAAGACCCAGTCGGGGGTGATCGCGCTGGCGGGCGTCCTGGTGGCCTATGGCGTTACCGAACTGGCGGAAGGGTACGGCTTCATCGCCGCCTTTGTAGCCGGCGTCACCCTGCGCCGGAGCGAGTCCCACCACGAATTTCATGCGCGGCTGCACGACTTCTCCGAGTCCGTGGAGCACGCCTTGACCTCCGTCCTGCTGATTGGGCTCGGCGCGGCGCTTCCCGCCCTCCTGCCGGCCCTGACACCCTCGGGCGTTGCCATCGCGCTGGCGCTGATCTTCGTACTGCGCCCGGTCGCCGCCTGGCTGTCTCTGGCTCGCACGCCGCTTTCGGGTGGACGCAAGTTCGTGGTCGCCGCCTATGGCGTGCGCGGCGTGGGCTCCATCTATTATCTCGGCTACGCTGGCAGCCACATGGATCTGGTGAACGAAGCCGAACTCTGGGCCATCATCGCCGCCACCATTGTGGTGTCCACGGTCGTTCACGGGTTCACGGCCAGCTTCGCCGTGGAGAAGGCCACCGGCGTCAAGCAGACGCCGGAGGACGAGGCGCTCGCCGTTCCCGGGGGATAACCGGCGGACGTGAACCTGGAGCTTCGAGGACGGGACCTCGCGCGCTCAGGGGAGACGGTCGCGACGTCCTCTTCGGCGATGCCGGCAATGATGGGATCGGCGGGGGGAACGACAACGACGCCCTGTTCGGCCAAGCCGGCGACGACTTCATGGGCGGGGAGAACGGCGACGATCGACGGCGGCGCCGGCCGGGACGTGCTGTTCGGCGATGCGGGCACTGACTTCGTTATCGGGGGCGCCGACAACGACAGTCTGTTCGGCAAGCGGGGAACGACACGCTAAGCGGACAGGACGGAGACGACTTCCTAGACGGCAACGAGGGGAACGACCGCCTGTTCGGGGAGGCGGGCAACGACAACTTCCGGGGCGGGATCGGCGACGACGAGATCACCGGCGGCTCCGGGGCGGACGCATGGCGGGCCAAGCCGGGGCGGACCGGTTCGTGTTCAACGCCATCGGGGATTCCACGCTCGCCGGCGCGCGACCAGATCCTCGACTTCAAGGCGAACGAGGGCGACCTCATCGACCTGTAGTCGGGGCTTTCGCGCGAGAGCATGTTCCAGGACGCACCTGCGCCGCTCTCCGACGGTGTCACACTCCACGCTGCGTCGGCGGAGTCCGGCGCGTCCGGGGGTTGGATGCGGCCGGGCACGCCCAGCGTGCCCGTCGGCGACCTGCCCGTTCTGTTCGCCACTCCTGCGATCCTGGCGATGGGTCCTGCGCTGTACGCCTTGAATCTGGGAGCCGGCCTGTTGCGGCAGTGGGGGTTCCAGGCAGCTGCGCTCACCGACGCCGCGAGGCTACGTCGCGCAGCCTGACGCGGGATCGTGCGGGGCGATCGGGCCGGAAATGAGCTGAAGGCGGCGGTGGCCGTGCAAATGGCCAGCGTGGTGCTGTCCATCTTACGGCGACTCGTCTCGAGCGTGAACCCGACTTTGAAGCCGCCGCTGCTAGCCGAGTTCGAAGGAACTGCTCTCAGTCTTTTGCGGGTCACGTCCCTTGCGGATCACGTCGGGACGCTAGTGGCGGTGTCGGCGGCGCGCGAGCAACATGACCGTCCACGCAGCCGCAACGGTGACAAGCGCGGCCGCGCCCCAGCCGACAACCGATCCGCGCTTACGCCGGGTCGCCGGATCTTCTCCGCTCCGAATGCCGGGAAGCTGCTCCACCGCGTGCGAGGCTCTGGCCAGGACCGAACTCAGGGCGCGCAGACCGGGAGCGGCGTCGTCGTCGGCACGATGCAGGCGGGCGTCCACGCGATCGCGCCAGCGGTCCAGCAAGGAAAGGGGCAGGGCGGACAGCACATTGCCCGGCGGACGCCGCGAGACGATCGGGTGGGCGCGGGTGGGCGCTATTCGCCGCACAGCTTCCCAGGCCAGGCCAAGCCGCTGAAGCTGCGCGCGGGTGAGCTTGGTCTGGAGGCGCGGCAGGAGTTCGTCCTCCTCGTCCCGCACGTCCTTGCGAAGCGTGTCCACCATGCGATCCAGCACTCGCCGGCGCTCGGCCGAGCCCGGCTCCAGCGACTCCAGGCGGGTCACCAGCTCATTGATCTCCTGGTGTTCGGCCTCGACCTGAAGCGTGAGCGCCTGACCGTCCGGTAGAACGGTCCGGATCACCGGCCAAAGGACGGTTTCCTCCGCATAGGCATGCGGGAAGACCAGACGATGGACTTTGAGGAGCACCGGATCCTCTTCGTCCGGGCGCGCCTGAGCGAGCCGCTCCAGAAGCTCATCCAAGACCACATGGTCGCGTTTTTGGCGGCTGAGGACGCTCCCGACCCCACCCAACTCCGCGACGTTCTGCTCAGCGACCGACTTCATGTTGTCTCATTGGTGACGCTGTCACCGGGGTTGGCTTGTGAGCCGCTGCACCCCGCAGGGCTAGCTCGGCTCAGCGCGGGAAGCGCGCTGGGACCCTATGAGTTGCCTAGGACCACCTGTAGCCGGCGTCGGTCATCGGCTCGACATTGCGTGGGAGCGCAGGTCAGCACTCGTTTCATCGTCGATGTCCATCCGCGTGACCACTTTCGAACCCCGAATGGTTCTTCCAAGACAGGTACAGTCTTCTGGCGTCCGTGGGCCGCATCCTGGAGTCCCGGACACACACGCTTTCCTGCAGCACCTCGGGCTGGAACTTCATTCGCATACACTCCGTAGTTGAGCGCAACAGCACCCTACTGTCATTGAACTTCAGCATCTCCTTTTGCTGTCAAACGCCCCTGTACCCGCTGCCCGTCCTCCCATGCCTCCGGCAATAGACCCGACGCGTTTCACCTCCTCCCATCAGAGCGAGGGGGACGCGGCGATGGGGTCTGCTCGGGCGCTTCGAACAGCGTCTCCAGCACGAACAGCCCGCCGGCGACTCCCCCGGCACCGCGTCGTCGCCGCTGGAGCGCTAGCGCGCCTGAACCGACCGGGCGGCTTGGACGCCCGGTCACGGGACCGGCCGCCGCCGGCCAGGCTTGACCGCGACGGCGCCCCGGAGATGATCGACACATGCGGATCATCGACTACGAGCCCCGTCACGCGGAGGCTTGGCGCACGCTCAACGAAGCCTGGATCACCCGCTGGTTCGCCATCGAGCCCAAGGATCGCAAGGCCCTCGACGATCCCGAAGGCGCCATCCTCGCTCAAGGAGGCCGCATCTTCATCGCCGAGGACGGCGAGGCGGCGGTCGGCTGCGTGGCGCTGGCCCCCATGGATGACGGGGGCTATGAGGTGGCCAAGATGACGGTTGCGGAGCCGGCGCGCGGCGCCGGGCTCGGCCGGCGTCTGATGCAGGCCTGCGTGGAGGCCGCGCGCGCGGCTGGCGCGCCCAGGCTGTATCTCGAGACCAACGCCCGCTTGGCGCCTGCGCTGGGCCTGTACCGCGCCTTCGGTTTCCGCGAGATCGAGGGAGGGGCCGCGCCGCCCTCCGACTACCAGCGCTGCGACGTGTGGATGGAGCTCCGGCTGGCCTAGCGGCGTGGATGCGCCGGCCGCCTCGACCGCGACCTCCACCCCCCGGTTCGTTTCACTCTGCCCGCGCCCGTCGCGACGCCCCCCGCTGCGTTCACCGCTAAGGGAGGCGCTCGGGGAGGCTCCGTGCAGCGCTACTAGCCCATGTGGTCGGGTTCGAAGCCCAGGGTGGGCGTCATGAGCAGCCCGAGGCTCAGGGCCGCCGCCGCCGCGAACCAGCTCAGCACCACCTTGAGGACCAAGCCCTTGCCCTGGGCGACCAGCCACGCCCCGGGAAGGGACGCCAAAGCCCAGGGCAGCGCTCCGACCAGGTCCGCGGGGCGGCCCGCGCCGGCAACGGCCAGCCCGGAAAGCGTCCCGCCTGAAAGGCATAGCGCGAGCGCAACCGGAACCATGAGTCCTCGCGGGAGGTGCACGCAGACGGCGGCGCACAGCACCGCAACCCAGCAACCAGAAACAGCGAGTTCGCCAGCCGCAGGATCCACCTCCACCGTAGAAACCAGGACGGCCGTTCCCAGCAGGAGCGCCAAGCCCGCCCAAAAGGCGCGCGTGAATCCGGCGAAAGCCAGGCCCAGCCCCAGCGCGGCGCACAGGACCCCAGCCGCCCATGCAGCGCTGCTCATCCGGCGACCGCTCTGAAGATGAAGTAGAGGCCCGCCGCCGCGATCCCGGCACCCAGGACCTGCACGGCCCACCGCGAGCCGGGCCTGCCGTTCAGGACGCCCATGCCGATGCCTGCGCCGTGAAGCGCGCCCGTCGCCAGCACGAAGCCCAGGCCGTATGCGGCGGGATCCGCGGCGGCCGGCAGTTCCTGGCCATGGGCGTAGCCGTGAAACAGGCCGAACACGCCCACCAGGATGCAGGCCAACCAAACGGGCGCGGCGAAGCGGGCGGCGATCGCGGCCCCCAGCAGCAGCACCGAAAGGGCGATGCCGATCTCAATGGGCGGCATGGGGGCGCCCGCGATCCCGAGCAGCCCGCCCGCCACCATGAAGCCGGGGAAGATCACCGGCAGCGCGACGATCAGCGGTCGGCCAAGCACCGCGCCCCACAAGCCCACGGCCACCATGGCCAGCAAGTGGTCGACGCCGAGGACGGGATGCTTGATCCCGGACAGGAAACCGCCGGCCAGGCCGGACTCGTCGTGCGCCCACGCAGGCTCCCCGCTGACCAGTGCGAGCACGGCTCCGCAGATCAGCAGCTTGGAGCGACCCCACACCGTCACGATTCACCCACTCCGGGTTGATGGGGCTGTCTCCCCCGTGCAGGCGGCGCGGGTCAAGCGCCGCGTCTCGCCGCCTTGTCGAAGCCGTCCGGCCGGGCCATGCTGCCGCCCCGTGCGGCCCAGCCGCTCGTCCCCGCGAGACCCTTTGATGCGCGTAATCGTTCCACTCCTGCTGTTCGCGTCCTGGGCCGCGACAGCGGCCGCGCATGATCTCTGGCTGCAGCCGCAGCGGTTCTGGGCCCCGGTGCGAACCTCCGTGCCCGTTGCGATCCTGGTCGGGCACGGCGCGGATCGTGCGCCTTGGGGCGTGGCCGCCGACCGGGTGGTGATGCTGAAGGACGTCGGGCCGACCGGGACGTCCGATCTCATGAGCGGACTCAAAGGTCGGGTCGCGGCCGAGATCCCAGGCCTCAGCTTCGGCGCGCCAGGGGTCCACATCATCGCCATGCAAAGCATCCATTCGGCCAGCGAACTCCCCGCGGTGCGCTTCAACAACTATCTGCAGGAGGAGGGCCTCACGCCCGCCCTGGCGATCCGCAGCCGCGCGCGAGCGACCAACGCGGCCGGACGGGAGATCTACAGCCGCCGCGCCAAGGCCCTGGTGCAGGTCGGCCCACCAGGATCGCCCCAGCCCCATGTCACCCGGCCGATCGGATTGACGCTGGAGATCGTGCCGGAGCGCAACCCTTATGCGCCAGGGCCCTCCAACGCCCTGCCTGTCCGGGTTTTCTACGAAGGCCGCCTCCTGCCCGGCGCCCTGGTCAAGCTGACCAACCTGGACGCAGACGCCAAGCCGGTCGCCATGCGTCGGACCGACGCGGCCGGGCGCGCGGTCTTCACCCCCCCGCGAACCGGGTCCTGGCTGCTGAACGTGGTCTGGACGAAGCCGATCAAGGGCGATCGTCGCGGCGACTTCGACACGACCTTTTCGAGCCTGACCTGGGGCTTCCCGCGGGCCGCCGTGCGCTGAACCCCGACCCGCACGGGCCTGGCGCGGCCGCCACTTCTATTCGTGGTGATCCCGGGCTAGGGTGGGCGCCTGTGTTCCGGAGATGATATCCGTTGTACCTAAACGTCGGCCGTTTGAGCGCGGCGCTCGCCGCTTGCGGCATGATGACCTGCTTCACCTCTGGGGCCGCGACGGCTCAGGTGCTTGAAATCGGAGACGCCGGTCAGGTCACCGTCTATGACAGGCCCACCGTCTTCAACGCGGAAGGCGGCGAACCGATCCTTCGTGACGAACCCGCGCCCAGGCGAGCGGCCAAGGTCGCCCCCGCGCCGGCGTCCGGCGCGATCATGGCCGCATTGGCGGACGCCGCGCGGGCGAACGGGCTCAGCCCCGAACTCGTCGAAGCCGTGGCCTGGAGCGAGTCGCGGCTGCGGCCCGGCGTGGTCTCCCGGGCGGGGGCGATTGGCGAAATGCAGCTCATGCCGGGCACCGCGCGCGACCTCGGCGTGAACCCCTATGACACGCGCCAGAACCTGCTCGGAGGAGCGACCTATCTCGGCGCCATGCTGCGTCGATATGACGGAGACCTCGTCCGGGCCCTGGCGGCCTACAATGCCGGTCCAGCTACGGTGGACCGTTACCGCGGCGTTCCGCCGTACAAAGAAACACGCGATTACGTCACGGCCGTTCTGGAGCGGCTCAGCCGGCATTCGGCGGTGGTGACCATCGCTCCCGGGAAGTAGGAGTTCATGACGGCATTAAACGGCATTGTGCGGGCGGCGGCGCAGGCGCTTGGCGTGGCTGTCGCGGCCTGGGCCGGCTCCGCCGCCGCGCAATCAGTGCAGCTGGATCCCGCGGGCTCCAATCCGATCCTGTCCGCGGTCAACTGGCTCCAGGGCACGCTGCTGGGCAATGTCGCGACCGCGCTGGCGGTCCTGGCCGTAGGCGCGGTCGGCTTGATGATGCTCACCGGCCGCATCGATTGGCGCCGCGGCGCGACCGTGATCCTCGGCTGCTTCATCGTCTTCGGCGCGAGCGCGATCGTAGCCGGGATCCAGTCCGTTTCGCAGGGCGGCTGAACATGGCCGGCGCCCAGCTCGAACGTGACCTGGTCTTCGGCGCGCTCACCCGCCCACAGATGTTCGCCGGGGTGACCTACAGCTACTTCGTGCTGAATGCGGTCGTCACGGTCGAGCTGTTCCTGATCACCAAGTCGTTCTGGGCGCTGCTGGCGGCGCTGGTGATCCACGCCGTAGGTTATTTCGGCTGCCTCAAGGAACCGCGCTTCTTCGACCTGTGGCTCGTCCGCGTGAGTCGGTGCCCCAGGGTCAAGAACATCGCCTTCTGGCGCTGCAACTCCTACACGCCCTAGCTATGGCCCGCTCTCAGACCGCCTCCCAGGCCACGGCCGGCCGGCCCGACCCAAAAAAGGAGCAGCCCGCGGGCGCTCGGCTCCCCTACGCGCGCCACGTGGACGACGCCACGCTGGAGCTGCGGGACGGACGGCTGATGCAGATCCTGCACCTGCGCGGCTTCCCCTTCGAAACCGCCGACACGGAGGAGCTCAACTATCGCAAGACGGTCCGCGAGACGATGTTGCGGGGCGTCGCAAATTCACGCTTCGCCCTCTACCATCACATCGTGCGCCGCGAGGTGGAGCCCCAGCTCGAAGGCGACTATCCCGACCCGTTCAGCCGCGTGCTGGACGAGGCCTGGCGTTCCCGGCTCGGTGCGCGCAAGCTTTATGTGAACGACCTCTTCCTGACGCTGATCCGCCGTCCTTTGCAGGGCCGTGCGGGTTTTCTGCAGGAGTTGCTCCGTTCGGCGCGCGGCGCCAGCGACCGGCAGGAGCGTGCGGCGGCCTTGGCCCGCGACCAGAGCGCCCTGAACGGCGCGCGCGATGGATTGCTGTCGGCGCTGGAGCCTTACGGCGCACGCCTGCTCACCGCCTACGATTGTGCGCAGGGTTTGTGTTCAGAACCCTTGGAGTTCCTTTCGCTGCTGTTCAACGGCGAAAGCCGGCCTGTGCGTGTCCCGGAGGCGGACCTCGGCCACTACCTGCCCTATCGCCGCGTCAGTTTCGGCGCCGACGCCATCGAATTCGGCCGTGCCGGTCGGCTGGAACGCAGCTTCGGGGCCATCGTGTCTGTCAAGGATTATCCGGGGACAAGCGCTCCGGGGATGCTCGACGACCTGCTGCGCCTGCCGGTGGAGATGGTGCTGACCGAAAGCTTCGGCTTTGTCGACCGCCAGATGACGCTCGACCGCATGAACCTGGCGCTGCGCCGGATGCGGGCGGCCGACGACGAGGCGCTGAGCCTGCGTCGGGACCTGGTGACCGCCAAGGACGACGTCGCCGCCGGGCGTTCGACCTTCGGCGAGCATCACCTCACCGTGATGGTCAGGGCGCCGATGCTGGAGGCGCTCAACAACGCCGCAGCGGATGTGCAGTCGGCCTTCACCGAGCTGGGCGTCATCGCCGTGCGTGAGGACGTCAACCTGGAGCCGGCGTTCTGGGCCCAGTTCCCCGGCAACTTCAAGTTCATCGCGCGGCGTGCGCTGATCTCGAGCGGCAACTTTGCAGGGTTGGCCAGCTATCACAGCTTTCCGACGGGCCAGGCGGCGAACAACCATTGGGGTCCGGCGATCACCGTGCTCGAGACGACCTCGGCGGGGCCCTACTACTTCAATTTTCACAAGGGCGACCTCGGCAACTTCACCATCATCGGCCCATCGGGTTCGGGTAAGACGGTGGTCCTGGCCTTCCTGCTGGCCCAGGCGCAGAAGATTTCGCCGCGCACCGTCTATTTCGACAAGGATCGGGGTGCGGAGATATTCCTGCGCGCGATCGGCGGGCGTTACGACGTGCTCCGCCCGGGACAGCCGACGGGGCTCAATCCGCTGCTGCTGGCCGACGAGCCGATCAATCGGCGCTTCCTGGTGGACTGGACCACCAAACTCGTCACCTCGCGGGGCGAACCGCTGGACGCCGAAGACCGGGCCAAGATCTCCGAAGCGGTGGACGCCAACTTCGCCCAGCCGCAGGAGTATCGTCGCCTGCGCTACTTCGCCGAACTGTTCCGCGGAGGGCGACGCCCGACGGCGGGCGACATAGCCGCCCGACTGACGCCGTGGTACGGCGGCGGCGACTACGCCTGGTTGTTCGACAATGCGGACGACGCGCTCGACCTCGAGGTGCGCACGATCGGGTTCGACATGACCCAGATCCTGGACGACCCGGCGGCGCGTACCCCGGCCATGATGTATCTGTTCCACCGGGTGGAGCAGCGGCTGGACGGCGCGCCCACGGTGATCGTCATCGACGAAGGCTGGAAGGCGCTCGACGACGAGGTCTTCATCGGCCGGATCAAGGACTGGGAGAAGACCATCCGCAAGCGCAACGGCATCGTCGGATTCGGCACCCAAAGCGCGCAGGACGCCCTGTCCAGCAAGATCTCCAGCGCCATCATCGAGCAGGCGGCGACCCAGATCTTCATGGTCAACCCCAAGGCGCAGGAAGCCGAGTACTGCGGCGGCTTCGGGCTGACCTCGCACGAGTTCGACCTGATCCGCACTTTGCCGGACACCGCGCGCTGCTTTCTGATCAAGCACGGAAACGACAGCGTCGTGGCCCGGCTGAATCTGTCGGGCATGCCCGAACTGCTGACCGTCCTGTCCGGGCGGGAAGGAACCGTGCGACGCCTCGACGACATCCGGAAGTCCGTGGGCGACGCGCCGGGCGACTGGCTGCCCCTGCTGCTGGACACCGCCGCCTGATGGCGGGAGCTTGCCCCGTTCCCGCGCCCGAAGACCCGCTGGTTCGCGGGATGCTGACCGTGGTCGACTGCAATGTGCAGCAACTGGTCCGAAGCGGTTACGCCAGTCTGTTCGAACCCTCGGGCGCCTTTTCGGCCGTGCTGACCAGCCTCCTGACCATCTTCGTGGCGATCTTCGGCTACCGGCTGCTGCTGGGGCGGGCTCAGCTGCGGATCAGCGACCTGGCCTTGACGATGATCAAGCTGGGCGCGGTGCTGGCGCTCGCGACGCGCTGGGACCTTTACCAGGGGCTGGTCTACAACGCGCTCTTCCAGGGTCCGGCTCAGCTGGCCAGCGGCATGCTCGGGGCGGTGCAGCCGGAAGGCTCTGCGTTTCGCGGCGACGTCTTCGACGGACTGCAGCGCGCCTTCGATCACCTGACCTTCTTCGCGGGGGAGTACGCCAAGCAGGTGCCGACCACCGCCGCTCCGTCGCCCCTGCTTGGCGGCGTCGGCTTCGGCGCCATGGCCTTGACGCTGGCCGCGACGACCTTGCTGCTGGCCAGTCTTGGCGTGCTGCTCGCCGCCAAGGTGGTCCTGGCGCTGCTCCTGGCGATAGGCCCGATCTTCATCGTCCTTCTCCTTTTCGACGCCACGCGCGGGGTCTTCGAGGGCTGGCTCCGCGCCAGCTTGGCCTTCGCCTTTGCCCCCCTCGCCGTCACCCTGCTGCTGGGGGTGGCCTTGACCATGCTCGAGCCGGTGCTGCTGCAGATGAACGAGCTGCGGGCGCAGAACCTTTACCCGCTCGGGCCCGTCTACAGCGTCCTCCTCCTCGCCCTGGTGTTCGCGGGCGTGTCCGCCGGATTGATCGTGGCCGGCGGGATGATCGCCACGGGTTTCAAGCTCCCGCAACGCCGGGATGCGAGGGGGGTCGAGGAATCGGGCGCCGGCGCGGCGGACGCCGCCGCGCCGGCTCAACAAACGCGGGCGGCCCGGGTGGCCGCCGCCGCCGCATCGGCAGACCGGCGTGAGGCTTTCGCCCAGACCCCGCGTGGTTTCGTCGAAGGCCCGCGCGGGAGCACGAGCCTCGCCCAAGCCTTCTCCAACGAGGGCGGAGTCGGGGCAGGCTCGGATCGGCGTACCACGATCGTAACCGCCGGCGATCGTGGAGCCTCTGCTTCCGTCGCCCCCCCAGAGTCGCGGTTAGGCCAGAGCTCCCGGCGCAGGGCCCAGCCCCGCCCGGTGCGTGACGGCGTCAGGAGCGCTTCATGATCGGCGATGCGGCACAGACGCGCGACCGCAAGGCCGTCTACGAACAAGGAGCCACCTGGGCGGACGACGTGCACGGCTCGCTTCGGGCCTCGCGCCGGGTCGCCTGGGTGGTCGCGGCCGCCGCGGTCACGGTGGCGGTCCTCGAGGCCCTGGCATTGGCCTTCCTCGCGCCCCTAAAGACGGTGGTGCCCTACACCATCACCGTGGATCGCCAGAGCGGCTATGTGGAGACGGTGCGCGGATTGGAGCCCGGCGGCGTTCTGACCGAGGACGCGGCCCTGACCCAGTCGTTCCTGGTCCAGTATGTCATCGCGCGGGAGAGCTTCGACGCCACCGACCTCCGTGAGAATTATCAGAAGGTCCTGCTCTGGTCCTCCGGTGTGGCGGAAAGCACCTATCAGCGCGACATGCAGCGCTCCAATCCCTCAAGCCCCCTTAACATCTATCCCGCCTCCGCCGTGGTGGCGGTGACGGTCAAGAGCGTGTCCCTCCTGACGCCCACCACCGCGCTGGTCCGTTTCGACACCACGCGGCGGGACGCCGGCGCGGCCACCGGGCAGGAGCAGGGTTGGACCGCCGTGATCGCATTCCGATACACGGGGGCGCCTATGAGCAACGGCGACCGCTTCATCAATCCCCTGGGATTCCAGGTCACAAGCTACCGTCGCGACGCGGACACGCCTGCAGCGGCGGTGGCTCCGCCGCAGCCGCCCGTTCCCACCCTGCAGCCGCAGCCCGCGCCCGGGAGGATCGTCCCATGAGCCGGAAAGCGCCCATCGCCGCGGCGGCCGCGCTGCTCCTCATCGCCACGCCTGCGGCGAGCGGTCAGCTCCCTCGGCCCGGCTCGATCGATCCCCGCATCCAGACGGTGGCCTACGACCCTGCGGAGGTGGTCACGCTTCGCGGCGCCTATGGATATCAGATGATGCTCGAGTTCGGTCCCGACGAGCGCATCGAGAACGTCTCCATAGGCGACGCCTTGGCCTGGCAGGTCACCCCCAACAAGCGAGCGAATCTGCTGTTCCTCAAGCCCATCGCCAACAACGCGTCCACCAATATGACGGTGGTCACCGACCGCCGCCGCTACGCCTTCGAGCTAACGGCCGGGCGGCCTTCGGCCTCCCGCTCCGGCGAGATTCCCTATGTTGTGCGCTTCACCTTCCCACCGGAGGAAGCGCCGGTCTTGGCGGAGATGGTCGAGCTCGCCCCTCCCGAACGGCGGAACACCGCCTACAGCTACACCGGTTCCCGGGCCGCCCTGCCCTCCCGCGTGTTCGACGACGGAGCCTTCACCTATTTCGAGTGGCCCGACGGCGCCTCGACCCCGGCCTTGTTCCTCTTGGCCGCCGACGGCGCGGAGAGCCTCGTCAACTACGGCGTCCGGGACGGCTACCTGGTGGTCGAGCAGGTCGCGCCTCGATTCATCCTGCGCAACGGAAAAGAGGTCACCACCTTGATCAACGACGGCTGGCGCGAGCCCACGCTCGGCGCGGAGGCGCCGCGTCCGGCCGACGCCAAGACCGCCCGCGAAGCCGTCCGGGCGGGAGCCCTCCCGTGAGACCTCCCCCCGCCTCAGCTCTCCCGGACGGCGACCCCCGCCTGACAGGCTCGCTGGAGGAGCCGAGCCTTGCTGTCGAGGAACTACGCCCGGAGGTCGCCGGGCGTCCCTCCAACGCCGCCTTGTGGATCGCCCTTGGCGGGGCCGCTTTGCTCGCCCTTGTCACCCTTCTCGTTCTGAACGCCCGCCGGGTCGAGAACGCCGCCCGACCGTCGCCGGGCGACGCGGTCAGCGTGGCGAGCGCTGCGGCAGGCCCCTCCACCACGAACGTCCCGCCGGATGTGCTGGCCGCCGAGGCCGCGGCGCGGTCCCCCGTATTCGCCCAACCGGGAACGCCGCCCGCCCCCGTCGGCGTTATTCAACCCGTCCCTGCGCCGCCGCCACCGCCGCCGCCCACGGGATACGTCCCGCCCTACACCCCCGCGCCTCAGCAGGTGTTCGCCCCCCCTGCGCCGGGGGCCCCGCCCGCGGCGCCGGCCGACCCGGCCTCGCGCCGGCGCTCGCCGACCCTGGTGGTCGATCTGGGCCCGGGCGCCTCCGGGGCGCCTGCGGCCGCGGCGGCCGCAGCGGCCGGACCCGCCGCCCAGGCCGCCTTGGCCGCTCAAGGTCCGCGGCGGGACCTGAACGCCGACGAGCAGTTCGCGGAGCGCATCGGCGGAGCGGATGAGCCCCAGCAGGTCCGAGCCACCATGCTCCGGGAAAAGACGCTGACCGTGCCGCAAGGGGCGACGATCAACGCGGTGCTGGAGACGGCCTTGAATTCGGACCTGCCCGGGTTTGCGCGTGCGGTGGTCAGCCGGGACGTTCGCGGCTTCGACGGGAAGACGGTGCTTATTCCCCGCGGCAGCCGCGTCGTCGGCCAGTACCGCAGCGGGGTCGCCGTCGGGCAGTCTCGCGCCTTCGTCATCTGGTCGCGCCTGCTTCGCCCGGACGGAGCCTCCGTCCAGATCGCCTCCTCGGCCACCGATCCGCTTGGCCGTGCGGGGCTGGCGGGCGAGGTCGACCGCCATTTCTTCCAACGGTTCGGCGGGTCGGCGCTCTTGTCCGTGATCAACGGCGCGGTTGGGGCCTTGACCCAACGTCCCAGCACCCAGATCACCATCGGCTCCGGCCAGGACGCCTCGGCGATCGCCTCCTCTGTCGGTCCGGCCAATATCTCGCCCACCATCAAGGTGGTGCAGGGCACGCCCATTCGGATCTTCGTCGCCCGGGATCTCGACTTCTCCACGGTGCAGTAGCTTGAACCTTCACTCGACCGACCGCGGGGTGTACCTCGAGGCCTATCTGCGCCCCCTCGCCGCCTGGCTCGAGCGGGACGACGTCACCGACATCCTGATCAATGCCCCGGGCGAGGTGTGGGTGGAGACGATCGGCGGAGGCGCCGAGAGGTTCGACGCGCCCGAGCTGAACGAGAAGACCTTAGGCCGGCTCGCCGGCCAAATCGCGGCGGCGACGCATCAGGGGATCAGCCGCGAGCACCCGCTCCTGGCGGCCACCTTGCCGGACGGCGGGCGCGTGCAGATCGTCTCTCCCCCGGCGACCCGGGGCCCCATGGCTATAGCCATCCGGCGTCACGTGGTGGCCGACCTAGGCCTTGACGACTACGCCGCCGCTTCCGCCTTCGACGGGGCCCGCAGCGTGCGGCTCGACGGGCCCTCCGATGACGATCGCGACCTGCAGCAACGTTTGGACACCGGGGACGTCGCGGGGTTCCTCCGCACGGCCGTGCAGCTTCGGAAGAACATCATAGTCTCGGGCGGTACCTCGACGGGGAAGACCACCTTCCTGAACGCCCTCGTCAAGGAGGTTCCCCGGTCCGAGCGGCTGATCGTCATCGAGGACACCCCGGAGGTGCGGCTGCACCACCCCAACGCCGTGGGCCTGATCGCGGTGCGTGGCGGCCTGGGCGAGGCCCGGGTCAGCACGGAGGATCTCCTGCAGGCCTCACTGCGGATGCGGCCCGACCGCATCATCCTGGGCGAGCTGCGCGGCGCGGAGGCCTACAGCTTCCTGCGCGCCGTGAACTCCGGCCACCCGGGCTCGATCACCACGGTGCACGCGGACAGCCCGCGCGCCGCGGTGGAGCAGATCGCGCTCATGGTGCTGCAGGGCGGCGCCAATCTCGGTCGCGCCGAGATCATCGACTATGTCGGAGGGGTGGTGGACGTCGCCGTTCAGCTCTCACGGCGCGACGGTCGTCGGCTAGTGAGCG
>JAHWJX010000045.1 GCA_019348195.1 Pseudomonadota bacterium | reverse complement strand
GGCCGCGAGCGGGGCGACGCGGCACCACTGACGTGCTCGGCCACCGGTGCCTCGCCGGTCTGGCACCACCACCTGGAGTCGGCCGTCGTCCTCGGCGGGGGCGTCGCGCCCTGAGGAGCGCCCCACCGGCCGGGCGTGGCGGCGCGGCCCGATCTGACGTCGGACCCCGGCTCGCCTAGAACGAGGCCGAGCCGTCGCGGCGCGGCGGCCAGGCCCGCCCCCCGGCCTGCGCCGGCCCAGCCCGCCCAGCCGCAGCGCCCCAGCTATCGCGCCGTGGGGCCGACCGCGCCATGAGGACCGAGCCATGAGAACCGGGGCATGAGCCGGGGCTACAGCGGGCAGCTCGGCGGCGGCTTCGGCAGCGGATCACGGCTGGGCGGATCGTCCCGCGCGGCGCGCCCGCTGAACCCGGGCGCCTGGCTGGTCCTGCCCGCGCTGGCGGCGGCCCTGATCACCTTTCTGCTTGGCGTCCCTTTGCGCATCGCCGGCTTCGGCCTGCCGGAGCCCGTGCTCCCGGTGGGCCTGGCCTTCGCCTGGGCCCTGATCCGACCCTCCGCCTTTGCGCCGATCGTGCTCTTGTTCCTGGGGTTGTTCCTGGACCTGCTTTGGGGCGCGCCCTTGGGTCTGTGGCCGCTAAGCCTCCTGCTGGCCTACGGGGGCGTGGCCTTTGCGCGACCGTTGATGGCCGGGCAGGGCTACGCCGCCACCTGGGCCTGGTACGTGGCCACCGTGGCGGTGGCGCTGGGGGCCGCCTATCTGTTCACCACCCTGGACGCGCGGGTCCGGCCCCACATCTGGGCCGTCCTGTCGCAGGCGCTTGTTACGGCTTTGTTGTATCCTTTGGTGGCCCGACTGATCGACCAGTTCGAGGACGTGGACCCGCGCTTCCGATGACCGAACCGTCTCTCAACTTCGCCGACGTCAACGAACGCCAGGGCGCCTTCCACCGCCGCACCTTCATCTTGGGCGGGCTGATGGGGGCGGGGTTGACCGTGCTGGGGGGCCGCCTGGCCCAGCTCCAGCTGCTCCAGGCCGAACAATACAAGACGCTTTCGGCCGAGAACCAGTTCAACCTGCGCATCATCACGCCGCCGCGGGGCCGCATCCTGGACCGCCACGGGGTGGAGCTGGCCGCCTCGCGGCCCAACTTCCGCGTGCTGGTGGACAAGGCGGAGAAGGAGCAGTTCCTTCGCACCCTGAACCAGGTGGCTCAGCTGCTGCCGGAGACCGCCGCCCGCCAGAAGCAGCTCCTGCGCGAGCTGAACAAAGGTCCGGATTTCATCCCGGTTCAGGTGGCCAACGACCTGACCTGGGACGAGTTCGCGCGGGTGAACGTCCGCGCGCCGGAGCTGCCGGGCGTCACCGCCGACATGAACGAAGCCCGCGTCTATCCGCATGGCGGGGCCTTCGCGCACGTGGTGGGCTACGTGGCCAAGGTGTCCGACAAGGACGTGGCCAAGGCCCGGGAGAAGGGCGAAGTCGATCCCATTCTGCTGCACCCCGGCTTCCGCATCGGCAAACAGGGGGTGGAAAAGGCGCTGGACGCCGACCTGCGCGGCACCCCCGGCGGCCAGAGCGTCGAGGTGGACGCGAAAGGCCGCCCCATACGGGTGAACACGGAGGGCTCGGTCGAGCCCAAGCCCGGCAAGGACGTGGTGCTGACGCTGGACGCCGACGCGCAGATGCGCGCCATCGAAATGTTCGGCCCGGAAAGCGGCGCCGCCGTGGTGATGGA
This sequence comes from Pseudomonadota bacterium, assembly GCA_019348195.1. Classification (GTDB taxonomy): domain Bacteria; phylum Pseudomonadota; class Alphaproteobacteria; order Caulobacterales; family Caulobacteraceae; genus JAHWJX01. The sequence continues at coordinate 15,140 of JAHWJX010000045.1, read as the reverse complement.
CGTCCGCAACGGCGACCTGCTCTGCATGGCCTCGGCGCCTTCCTTTGATCCCAACAAGTTCGTCAGCGGCGTGCCCGGCCGCGAGTACAAGCTGCTGAACGAGTACGAACGCAAGCCGCTGCTCGACAAGGCGATCACCGGCACCTATGCGCCCGGCTCGACCTTCAAGATGGTGACGGGCCTGGCGGGTCTGCGGCACGGTGTGGACCCGAAGATGAGGGTCCATTGCAGCGGGGCCTTCTACTTCGGCCGGACCTTCCGATGCCACGGCCGGCACGGCTCGCAGGATCTGCACGAGGCGCTGCGCAACAGCTGCGACGTCTACTTCTACACGGTGGCCCTGCGCGTGGGTCCCGACGCCATCGCCGAGGTCGCCCATGAGCTGGGCTTCGGCCAGACTTTCGACATCGGCATCGACGGCCAGAAAAAGGGCATCGTTCCCTCCACCGCCTGGAAGCGCGAGTATTTCAAGGACCATCCGCATCCGGACATGCGCAAATGGTGGCCGGGCGAGACGCCGTCCTACGGCATCGGCCAGGGCGCGCTGGCGGTGAACGCGCTGCAGTTGGCCGTCTATACGGCCCGGCTGGCCAATGGTCGCAAGAAGCTGCAGCCTCGGCTGATCAAGTCGGTGGGCGGGGTGGAGCAGCCCAGCGGCGCGGCCTTCGGCGACCTGCCGTTTCCGAAGGAGCACCTGGACCGGGTGCGAGCGGGCATGGCGGCGGTGACGGAGGTGGGCGGCACCGGCTATCGCAACAGCCAGCTGGGCTTGGGGCCCATCAAGATGGCCGGCAAGACCGGGACGGCCCAGGTCCGCAACTACGGCTCGGGCTCGCGCAAGAGTAATGTGTGGCGGCTCAAGGACCACGGCCTGTTTGTCGCCTTTGCGCCCATCGAGAACCCGCGCTACGCGATCAGCGTGATCGTCCAGCACGGGGTGGGCGGCGGACTGGCCGCCGCGCCCAAGGCCCGCGAGATCATGAAGGTGATCCTGCTCAAGGATCCCGAGATGCAGAAACTGATCACCCAGCCCTTGTCCGAACCCATCCAGGTGGCCGGGCTGTGACGGCCGTCAGCATCAACCGCCCCGGCGAGGGCCGCGGGCTGGGCAAGCTGGGTCAGATCGACTGGAGCCTGGTGGGGATGCTGTGCCTGATCGCGGGCGCAGGGGCTGTGATGCTCTATTCGGTGGGCGGGACGTCGATGACGCCCTGGGCCGGCAACCACATCCTGCGCTTCACGGTCTTTCTGGGAATGACGCTCGTGCTGGCCCTGGTGGACATCCGGGTCTGGTTCGCGCTGTCCTATCCCGTCTATGTCGTCGCACTCTTGCTGCTGGTGGCGGTGGAGGCCGTGGGCGACGTTCGCATGGGCGCCCAGAGATGGTTGAGCCTGGGGCCGTTCAGCTTCCAGCCCTCCGAGATCATGAAGATCGGCATCGTCATGGCGCTGGCCCGCTTCTACCATGGCGTCTCGGCCGAAGACGCGCGCTGGTCGATCAAGCTGCTCATCCCCGCCCTGATGATCGCGGTTCCCGTGGGCCTGGTGGCGCACCAACCCGACCTGGGCACCGCACTCCTGATCCTGTTCACCGGGGCGGCGGTCATGTTCATCGCCGGCCTCAGCTGGACGGTGATCGCGGCGCTGGGGGCCGCGGGGGCCGTGGCCATTCCGCTGATGATCACCTTTGTGCTGCACGAATATCAGCGGCAGCGCATCTTCACCTTCCTGAAGCCGGAAACCGACCCCTCCGGGGCGGGCTACCACACGCTGCAGGGCAAGATCGCCCTGGGATCCGGCGGTTTCCTGGGCAAGGGCCTGGGGTTGGGCAGCCAAAGCCAAAGCGACTTCCTGCCGGAAAAGCACACCGACTTCATCTACGCCTCCCTCGCGGAGGAATTCGGCTTCATCGGTGCGTTCGGGATCCTGATCCTCTACGGTCTGGCGATCGCCGCCGCGCTGCGCATCGCCGCCCAGAGCGCCAGCCACTTCGGACGGTTGGCGGCCACGGGGGTCACGGCCACCTTCGGCCTGTATGTGCTCATCAACGCGGCCATGATCATGGGCCTGGCGCCGGTGGTGGGCATTCCCATGCCCATGCTGAGCTACGGCGGCACGGTGATGCTGACGGTGATGATCGGCTTCGGCCTGATCCTGTCCGTGCGCGTGCACCGCTTCACGGAAATCGGCCGCGGGGCCATCTAGGAGAACCGGCCGGGACTCCCGTTCGTTCTGCTCCGAGCAAGGAGGCGCGTCGCATGCCCAAGGAGCCCGAAGCCGACGGCTATGCACGTCCCGGCGACTCCGCCGCCCAGGCTCTGACGCCCAGCGCGGTGCAAGGCGAGTGGGACGGCTACTCCCAGCCGCTCACGCCCGTGACCATCTACACGCCGGCCGAAACCAAAACCGAAACCAAGGCGCTGCCGTCCAAGAACAATCCCGCCGAGTGGATGTTCGACCGGCTAATCCGGATCATCAGCGACTTCGAGAAGAGCCTGTCGGATCAGGAGGAGATCGGCGGCCGGCTAACCGGTGCGCCGGGGGAGGGGACCTTCCACATCGACGACATCGGCTTCTGGGGGCCCGACCTGATCATGTTCTACGGAAAGAACAAGGAAGGCCGCCCCATCCGCCTGATCCAGCACTACAACCAGCTCTCCGTGCTGCTCACTTCGGTTCCAAAGGAGAAGCCGCAGGAGAAACCCCGCCGTATCGGCTTCGCCATCCAGCGCCGGGTCGAGGGCGAGGAGCGGGTCGCGGCGGAGGAGGCGGCGGAAGAGGCGGCCGTGGCCGCCGTCTCCTCTCCTGCGTAGCCCTGCAGGGAAGCAAGACCCGCAGTATGAGCTCTCATCCCGTCGCGTAGGCCGCGTCCGTGGCCCGCACCAGCGCGTCCACGATGCCAGGCTCCGTGGACGCATGCCCCGCGTCCCAGACGATTTCGAAGTCCGCCTCCGGCCAGGCGCGGTGCAGGCTCCAGGCGGCCGCCATGGGCGTGACCACATCGAAGCGGCCCTGCACGACCCAGCCCGGGATCCGGCGGATCCGCTCGATGTTGTCCAAAATCCAGGTTTCGGAGGGCAAAAAGGCGCCGTTGGAGAAATAGTGGTTCTCGATGCGGGCGAACGCCAGGTTGAAGGCGTCCTCGTCGAACTTGGGCGGGCGGCCTTCCGGCCCGCGCACGGACAGGGTGTCGCCCTCCCATTGAGCCCAGGCGCGCGCGGCCGGCATGTGCACGGCCGGGTCAGGGTCGTTCAACCGTCGTTGGTAGGCGGCCATCATGGTCTCACGCTCGGCCTGGGGGATGGGGGCCTGAAACCGCTCCCAGGCGTCGGGGAACAGCATGTTGGCGCCCTCCTGATAGAACCAGTCGAGCTCGCGCCGGCCCAGGAGAAAGACGCCGCGCAGCACCAGGGCCCTCACCCGCTCCGGGTGGCTGATCGCGTAGGCCAGGGCCAGGGTCGAGCCCCAGGAGCCGCCGAACACCGTCCAGCTTTCGATGCGCAGCATCTCGCGCAGCCGCTCGATGTCGGCGATCAGCGCCCAGGTAGTGTTGTCCTCCAGGCTGGCGTGGGGACGGCTGAGCCCGCAGCCGCGCTGGTCGAAGAGGGTGGTGCGCCAGCGCGAGGGGTCGAAGAAGCGCCGCATGGTGGGATTGATCGCCCCGCCCGGGCCGCCGTGCAGCACCAGGGCGGGCTTGCCGTCGTCCGAGCCCACGGTCTCCCAGTAGATCTCGTGGGGGCCGTCCGTGGTCATCCAGCCGCTCATGAAGGGCTCGACCTCCGGATGGAGGCCGCGACGGACGGGCGGGACGGAAAAGGCCATACGAACGCGTGCTGCTGAGGGCGGCCCCGCTTAGGCGGTTTCCGCTCCGGCCCCAAGTGGAAAGCGGCGGTCGAGCCAGTCCAGCAGGATGCTGTTCACCTCTTCGGGGTTCTCCTGCTGCGTCCAGTGGCCGCAGTCGGGCAGGGAGGCGCGCTCCAGGTCGGGCACGAACTGCTCCATCCCCTCCGAGAGCTGGGGCGGCAGGAACGGGTCCAGCTCCGCCGTGATCATCAAGGCGGGCCGGCCGACGTGATCGGGCAGGTCTCGCGACCGCGCCCAATTTCCCGACAGATTGCGGTACCAATTGACCGGCCCGCGGAAACCGCTCCGGCGGTAGGCTTCGACATAGACCTCCAGCTCTTCCGGGGAGAGCAGTTGGTGTTCCCGCCTGGGGTGGAGAAAGTCGAGCGCGTTTGCGAGCACCGCCGTGGACCTGCGTGTATCCCCGGCGCCGGTGTGCGCATCGGTCCGGCGCAGGAAGAAGCGAAAGCTCCGGCGCAGGTCGGCCTGGAAGATCAGCTCGGGAAGAGCTCGGTGCTGGAACCAGACGATGTAGTGCGTGGCGCCGAAGCGCTCGCGCAGCATGGCCACCGGGTCCTCGGGCGGTCGCGGCAGATAGGGGGTGTTCAGCCCCACCACGCCGGCCGTGCGTTCGGGAAACCGCCGCGCCAGCTCCCAGGCCACCAGCCCGCCCCAGTCATGGCCCACCCAGACGGCGCGCTCCGCCCCGACCGAGTCCAGGAGGCCGATCATGTCGGCCGTGAGGGCCTCGATGGCGTAAGCCTCGACCGGCTCGGGCGCATCCGAGCCGCCATAGCCCCGCTGGTCGGGGGCGAGCACCCAGCGACCCGCCGCGGCCAGCGCCGGCGCCTGCCGCCGCCAGGAATAGGCGATCTCCGGAAAGCCATGCAGCAGAACCACCGGCGCCGCGCCCGAGGCGCGGTTCTCCGCACCCGCTTCGTGCAGCGCCAGCGCGACGCCGTTCGCCCGGACCATACGCGGGGGCGGAAAGGCGATCACGCCCGCGTTTCGCCGTCGGTCCCCAGCCCCGCCCAGGCCAGGGTCGCCCACCCGGCCAGCAGCAGGACGCCGCCGATCGGGGTTATCGCGCCCAGGACCCGCACCCCGGTCGCCGCCATGAGGTAGAGCGAACCGGAGAAGACGGACGCGCCCGCCAGGAACAGCCAGCCCGCCATCCGCGCTCGCGGACCGGCGCGCGAGCTCGGCAGGGCGCAACAGGCCAACACCGCCGCGGCGTGCAGGATTTGGTACTGCCCGCCCGTGCGCAGCCAGTCCTTCACCTGCGGATCGGCCACGCCGTGGGCCGCAAAGGCGCCCACCGCCACGCCGATCAGGCCGGACAGGCCCGCGAGGAAGAGCTGAGGACGCATCCTCCTAGAAGAGCTCGGCCTGGTCCGAGGTCGCCGGGCGCGACGTCCTGGGCCGCGCCGCGGGGCGGGGCGGGGGCGTTCCGTCGATCACGGCCCCGCGGTCGCCGTCCTTGAAGTGCAGCCGCACCGCCTCCCCGCCTTCCAGCTCCGCGCCCGATCGGGCCAGCGCACCGTCCGAGCGGTGCACGCGGGCGAAGCCCAGCTCCAGCGGCCGGTCGGGGTTGAGGCTGCAGCGGAGCTGCTCCAGCCGCTCCAGTCGCTCGCCCGCGGCCTGCAGCCGACGCCCCAGCGCGAACTCCATCCGGGCGCCCAGCTGCGGCAGCCGCGCCCCGGCGGCCCGCTCGCCCGCCCGCGCCGCGGCCCGGTCCATTCGCGCCGATAAATCGGAGACCCTCTGGGCTTTGAGCAGGCGCGGGCGGTCCAGCAGGGCGGGCTGCAGCCGGGCGGCCACGCCGTGCAGGTCGCGGTCGTGCAGGGCGGCGTTCCTGGCCAGGGCCGCCTTGAGCCGGCCCGCGGCTCCATCGAACCGCTGCCGGGCCGGTCCCAGCAGCGCGTCACGACCTGGCAGCCCCCGGGAGGCGGCCAGGAGCTGGGTTCGCCGCTTCTCGACCCCGTGGCCGCCGCAACGATGCATTCGCCGATCCAGGTCGGAGACGGCGGCCTTGAGCTCGGCCAGCACCGGCGTGGCCATCTCCGCGGCCCCGGTGGGGGTGGGCGCGCGCAGGTCGCTGACGAAGTCGATCAGGGTGGTGTCTGTTTCGTGCCCCACCGCCGAGATCAGCGGGATCGCCCCGGCCGACACCGCCCGCGCCAGGGCCTCGTCGTTGAAGGGCCACAAATCCTCCACCGACCCGCCGCCTCGCGCCACGATGATCACGTCCGGCCGAGGAACGCCGCCCCCGGGCCCGAGCGCGTTGAAGCCGCGAACCGCCGCTGCGACCTGCCCGCTGGCCGCATCGCCTTGCACCACCACGGGCCACACCACCACGCGGCAAGGCCAGCGGTCGCGGATGCGGTGCAGCACGTCGCGGATCACCGCGCCCGTGGGGCTGGTGATCACCCCCACGGTCAAGGGCATTCCTGGGATCCGCTGCTTGCGACCTGTCTCGAACAGGCCCTCGCCCTGCAGCTTGACCTTGAGGCGCTCGAGCTGGGCCAGCAGGGCGCCCACGCCCGCCGGCTCCAGCGTTTCGATCACGATCTGATAGCGGGAACCGGAGGGGTAGGTGGTGATCCGCCCGGTGACGATCACCTCCAGCCCCTGCTGCGGCTGGGCCTTGAGCCCGCGCACAGCCGCTTTCCAGACCACGCCGTCGATGCAGGCCCGCTCGTCCTTCAAGGTCAGATAGACGTGTCCGGACGCGTGTCGCGTGACCTTGGACACCTCGCCCCGCAGCCGCACATAGCCGTAGGCGTCCTCCAGCGTCCGCTTCAGCGCAAACGCCAGCTCCGACACGCTGTAGGGCTTGGCGTTGGCGCCTGGGGGCAGCTCGGGCAGGGTCTCGGCCAGGGACATCGGGCGAACATAACCCCGACTCACCCCGGGTGCGACCACCCGCCCCGTCTCTCCGCCGCCGTCCTGAGCGCGCCGGCGGGCTCGGCCCCTCCGAGCTTTACGAGCAAGACCGGGGCGCGGACTGGCCAGGCGCCCGCCTTCCATCCGGAGGAGGAGGGGAACGCGGCCGCGTCCCCGCCCGTTCGGGCCGGGACCTGGAGCCAGCCGTTCGATGAGACTTGTGACCCTGACCGCCTCCATGCTGCTGGGGGCCGCGGCCTGCTCCAACAGCGAGCCTGCGACGGAGGACGTTCCTCCGGCCGCTTCTCCTACGAGCGCAGCGCCCCCGACCTCGACCGAGCCGTCCGTCACGCCCGCCGCGCTGCAGGGCATCCTGGGGCTCACGGACCGACAGACGGAGGAGGCCGACATCGTCGACCCCCTCGGGCGCGATCTGGGCGACGTGCAACGGCTGGTGCGCGGTCCCGACGGGCAGGTGACCGAGTTGGTCGTCGCGGTCGCGGGCGCCCCGGCGGGCAGCTACGTCACCTTGCCGGTGCAAGGGCTTTCCATCGTGGAGACCGGCGGGGACCGGGACCTGCTGACGAGCCTTACGCGGGAGCAGCTGATGGAGCTGCCCACCGCGCCAGCCGGCTAGAGCGCGAACAAGGCCGTCTCGAGCCGGCGCATGTCCTCCGGGGGTGGTGTTTCGAACCGCAGGGGCTCACCCGTGATCGGGTGCACGAAGCCCAGCACCGCCGCGTGCAGCGCCTGACGCGTCAAACCTGCTTCCGCCACCGCCGCCCGCACGGGCGCGGCGGGGGGGCCGGAACCGTAGAGCGGATCACCCAGGCACGGGGCGCCGCGAAAGGCCATGTGGACTCGGATCTGGTGCGTTCGGCCCGTCTCGAGCCGGCAGCGCACGCGCGCGGCGAGCGGCCGTTCCGGTGGTCCCCAGGCCTGCTCGGTGGCGTAGCGGGTCAGCGCGCGGCGCCCCCCCGTCTTGAGCACGGCCATCTTCTTGCGGTCGCTCGGAGAACGGCCGATGAGGGTCTCGACCGTTCCGAAGCGCGGCTCGGGCGCGCCGCGGGTCAGGGCCAGATAGGCGCGCTCGATGTCATGGCGCGCCCAGAGCGCGGAAAGCCCCGCGTGCGCGGCGTCCGTCTTGGCCACGACCATCACCCCGCTGGTGTCCTTGTCGAGCCGGTGCACGATGCCGGGGCGCATCACCCCGCCGATCCCCGACAGCCGTCCGGCGGCGTGGAACAGCAGGGCGTTGACCAGGGTGGCCGTTTCGCTGCCCGGCGCGGGATGGGCCGCCATCCCGGCCGGCTTGTCGACGACCAGCAGGTGGGCGTCCTCCCACAGTATGGGCAGGGGCAGGTTCTCCGGCTCCGGCTCCGCCGCGCGGGGCGGCGGAAGGAGGAGGACGTAGTCGCCGGCCCGCGCCTTGGCCGAGCCGTCGGTCAGCACGGCGCCGTCCAGGCTGAGAGCTCCGTCCCCGATGAGCGCCTGCAACCGGGCGCGTGAGAGGCCGCTCTTGGGGGCCAGCACCCGGTCCAGCCGCTCGCCAGCCTCATCGGGCGTCACCGTCAGGGATAGGAGCTCGTCCACCGCGTCCGCTTAGCCCGCGCGGGCGCGCGCCGCGACCCGCCTAGCCGAACGTCGCCCGCGCATAGGCGTGTTTCACCGGCAGGATCTCGATCCCGGCCGCCTTGACCCGATCCAGCGCATGCCCAAGCATGGTCGGCGTCGCGCCGTAGGGGGAGGGGGCCTCCGATACGTCGTGGCTGAAGAAAATGATCCAGCCGCCTGTCTGGCGCGCCAGCTCCACCTCGCGTTCCACCGCCTTCGCCGTCCAACTCCGGATCTCCAGAGGCACGGCCTTGAGCTGGCCCAGGTCCAGCGTGCGCCCGTTCACGCCCGACCGGATCCCCCGACTAACAGGAAAGCGCCGCCCGGCCAGGGCCTTGGTCCGCGGCGAGGCGTCTCCGTAGGGGTAGGCGAAGCTGCTCATGACGACATCGCCCAGGGTGTCGCGCACAAAGACCTGATTGCGGTCGAAATCCGCCTCCAGCTCACGGGAGGGGACCCTGGGTGAACGCCGGTGCGAGAAGGTGTGGCAGCCCACCTCGTGGCCGGCGGCGTACAAGGCGCGCAGGTCGTCGCGGCTGTAGTACTCGAGCCCGTCCTCGTACCGGTCGCAGAACCGGCCCGAGACGTAGTAGGTGGCCTTGGCCGCGTGTCGCGCCAAGATCGGGCCTCCCACCTTCCAGGCTGAACGCGGGAAGTCGTCGAAGGTGAAGCTCGCCACCGGCGCCGTGAGGCGCGAGCGGGCGGTCTTGAGCCGAACCCGCCGGGTCAGCGCGTTGTTGGCCTTGTCGAGCAGGCTCAAGCAGCGGCCTCCTGGAGGTCCTGCGCGGCGGGCCGGGGCTCCAGCACAAGCCGAACCACGTCAGCATCGGCCACCGCCGCCGTCGTGGCGCGCAGCCATAGGCCCTCCGGCTCGCGCGCGAAGCCGAGTTCCGCGAGCATCCGGCCCGCGGCCGCGTTCCGCTCCGTTTCCACGAAGCGCGCCCGAGCCTGCGAATGCCCGTGATCCGCGAAGGTTCTTAGCACGTAGTCAAAGGCGGCCTGCTCCACACGTTTGCGCTGTACGCGGCAGCTCATGAAGAAGGCGTCGATAACGCCAGCCTGCAGGTCCAGCACTGTGAAGCCGATCAGGCCGTAGTCCCCGAACCGGTCCGCGCAGCGCAGGGTGAGGCACGCCCGTCCCGCCCGGGGGCGCGACAGAGCCGCCGCCTCTTCTCGCGCGTATTTGGCGCCGGTGAAGTTCAGCTGGTTGGTGCGCTGGGAGAGTTCATAGACCCGCTCCACGTCCGCCGCCGTGAGCGGGGCGACCCGAAGCTCTATTCCGCTGCTCCGGAGGAATTGGAGGTAGGCCTCGTCCCCGCCCGACTCCGTCCTCAGAGCCGCAGCCGCCGTCCGGCGCGCCGCCTCCGCTTGGTAAAGTGCGCGTCGCCGCCCGCTTTCAGCGGTGATCGGCAGGTCCAGGAACGGCTGTTCGAGCAGGCCGGCGACCGCCGTATGCGGCAGCAGGCGCACCGCTGGATGCGCCGCCGCCACCTCGCCGCGCTCGAACGGCTGGTCATCGATGAAGACAAAGCTGTCCAGACCCAGATCGAGGGCGCGTGCGATCTCGGCGACCGCTGCGCTCTTGGGCCCCCAGCCGATCTGGGGATGCAGGAAGAAGTCGGTCAGCCCGAACCGCCCCAGGGCGGCCAGCGCTTCGGCTGCGTCGTTCTTGCTGGCGACCGATTGAAGCACGCCGCGGGCGTCCAGCGCATGCACGGCTTCGACCGCTTCCGGCCGCAGCCTCACACCTGCAGCGCCGTCCTCGACCAGGGTTCCGGTCCACAGGGTCTCGTCCAGGTCCCACACGACCACCTTGGCCAGAGAGGCCGGGGCCGCCCGCAGCGGCGAAGGCGCCGGCGCCGTGACGTCCGGTCCGACGGAGGCTGGCGACGCGCCCGCAAAGCTCATGAACTCGGCCCGGCCGAAGACCACGTCGCGACCCTCGGCTTCACCCACCGGCTCGATCTGGATCAGCAAGGGCCCGGACAGGTCGACGTGCGCGCCGATCTCGGCCGCGGACGCCACCAGACGGGAATAGCCCGGTCCCGCGGTGAACGAGGTTTGGTGCATGCGCGTGCCCCCATCCTCCAGGAAGCTGACCGTGAACGGGTGCGTCCCGCCGTCCGCGGCCCAGGCTTCGACCACAAAGGCGTCTCCGACCGGCCCCGGAGCGTGCGCCGCGGCCGTCCGCCGCTCGTTCCATCGCCAGGTCAGGTTGCGCGACACGCGATGGGGCAGAGGCAGGTTCAAGAGCGCCGCCGCCCGGCGGTCCGTGACCTCGGCCTGCCTGACCTCACCCAAAGGCCTCACCGGCGCGGGCCCCCGGGCCTCCAGCTTTCCCCACTTGCGGAACCGGACGCGGTGCAAGCCGGGGCGGCCGGCGAGCGGCTCCATCCCCCGCTCGAACCTGCGACAATGCCCGTCGCCGCGGGGCGTGTAGAAGGCGCAGCTCGCATAGCAGGAGGGGAAGCTGCACTCCGAGCAATGTTCGCCCCAGCGCAATTCACTGCGGGCGATCGCCGCCTCGGCGAGTTCATCGAACCCGCGTGCGACCTCCGGCGGAAGGGGCAGGCGGGTGGTCTCGCGATCGCCCGGGACGGTTTCCTTCATCTCGGTTCCTACTGCGGCGCGCTTGGTTTGATCAGAAAGAGGTTGAGGCTTCGCTTCGTGGTTCGTCGGTCAGGCCGCCGCTCGGAGCGGATCTCGCTCCGCCCAGCGGAGCAGGGCCGCGCGGGGCCAGGCCACGGTCCAGGATCGGGGCGTGTAGGTCCCCGCTTCGATCAGGGTGCGCCGGCTCGGCGAAGAGACGGCGGCTCGCTGGCTGTGAGTCTCAGCGGGGCCTTGATGGATCATGAAGGCGCCGTTCCGGGTCGGGTTGATCCTCAGGTAGGCGAGCCGCGGGCTGACCGTCTCCAGCTGCGGATCGTAGAACCAGCTGGATGCGACCACCCCGCGCATCTCGGGCCGCAGGCGCAGGATGGCCGCGGCCGCCTTCCAGGCGCGATCCCAGCCCGCCTCGTTGAAGTCGGCCAGGTGGCGCGACTCGGTGTGCACCTCCAGCCACGGGCCCCACCCCTTGGCTGTGGCGTAGACCGCCAGCGCGCCCCAATCGCTTCGATCGCGCGTATGGCGCAGCACTTCGCCCGGCCCCAACCTTGAGCACAGGTCTATGACCTGGGTCTGGGCTGCCGGCACGCTCAGCCCCAGCACGAAGCGGACGTCCTTGGCCCAGAAGTCCGGGTCGTAGTCGCCCGCGCCCGCCAGCAGAAAGGCCGCCAGCCGGTCCGTCCAGTCGGGATAAAGGGCGTACACCTCAGCCGGCAGATCGGCGGCTGCGGCCCGACCGGGCAGCGTCTGGGCCCAGGCTGCGATGAGGCCGCGCTTCAGGTTCCCGCCGGCGTTCTGGCCGAGCGCGCTCGCCGCCGCCGCCGAGGGGGCGCAGAAATGCCAATGGGCGGCGGCCCTGGTTGCGGCCACCGCCCCCGGACGAACCGCATCCGCCACCTGGGCGCGGGCCGCCGGCTCAAGGCCGTCCAGCACGGTTTCAAAGGCCAGGAGCTGTGCAGCGGAGAGGGCGAAACCCATGGGGCCACGTTCCAGATCGGCACGCGGGACTATCCCGACCCGGCGATCGGATTCCCCTCAAGCAAGAAAAAGGCCTCCGCCTGGAGCGGAGGCCTTGAACCCGGAGCGCCTGAAATCAGGAGGAGGTGACCGCCGCGTCGACGATCGCGTCCAGGGACAGGGTCTCGGTGGGCTGAGAATCCGGAGCCGCCGTGGTGTCTTCCTGGCCGTAGGCGACGCGGTAGGGCGTGATCGTCTCCGGCTCGGCCTGGTAGCTGGCCCGCACCGTGCGCCCGGCGCGTTCGTGCCCCGGCGCAGTGGAGGCCACCTTGTACACGCGCGCGGCTTTGGGCTCGGCGACCACGGCCAGCTCGACGCCCCCGAAGTCTCCGACCTGAGAGCCGCCCAGGAAGTTGGCGCCCGATCCGCGGGCCCCGGCGTGACGGTAGAAGACATGACGGCCGACCGTGGCCACCCGCGTCAGCCCGCGCCAGCCCGGCGAAATCCGGGTCGCGTGGAAGAAGGTGGAGGTGCCGACCGCCGAAGAGACCTGGCCGTCCATGGCCCGCTCGGCCACGACGCGGGCGCGATCCCACAGGGCCGCTTCGGTGCGCCGGCGCATGGAGCCGTCACAGGCGAAGCTGAACTGGCAGCCCCGGCCTCTGCCGGCGCCTTGATAGATCACGCCGCACAGGCTCTTGGGGAAATCAGGGTGGCGAGCCCGGTTCACGATCACCTGGGCCACGGCCTCCATCCCGGCCTGGCCTTCGCCGCGGGCCTCGTAATAGAGCGCCGACGTCAGGCAATCGAGTTCACGGGCCGACTTGCGCATGGAGAAGCGAGATCCGCCTCCCGCCGCAGGGAACCCGGCGTCCTCGGCCACGTTGTAGGTCTCACCAAACGCTTGGCGCTTGGCCGCGGAGTCCTCCGAGGCCGGCGCGGTGAGTGAGGTGGAGGTCAGGCCGTCGTATTGGCTGCCTTCGGAGATGGAACCAATCTCGACTCTGGAAGTTGAGAAGGTGTCCGAAGCGTCGAGGCGCGTCGCCTCGGCCCCTAGAACCGGGGCCTTGAAGCCGGGTGCGGTAGTGACGGCGGCCTGCGCCATGCCGCCAGCCAGATAAGCGCCCGAAAACGTCAGGCCCATCACGGAGCCCAATGCGGTCGCGCCAACCATCGCACGTGCTTTGGCACGCGCCTGTGTTTCGTAGATCAATGCTCTCGCGTCCTATTCGGCGAGGGCTTCCGCCCCCCGACAAGATCGCCCGTCAGCCCTCTCGACAAGGCTGCGAACGGTGGTCTTTTTCTGTGCCGGCCGTAAACGCGAACTCTGCGACCGGTAGTCTCAATCAGTGAGCCTAGGGTGGCTCGGATCGACCCTGAGGGTCAACCCCAAACCTTAATGGGAGATAAACCACACCCAAGCCGCTGATCTGGAAGGCCTTTGCAAGGACCGGGCCACGGCCGCAAGGGTGCGGCCAGGCGGTAATCCACAACAATCCGCCCAGGAATCAGGCCTCTTCCTCCCGCGGAACGCTGTTGGTTCCCGGGCGATAATGCGACAGATTGACCCAAATCGGGCCGGGTCCGGCCGCCGCCCGTCCGGCGCGTCTTCGCCGCTCTTCAGGAAAACGCCGTTCGAAGCTATGATGGGGCGCAGGGCACGACGTTCCTTCTGCCCGCCCCCGTCGGCAGGGGAGGGCGGACCATCGCGAAAGGCCGGATCATGGTTAACCACTTGGTACCTCAGCTCCCCTACCGTGGCCGCATGATCGCTCGCTCCGCCTTGTTCCTCCTGCTGTTGTCCGGCCCGGCCGCCCTGGCCCAGACCGGCTCGCCGGCTCCCGAGCTGGAGCCGACCGTGGTCCGGCCCGCGCCGGAAGCGCCGGAGCCTGCCCCTCCACCGCTCCCGCCCATGCCGGCGCTGAAGTCCGCCCAGACAGCCCGCCTGCTGTCCCTCCTGGAGGCCGCACCCAGCCACGGCTTGCCGGCCCCTCGCCTGGGCGGCCTGCGCGAGCGGCTGCAGTCCGGCGAGCGTCACGAGGCCGAGGCCGAGCTGATCGCGCTGGTGGTCAGCCACGCCCGCGCGCTCCGCGGCCATCGGGTGAACCCCACCAGCGTGTCCAGCCTGTGGGCGGTGGCCCCGCCGCCCTATGACGCCGCCCGCGAGCTCCAGGCCGCCCTGACCGGTGATCGCCTGGACGCCTGGGCCGCCGCCCTGCCGCCGCCCTACGCCGGATACCGGGCGCTCCAGGGCGCCTATTCGCGATATCGCCAGGTCGCCGACGCCGGCGGCTGGCCCACGCTCTCCGCCACGGGCACTTCCATCCGCCCGGGCGTGGCGGACCCCCGCGTCCCCACCCTGCGCAAGCGCCTGGCCGCGGAGGGCTATGCGGTGGGATCCGGCTCAGGAACCATGTACGACGCCGCCCTGGCCGACGCGGTTCGCCGCTTCCAGTCGCGCCGCGGCCTCGGCGCCGACGGCGTAATCGGCAACGGCGCCCTGGCCGAGCTCAACGTCTCGCCCAAGCTGCGCACGCGCCAGCTGCAGGCCAACCTGGAACGCTGGCGCTGGCTGCCCCGCGCCTTGCCCACGCACCGCATCGAGGTGAACCTGCCCACCGCGATGCTCGACTACTACCGGGAGGGGCGCCCGCACGAGACCATGCGCGTGGTCGTCGGCGGTGTGAAGCACCAGACGCCGATGATGACGGCCGACATCAGCTCCATCGTGCTGAACCCGCCGTGGAACGTGCCATCGTCCATCGTCAAGAACGAGATCGCTCCCCGGCTCAAGCGCGACCCGGGCTATCTCGCCCGCCAGGGGCTCAAGGTGGTGGGCCGCTATGAGAGCGGTCTTCCCATGCTGCAGCAGGCGGCGGGCCCGCGTTCCGCCCTTGGGCGGGTCAAGTTCGACAGCCCCAACGAGTTCGCGGTCTTCCTGCATGACACCCCCTCGCGCGGGGGCTTCTCCCAGGCCGAGCGCCTGCTGAGCCATGGTTGCGTCCGGCTGGAGCGTCCGCTGGAGCTCGCCCGCCTGGTCCTGGAGGGCACGCCCGAGTGGTCGCCCGAGCGAATGCAGGCGGCGGTGGACTCCGGCAAAACCGTCCGCGTCTCCCTGCCCGAACGCGTCCCCATGTACCTTTTCTACTGGACCAGCTTCGTCGACAGCCAGGGCGGCGTTTATTTCTGGGACGACATCTATGGCTGGGACAAGCGCCTGACCGCCGCCCTGG